>DKPL01000057.1 GCA_002471185.1 Bacteroides sp. UBA7335
CCTAAACCATCTTGTGGACGCCAGCCTGGTATCCCTCCGTTTCTTGCTCTATATGCAGTCATATCGGGGTCTTCACGCTGCTGAGCTACGACAACTCCACTTAACGCAAAACAAAACAAGGTTGCAAAAACAGCTATTTTTCTCATATTTTAAACGTTTTAGAATTTAATTATAAGAGAAACAGTCATTAAGTTGATTTAGTTCTATCTACTAAACGTTAAATAATCAAAGACAACCTTCTCATCAGTTCGCAATTTTACTAACTGTGATGTAGTCAATAAAAAACCTCTCAATCGATTCACACGCTTGTGAGGACTGAGAGGCAAACTTACTAAAAACAAAGTATCTTTATTTCACCGGATAATTAAACTTATATTCTTTATCCGGCTCTATTGTTACAGCTTTGCGACCTTGACGAGTAGGTATATATAGTGTTCCTACTCCACCAGACGACTTAACCTTTATCGTTTTGCGGTCCATAAACAGGTAGACTTCGCCAAAAGGAGTAGGCACAGTGCCCTCCATCCATTTCAAGCCACCCAATGTAGGCATGATGTCATAGGTTTGATATCCGGGAGCAGTGGGTTGAACTCCTAAGTAGTATTTTCCCAATAAATAGATAGGGCTAGCTCCCCATGCATGACATAAGCTTTTTCCATAAGGACGACCATACATTGCTAGGTGTTGTTCACCTTTTTCTTCGGGATTATATTTTTCCCAAAAAGAAGTAGCACCTTCATTTAACATTCCACCCCAGTATGCCTTCATCTCTTTCATCACAGCGTCATGTTCGCCAAGAGCGCAAAGAGCTTCTAGTTCATAGAATCGCATATAAGGAGTAGTTATACCCAAAATAGAATCGTTAAGCAACACGCTATTTTTAATGATTTGCTGCTTTTCCGGATTTAGGTAATTGAAAAATGTAGCAAACATATTAGCATATCGAGTCACTGCATCGCTTTGTTGACCATTAACGCGATTATGTACCAATGCTTGTTTTTCATTACTCCAAAAAGCAGGCTCTAACTTGGCAAACAAGTTTTTTGCCAATTGGTTATATTTACCAGCATCAGTTTTTTCACCGGTGATATCGGCACATAGAGCCATTGTTTCAAGACTCTTGCAAAGTAACACTTGCTCAAAGGCAAGTTCGCCCTTTTTGTCGAGATAGCCATCTGCCCAATCTACAAATACCCAGTCACCAGTCATACCTTCTACCATACCATCTTTGTTGGTACGGCCCAATACGTAGTCCATCATAGTTTGCATACGTGGATAAATCTGTTTCACAAACTGACTATCACCACTATATAGGTAATAATCATAAATGCTCAAAAACCAAAAGAAGGTGTAATCCATAATGGTATTTGTGTGACTGGTCACAGGGTCTTTGCCACGTAGCAGCCAAATGGTGCGCTTCACAGATTCATTGTCAAAAAAGAGGTAATAGTTCATCAAATAGCTTTGAATAGCATCGCCACTCCAAACCCATCGGTCGCGTTTAATGCCATCGATGAAAAATTCACGTGAGGTAAGGTGCATGGTATATGCTCCAATGTCCCATATTTTATTGAGTTCTTCGTCATTACAACGGAAGGAGCCTCGATAAGTTAATGGCAGATATTCATATTGCATGGATACCTGATTAACATTAACTCCCGGTTGTGGCACCACATACACATAACGATAAGCTTTACTATTGCTTAATGTATAAGATGAGTTTCGAGGTGAAGTCTCATCAAGAGCCAAATCAGTAATGGTATTGGCATTGATAGCTATCTTGTCTAACGTTTCGCAGTAGCCTTTATCAAGTGCTTCTTCGAGGCTTTCACCGTAGTAGATATCTACATGGCCAACTCCTTGAAGCCCCTCTAATACTAAGTAGCCAAATGTTTCTTTACCGAAATCGTAGACTTTGCCATCTGCTTTATCAATTACTGCTATGGGTTGCATGGGTTGACGCGCCAAAGTAAACTGCGAAGGCAGACTAGCTGCATCGTTAAAGTTCCAGCTACCTGCATCCATATAGACCGTAGCTGAGGTATCGCTTGCTTTACCGCTTTCGTCAATCCATTCTTTATCCTCAAAGGTTACTTTCCAGCTATTATCCGAATTTATGGTATGGCCTTTGACGTAAATAGTAGGCGGAGTTGCCTGATTCCAAACTTTGATGTTTAAACTATGTTTTCCGGCAGGAATGATCATTGTTTTTGGCATGCCAAACTGCAACTTACCATCGAGTTTAACGTTGTATTTACCTTCAGCAGCAATAATTATTTCTTCGGGCTGTGCCAAGTCGAGTTGCTTGCTAAACTCTACAATGGCATAGTGGCTGTCCGACTTCCAAAAAGGAGGAAAAAAGGCACCACGTTCGGTGCGACGATTGTTCATTTCGTTGCCCAACCAAATTTCATAATCACCTGGATACCAAATCCAGGTTTGAGAAAACGCAGCACTACTCAACAGTAATCCTGCCATGAGTGTTTTTAATCGGTTTTTCATCTCGATATTTTTCGTTATTTCATTTGTACTAATCGTGGCAATGGCTTTTTCAATCCGGCATTCGACTTTATGCTATCATTGACCATAGGACCATTGTTGACCCAATTATTGCAAGGCCCATTGGCATTTTGCAAAAACTTTTCTCCTTCAGTCCAGTTATCTTTTACAGTGATAAAGGCCGAACCTTCATCAGTATAAAGATAGAACCAATGATTGGGGTCGTGAACGTAAGAGGGAGTGTAGATGCTATGCACATAGTTTTGGGTAATGAACGATTTGGGCTGTGCACCTAAGGTGTAGATACCCGCTACATCATACATGTGTTTACCATATTTATGGATGTGGTTGCGATGAACCTCATTGTTACGCATACAGTTGACGGTAGAGGTCCATCCCCACCCTAAGCTGATGCCTGAGTAAGAAACATCGCTGATATCATTGTGGGTGATGTGTATGCCTTTGGCATATCCCGAAAGAATGCCCACTGTACCCCAATCTTCGTTTGTAACATTTTGAATGATGTTGTTGGTTATGGTCAGGTTAGAACATACTTCACGCTGGTCAGCAGGGTCGTAAGGCAAATGAGTTTCGTGTGCAGCAGGACTAAAGCTCCCCACCACAATGGCATTTCCGCCAATATCTGTAAACAGACAATCTTCGATAATGCCCCCGTGTGTGCCCCACTCATAATCTACCCCCGAAGATGCCAAATGCTCAAAACGACAACCGATGAAATCGATGTTGTTGGCGGCATTTACAGTGACGGCTGCTGCCGGACGTCCTAACCATCCTTGGTTGTCGAGTTTATGATTGCGATCGGGACGAATCATCTGTGGACGAAGTTTATAACCATCGGTAAGATACATACCTGCTTGCAAAGGCACATGCCCCTGCAAAGAAGGACGCATCCAAGTGGTGTAGGCAAAGTCTACTTGCTCAAAGCGTACATTTTCTACCGGACGATCGAGTGTACCTAACACCTGTACTAAGGTTTCTGTAGCTGGTGCAATGGCAGTTTGTATGGTTTCGCCCTTGCGAGGGTAATAATAGATTTTGCGTGTTTCTACATCAAGATACCACTCACCTGGTTCATCAAGAAGCTCTATGGCATTGGTAAGGTAGAAGGCAGAATTGTGACCGGTAGTAGTTACCATAGGACGAGGCCAAGGATGCTCAAACTGAATGCGGCTTTCAGGTTGATGAAAGCGAACCGCTGCACTGTCGCCATGAATGTCGATAGACTTGATGCGCAGGTTGGCTATGCACCACATTTCGTGCAATACCATTTCGGCATGTTTGGCCTTTGCTATTTTGCGAACTGCACTCGTAGGAACCCACAATATTTCATTGGCAGCATCGTTGTTGATGATGCGGTTCATCTGTTCAAAATCGGCTACGTCGCGTGCTCTAACGGCCTTATGCCCATTGATATATAGTTGTCTAAACTCTAACGAGCGTCCATTAAACATGGGTGCATCGGCTACATAGTATTTGCCCTGTTTCTTCCAATTATTGATGGATACTCCACCGCTAATAATGGCATCTCCGGCAGATTTAATGATGGTAGGCGAAGTAGATGTGCCGCTATCTTCAGGACGAACAAAAAGAGGCTCGTAAACAAAATGATTGCCCGACTCTAAGAATATGGTCACCCCATTGGCAATGCTAGGATCGTTGAGGCGACGAAGTTCGCGCGCTTGTCTCAAAGCAGCCGTTAGCGTTGCTTTAGGCTCTAACTTGGTGCCTGAGTTTTTATCATTTCCCGTGGGAGATACATACACTTGGGCAGCTTGTAGCAGGCAAACATTTAGCAAAAGGCTACCTATAAATAGAATTCTTTTCATTTGAATAATCTATGCGTAATTAGTTTTTAATAAATATCGTTTCTTATAATGTTGTTGTCAAGTGACAAACTCTTATGATGCTATTAAATTGTGCAGCATCATTACTGACTTTATTCACTATGACAACATCAATCAGAAACGCATTTTTTTTAGGAAAGAGGTAACAGATTAGCGTGTCAACGGCATCCAAACTGTCATTTCGGCCTTTCCGCGATTGCCCCATGCGTAGTAAGGAATCAACCTAACCGTTACGAGTTGATCGGCTTTGCTCACCTCGCGATAAAGTGTGTTTTGCCATGAACCATTGTTGGCCAAACGAGCCACACCTTCTAAAGCAACAATCGGGCTACCTTCTATCTGAATTTTGCGAGGAGTAAGTTCGATGTTAGCAGGAATCAAAACATCATCAATACGTTTTCCACCTTCGATGTCTATGCTTTCGAGACAATAAATTAGTGGTCCGCGTTTCACTACAACTTGGTTACGAATTTCTTCGGCTAACGGATGAGCCTCAAGCAGTTTAACGGGCATATCCATCACCCACTCTATCACATCACCTTTTTGCCAAATGCGATTGACCTCTGCATAGGTATTGGCACTCCACTCACCTTGCACAGGCTGACCATTGACGGTCAAAGTGGCCTGATTACACCATTCAGGAACTCGCAAATAGATGGTAAATGACTTTTTGGCCGATTTTTTTGGAGTTTCACTGATGGTTAGTTTCACTGCACCATCCCAAGGATAATTGGTAGATTGTATAATGCCTACTTTACCTACCCCTTCAATATTGGTTTTAAGTGTGTTTGCGCCATATAAGTGACACCACAAAGCTTTATCAGAAACGGTGTAAGCATAGTTTTGTGCTTGACAAATGGTGCGAAGCGTATTGGGAGGACAGCAGAAGCAGCTGATATATTCGGTACGCTCTTTAGGCCAACGCAGCGTATAGGGCAAATCGTGGCTGATGCGCAAAGGGTTGGTGTAGAAGTATTTTTTTCCGTCCAGACTCACCCCACTAAGCACACTGTTGTATAGTGCTGTTTCAACGATATCTGCATATTTAGCATCACCTGTTGTGGTAAGCATGCGCCAATTGAAAAGCATATTACCAATGTTGGCACAGGTTTCGTTGTGTGCCGTGCTATTAGGCAACTGATAAGGGCGGCCATAACTTTGATGCACCTTCTGAATGCTATCTGGCTCATAATTGGTACCATCGGGCGAGGTACCATCATACAAAGCACCACAAGCTCCGGTGATGTACATCTTGCGATTGACAATATCATTCCAGATACTGGTGAGATTTTTCATCAACTGCTCTTCGCCAGTTTCGGTATACACATCGGCCACTCCCGCATATAGATAGTTAGAGCGTACGGCATGTCCCATGGCATTGTATTGATCGCGAAAAGGAACACGGTCTTGATTATCGTCAGTACCATTTTCAACCATCCCACGAATGTTGATAAGGTTTTGAGAAAGCTCCAAATAACGTGGATTTCTGGTAGCACGATACATCTCGACTACCCCCATATAGTGCGAAGGACAAATAGCATTGCGAGCCAACTCAGCCGAAGCGGTCTCATAGAAGTGACATAAGAAGTCGGTGGCTTTGACTGCTACATCAAACAAGGTATTTTTGCCCGTTGCACGCTTATGCACAATACCGGCCATCATTAGATGACCAAGGTTATAGGTCTCAAAATTTAATCGATTAGCAAATGCTCCCTTCTCATCTTCGGCTCCTACTTTTGTACCAACTACCGTTTGAGGTGCATTAGAGTGAGTATCAACTCCTCGATTTTTCTCATCAATAATAACTGGTGTGTGAATATATCCATCAGCACGTTGTGCCTTTACCACATGATCTACAAAGTGGTCCATCAGTTTATCTAACTCCGGATTTTTATTTACGGCATAAATAGAAGCAACCCCTTCAAACCACTTGTACATATCGCCATCGTGAAAAGGAGGCCCCCAATGATTGCCATCGCAAACTCCGGCAGCTATTTCGAAATTACGAAAACCGTGCGAAATTTCAGGAGAGTTCCAAGTATTCCACATACTCTGCAACGAAGTATTACTATATACATCAAATCGATCACCCCAAAAGCCATCGGTCCAACACACTGCATCAATCGGAGTGTTTGCCATCTTAGCATATTGACTTTTACTAGTATCGGTAAGCCCATTAGATTGAGCAAATAAACCTCCGGTTAACGAAGCAGAGGCAAGTAGTAACGTAATCTTTAGACGCTTCATCTTGTCGTTTTTAATAGTTATCAATTCTTTTAGAAAAGACGATAAGCAGGACTGTTTGTACTCAACCAACCAGACACATCTAATGACTAAAAAACAAAGCGGACTTTCATTTTGAAAGTCCGCTTTGCAATGAGCCCTCCGGTAGACTATTTATTGAGATCAATTACTGCATGCTTAATGCGCTGACGACGCCAAGTATAAATTGCATGAAGTTTACCATCTTTGGTTTGTATTATACCCGGATATGAATATTGACTGATGGGAGAATCTTCTAATGTCACTAGATGTTGCCAGTTTATACCATCCTCAGACACAGCAATAGAAAGAGGTGTGCGAGGACCCTTAGGTGTACCAGGAAGTGTCTCGAAATTATTGTAAATCAAGACATGACGGCCATCCTTCAAGGTAACCGCATCAGTGCCTGATTGATTATTGATTACATCAGACAGCGCAACCTTGCTCCAGCTATCGCCATTGTCAGAGCTCCATGAAGTAGCCAACTTACCATTACGCGTGCGAGCAAGCACCTGCAAACGCCCATCCTTATGCTTCAATATACTCGGCTGAATGGCATAAATCGGTTTCAATTCATCGCCAACAATTTTTTCACCACCCTCTTGATCGTCTTCATTCAAGTTAGACTGCTTACGAAGAATAGTAGGAACATTCAACTCAGCATCAAGTGGACCTACCATCTTCCATGTTTTGCCTTGATCGTCGGATATTTCAAAATGAATTCGCCATCCCATCTTGCCTTCGGTACTCGAAGGTGCAATGATGCGACCGTTGATATATTCGGGTTTATTCTTAACAGGGCCTAAAAATCCTTGAGGAAGGGCTTCACGTTTGCTCCACGTTTTACCACCATCTTTAGAACGAACCAACCACCCGGTCCAATCACCTACATTAGTACCTATTTTGTAGAATAAGATTAAATCGCCACCGGGAATCTGAAACAATACAGGATTCCAACAAGCTTTACGACGTGCTGTAGCTGTATCTCCCTCAAAGGTGATGGCTATAGGACCGGCATTAGCACGAGTTGTATTTTCTGTAATCCCAGACAAACCGGCAATCTTGACTTGCGGATCGTCTAAGCTAAACACGCCATCGGCAGCTAGATAAGGAATCGTCCACTGATTAGCACCTTTGGGCTTACGCGAAACCCAGATAACACAGTCGGGGTTGCGCTCTTTAGTACCACCAAAATAAGCCGAAACCAAATCGCCATTGGGTAATTCAACAATTGTAGAGCTATGACACTCTGGAAAACCCGATTCTTCGTACAAGAACTCATCCGTCACAATCTTGCCATCTTTAGTAGGCATATCCACTTTAAAATGATAATTACCCGACCCTATTTGCTCTACCTTACCGTTAGGCAAATGAACTTCGGCTGTAGTATTGGCAGGTATTGAAACCTCCCAATCGAGTTTCTGCAAATCTTTAGACCAACGGCTCACTACTTGACCATAAGGAGTCATATACGAAGCATCTACATTACTCAAATCTTGAATCTCAAAGTTAGGCTTCATCACAATGTGTTTGAATGCTATTTGCTTGCGGTCACTGCGAATACCACCTAAATTCTCATAATACCATGCCAACAGATCGCCTAGCAACATCACATGGTTACCACTGTTCATTTTAGGGCTAGCGGTATTTCCATTCCAAAGCTCCCAGATGGTAGTAGCACCTTGTTTAGCCATGTAACCATACGAAGGATAGGTATCATTTGAAGCCAACAAGAAAGCAACATCAGCAAAACCTTTACGAGAGAGTTCGCGCATAATCCATTGCTGTCCAATCACCCCACTACTTACGTGGCCTTTATTGGTTGTAATAATTGTATTCACTACATTCTTTACCACATCATCACGATACTCTTGTGGTACAAGCCCGAAAGCAAGAGGTAGAATATTTGCAGTTACAGTGTTGTTACCGTAGAACACGCTATCAGGGAATAAAACATGTCCCGGACGTGGAGAGGTTCCTTGTTTCACAGTCAAGAACTTCTTGTTGAAAGCATCCTTCATCTGATGCTCCATATTTTTCCACATCTCTTTATCCTCATCAAGACCTTGAATCTCGGCAAAGCGGTGCATTGTTTGAAGCATCTTCAAATAATAAGCAGTGGCTATCAATGCCCCCTCCGTTTGACGAGCAGGGTCTTTACTATGTATCAATTCTAAAGACTCAGGAGGTACACACCAATCACCATATTTATCTTTAGTAATAATCATCTCTGGTGTCATATACTCATCGCGCATATGGTTCAACCAACGCTTCATGTTAGGATAGTGCTTCTCGATAGGAGCCTTATTACCATATTGTGTATAAAGCATATCACAAATAATAGGTAAGGAAGCTGGCCAAGTCATATTATCAGAATAATAATTCCAATATGCCGGAGCCACATCTGGAATACATCCATCCTCACGTTGAGCCTCACAGATATCATTTACCCATTTCGCATAGAGAGGGCCATTACCAAATAAATAGCTCTCGCCCCAAGTACCCTGCACACGATCGCCCAACCACGGTTGACGCTCGTTACGTTGCGGACAATCAACAGGCATTCCTTTGTAGTTGCCTAAAATACCCCACCACGCATTTTGATAAACTTGATTTAGCACATTGTTAGAAGAAGTAAATGCGCCTAAGTTTTCCATTTCATCACTAATAACCTCTCCTACAAAATCATCCACCTTAGGATTAGGGTAACCATCGACCTCAACATAGCGAAAGCCATGATAAACAAAACGTGGAGACCAATATTTGCCAGCATCTTTACCATTGCTAACATAAGTATCAGTCACTCGTGCATCACGTAGGTTCTCGACATATAGATTTCCATCAGGCTGAAGCAATTCAGCAAAACGAAGACGAATAGTATCACCTGAAGCAACATTTGGAAGTTCCATCTTTATCCAGCCAACCATATTTTGCCCCATATCCAAAATATATTTATCGCCCACCTTCATGATTGATTGAGGTTGAATAGTCTGAACAACTTTCATATTGGGAGACATTGCCCCATGAAGCGTCCCTGATGGAATAGCCACACGCTGAGCAGGCTTCCAATCACTTTCGTCATAACCAACCTCAGCCCAACCTATCAACTCCTTGCGAGCATCATATTCTTCGCCATCATATTCATTATTACTACGAATAGGACCTTCGGTAGAAAGCTTCCATGAACCATCTGAGACTATTGTTTCTTTACTACCATCTTCGTATTCCACAACTAAATTCATACGAAGTTTAGGATAACCAAAATTAGCAATCTTATAAGGTTTATAGTTTTGACGCATCGTATAAAAACGACCATTACCCAAAGTAACTCCAATAGCGTTGTTACGATTTAAAAGATTGGTTACATCGAAACTATTATAAATAATTGACTTACGATAATCAGTTGGAACTGGTGCTAAAACTTGCTCCCCAATGCGTTGACCATTAATAAATAGCTCATACATACCAAGACCCGCAATGTGTGCAGTAGCATGCTTTACTTTTTTATCTTTCAAGTTAAACTCTTTGCGAAGATAGCGAGAACTTAAACGACTCCATTGAGATTCGTCATCACCAGGAGCAGCTGCATCTAAACCAATCCATTGACCACGCCAGTGAGCCTCTTTCAACAGACCAACAGTAAAGTAGGCAGAAGAACTCCATGCAGTTGTACCTTTATTAGTAAAGCTTTTCACTTTCCAGTAAGCACGTTCATTGCTTTTAAGCGGTTTGCCGGCATAGGAGATCCAAAGCGTTTGGTCAGATTCAACTTTGCCCGAATTCCATAAATCGCCTTCGTTTTTATCAAGCAACTCCTTTGAAGATGCCACAAGAATTTGATAAGCTGTTTGATGTACATTTTTTGCATTTGATTCGATGCGCCAACTCAACCTTGGTTCGGCCGTATCCAACCCCATAGGATTGATCATCTGCTCAGTTTGCAAACCTACTACTTGCACCGATTTTGCCCACAAAGTAGTAGGACAAACAATGCAGATTATAAAAGTTATTTTTAATAAAATATTCTTCATCATAACAGATTAATTTGCCGTAGGAAGTGATACTTGGTCTTTACGAATATAATCTTTTGTACTATCAATAGCTATCAACACTTGATCGTTGCCACTCATATACCCACTATCATGTTGAAAAGTCGTAGTTTTATTATCAAACTCTCCAATATACTCTAATTTGCCTGTTTTAGGGCTATACCACCAAACGTTTTTCTTTGCACCGCTTATCTTATTCAAATCAATATCCATAGGACGACCAGAATAGTTATAGACCATTAAATAATCATTTCCACGAGTAGCAATAGCTCTATCGTAACGTTCGCCATTTTTGCCAGCTATGATTGTTTGATCCGGTACTCTATCAAAGAAAGGAAAAGCCAACATCAAGTTTTTAAGATATTGCATTTGTCCAAAGCCAGGATCTTTCAATGCATCCCACCAAGCTTTTTCTGCTCCAAAAGAGGCCATCTTGCCAGGGCGATGAAACTGCATGATTGAATTATGTCCGTAAGTATGTCCAAAAGAACCAGCAAATACTGACCAGTATGCATATCGACGCATATCGTAATCCATCCAGCGAGTTTCATTAGGGTCATGCAATCCTTGTGGAATATCTTCATAAATTGGTTCACCATCGATAACCGGTTTCAATGGGTTTAATGTACTAGCTTCTACAAAACGCCAGTTATCTTCTTCTGTGTTTTCTTCGATTGGATAATCGCCATCACCTTTGCGTTGACCATAGCGTCGGTGTCCGCTTTGAAACATATTGAAGTCTAACCAAGACTCATTATTAAACCAAGTAGCTGAGGTAGTACGACCGCGAGGATGAAAAGTCATCAAATGATTAGCGTCGTTAGCGCGGATTGTTTGAGCCAATGCTTGCCAAACTTCAGTCTTTTTATCACCACGAATATCGCCACCAATAAACCAAATAATATTAGGAGAATCTTTATAACGATCAGCTAAAAATTTACCATAAGCCTGAGCCTCTTTAACACTCATTTTACCTTCATCAACCGGTGTTCCCCAAATAGGAACCATACCAATATAGATTCCATTTCTCTCAGCAGTCTTGATGATATAATCCATATGATCCCAATATCCATAAATACCTTTTTTATCGATATTCTTAAAGTTATAACCATCAGTCATCGAATATTGTCCATACTGATTAATTGAAGGCACATCATTCAAGGTTTGCACTTGTACTACATTATAACCAGCATTCTTGCATGCATTCAAGTAGAATGAAACTTCATCTCTATCGGTGCGTTGAGGCAATAGCCAACCTGTTTCACCCAGCCAGAAAAAAGGAGTACCATTTTCATGTTTTAAATATCGTCCTTCCTCTGAAACCTGCAACTTACCATTTTTCCAAGGTATATAAGTCGATTTCTTTTGAGCAAAAAGAGAGGTTGCTATACAAACAACTAAAAGCAAAGAGAGAGTTATCTTATTTTTCATTAGTCAATAATATATTTACAATTTATTTAATGTGCTATTTTGAATTATTTTCTACCAGTTGCTCATATTCAAGTGCAGCTAGAATAAACGCTCCTACAGATTTGGGATCATTCTCAATAACAGGCTCGTTGATATAGTAAGCAAAGCTACCATCACGATTTCCTTTACCTCCTAAACCAGCCACGGCACAGCAATTTATCAAAGTATAAGTACCATTAGCCTCCTCTTTTACAAACTGTTCAACCATACCATCAAAAGCTTTTTGTGTTGCATCACCATATTCTGCTTTTGAAATATATCCTTCATTGATTGCTTTGCTTAAGAAGTAAACAAACAAAGCCGAAGCTGATGATTCAAGATAATTACCTTGACGGCTCCCTTGATCTGTAACTTGCCACCACACTCCAGTTTCAGGATCTTGATATTTAACGATACCTTGTGCCAAAGTATCAATAATAGCAAGAATTTCTTCACGTCCTTGTTGGTTTTGAGGCAAATAATCAAGTACATCTACCAAAGCAACTGCATACCAACCAATACTACGGCTCCATAAGTTAGGAGAACAACCCGTTTCTTTATTAGCCCAAAGTTGTTTTTTGCTTTCATCCCAACCGTGCAAGTAAAGTCCGGTTTTAGAGTCATAGGAATACTTAGCCATCAATGTAATTTGCTTTACAACTTCATCAAATAGAGTACTATCGTTGAAAGTTACACCATATTGAGCCAAATAAGGAGAAGCCATAAAGATACCATCCAACCACATTTGATTTTCATAAATCTTTTTATGCCAAAATCCGCCTTCACTTGTGCGAGGTTGTTCACTCATCTGTTTTACAAGTGTATCCATCGCTATTTTATAACGATTATCTTTAGTCTCAGCGTAAAAGTCGAATAGAGTTTTTCCCGGATTAATATTATCAATATTATAAGAAAGATAGTTCATTCTTATTTTTCCCTCTTGGTTTATCAAGCTATCTGCATAGATTTTAGCATAATCAAAATAAGTGCGATCGCCAGTCTTCTTCCAAACTTCAAGCATTGATTTTACTACCAATCCATGAGTATACCCCCAACGTGGTTTAGTAGCTTTTTCAATCATCCAAGGTTCAGGAAAACGAATCATTTCTGATTGTGCCATACGTTCGCTCCATTTAACAGCTTCCTCTTGCTTTTGGGCTGTACCACATGAGAATAAACTACCTGCTAATAAAAGGCAGCCAATAAAGGTCTTTCCTACTAATTTCATTATTATGTTATGTTATTTATTTGCCAATAATTATATATTCCTGTCCTGCTTTGGTATCCAAATCATATAAATAAGTTTTTCCAAGCACTACATCGTTTAATTTTGCGTCTTCATTAATTTTCGGAGTAGAAACTTCTGGAGTTTCATATAATAGATTCTTATTCTTTCCTTTTGCAACTTTTAGTCCTTTCCCCGATAATGGATTGGCTGATCGTAAGCGACAAATTCCACCATTTTTAGATTTTATGACTAGACGAGCTACTTTTCCATTTTGCCAAGATAGCTCTTTGATTTCAAAACCACCACGTGCTATCAAACCTTTTACATCACCATCTTTCCAATAACTGGGTAGAGCTGGCAATAAATAGATAAACCCATCATGACTTTGCATCAACATTTCAGCAATACCGGCAGTACAACCAAAGTTTCCATCAATTTGAAAGGGAGGGTGAGCATCAAATAAGTTTGGATAGGTACCTCCTTTTTTCTTTTCGTTGCGAACCAAAGTCAGTTGATCTGTGATTAATTTATACGCATGGTCACCATCAAGAAGACGAGCCCATAGACAAACTTTCCAACCCATACTCCATCCAGTAGAAGGATCTCCTCGAGCTATCAATGATGTTTTTGCAGCATCAAATAGTTCAGGAGTACGGAAAGGTGAAATTTGATTGCTAGGAAATAAGCCGTAAAGATGAGAGACATGACGATGTACGTCACTTTGATCATCCCAATCAAACATCCACTCTTGCAATTGCCCCCAACGACCTACTTGCATAGGTGCCATTTCGGTCAACCGATTTTCTAGATGCTGAGCAAACTCCTTATCTTCATCTAAAATATCAGTAGCATCAATTACCTGATTCCAAAGATCAAAAATCAATTGATTATCAATGGTACACCCAGGAGCAGTTGTAGCTTTACCATTACTACCAGCATGAACATTCTCAGGCGAATTACTAGGACACACCACCAACCATCCTGTAGTTGGCTCATATACCATAATTTCATCAAAGAAGCGAGCAGACTCTTTCATAATTGGATAAATAGATCGAAGAAATTCTTTATCACCAGTATACAAATAGCGTTCCCAAAGATGACGACAAAGCCATGCCCCTCCTGTGGGCCACATGCCTGAAGGAGCTTTATCAATGGCTCCTGTTACTCTCCAAATATCAGTATTATGATGTAGCACCCATCCATTAGCGCCATACATAACCTTTGCCGATTCTTTACCCGTTTCACTCACTTCACGAATCAACTGAATGAGAGGTTCGTGCAACTCTGATAAGTTAGTTACCTCAGCAGGCCAGTAGTTCATTTCAAGATTAATATTGCAAGTATATTTACTATCCCAAGATGGAAACAATTTATCATTCCAAATACCTTGTAAGTTAGCAGGTTGTCCACCAGGTTGAGAAGAAGATATTAATAAATAACGTCCAAAATTGTAATAAGTAGAAACCAAGAAATTATCATTCGTTTCTTTAAAACGTTCTACACGAATATCCGTAGGAACATGGGCGTACTTATCTTCACCTAAGTTTAATGAAGAGCGGTCCATGAAGCTTTTGAAATACTTTACATGCTCAGCTTTTGACTTTTCATAAGGCACTTGCATGGCTTTATGCAGATAATCTTTAGCACGAGCTACATGATCACCCGAAACATCTTTATAATTATTAAAATTAGTACCTATTGATACATAAACAGTAGCCTCATCTGCATTTTCAATGCTAAGCACCCCATCCCGAACCGTTTGTGTTCCCCCTTTTACATTTGCCGCCATTCTACCTTGAAAGTCCACTTTACCCTTCAACCCTTCGTGCCATGAAGACACACCGGTTAGAGAAGTTTCATTACCTTCTGTCTCAATCATCACGTCTTGATGAGGCGAAGTAAAATTAGCATTGCAAGTTATCTTTCCCGGTTGATCGGCAGTAAGACGTACTGTCACTACTTGATTAGGAAATGAAGTAATGGTTTCACGCTGATAGTTTACACCATCTACGTTGTAACGAACAATAGCCCGTGCCGAGTCTAAACTCAACTCACGATAATAGTCGGTATAACGAGTGTGACCAGGAAAAGAAATATATAAATCGCCAAACGATTGATAGGGCATACCACTATTTGTCTTCGACATCACCTTTTCAGTAGCCAAGGTTTGTGCCTCAAGATACTTCCCTTTAAAAACCAGATCACGCACTTTTGGAATATTCTCTAAAGCATCGGGATTTGGATTATTATTAGGACGACCGGCCCAAATAGTCTCTTCGTTTAATTGTATATGCTCGTTGCCCGGGTTTCCAAAAACCATTGCTCCCAAACGACCGTTGCCTAAAGGCAGAGCTTCAGTCCAAACCTGAGCGGGTTTATCATACCATAATTTGCAGGTTTGTGCTGAGGTTGTAAGTACCGACCCCATCCATAACAAGCTGCTTAATATCCAAACTCTTTTCATTGTAAATTCATCTATATATAATCTTGAGACGCCTATTCTCGGAAAATGTACTCTATGAAGTAGTACTTTTATTCACATTATTGACAATAACATGAATAAAAATATTGATACTAGAATTTACACATAAACAATATTAAGAGAACATAAGACAACGATTGATTAAACTATTGCTAAACAAAAGTAAGAATATATATAAACAAAATTCCCACTAAATATACATTATCAATATATTTAATGGGAATCATTTAAGACATAAGTACTTGTTTTACTGTGACAATCCGTATAATATCGATTCGGGTACAATAGTCACTTTAGACTCATCAAGTTTTGAGCGATCTAGTCCAAATGTGTTTATAAAGAAATCATAAACCGCATTTCTCTTATTAGGACCAAAATCATGTCGTTCCGTTGGCAAATGCACATTACTCACATGGTCAGTAGCATCATAAAAATGATAAATGCGTTGTAGATAAGGATACTCAAGTGTTGGTACACTAGCTGTCCAATCGCCCCCATCAGAGATTATCGATAGCGGTTTAGGAGCAAAGAATGCCATAAGTTCGGCATTACAAGTTCCACCACCCGATAAGTGAATAGACTTTCCACTTTCGCAAGGACAGCCACCATCAAAATGTGAAGCTAGACTAACTGTTGGAGCAGCAGCAGTAAAGCGATCATCAAGTAAAGATAAAACTACAACTTGAGATCCACCACCCGAACCACCATTAAGACCAATTCTAGACAAATCAATATCTTTGCGGTGATTGAGCATATAATCAAGAATCAATAAACCGTTCATTATTTGATCTGTATGAGCCTTGCTAGTGCGATGTGCTTCTTTTCCAACTTGTTTCTCAGACTCACCCCATCCTATTAAATCATAATCTACACAGATAGCTCCCATACGTGCCAATGTGCCCAATCGTTGTTGCTGATCGGTACGGTAACGTCCTTGATTGAAATGTCCATTTGGGCAAATAATTAAGGGATGTTTCCCCTTTGTCAATGGAGCATAAATAGAGCCACACACATAAATACCCGGCGTGGTTTCGAGTGCAAAATTCTGAACTGAATAACCATCGTACTTACGAAGTTTTGATAGTTTCGCAACCGGATTAGTAACACACTGTGCCAAAGCCTCATCAATCTCCAATCGCTCTCTTACCTCTTTGCGAACACTGTCTCTGCGGAGTTCAAACTCTGATTTATTTTGATAAAGTCCATTTAAGTAAGTCAGTAGTTTTTCACCATCGACATCTGTGCGCCGATAATATTCGTAAGGCTTAATCTTATATGTATTATTATTTTGCTTCACATATTTATAGTCAAAAGGAGCAAGAATATTAGTAAGTGACTCTTCTACCGAATAGGGACGAATTCGTGAATCAGCATAAGGCAAAACCTTCCCTACGGTATCTACATCATATTTCAATCGCACATTAAATCGCTGACTAACCTCAGTCAAAACATCTCCCAATGGTCGGCTGAATTGTGTTTCATAGGTTTGTGCATTGCCACTACCTACCGAAGCACAAATCGCACAGCAAAATAGCATTCTTTTCATCATGATACTGTTTATTTTTCTAAAGTTACTTTCTTACCGTTTACAACTACATCATCCAAAACCAAATCTTTGCAATCTTCGAATACACAAGGCAGCTTAGCATCTTGTACAAAGATATCACGCAAAATAATATCGCTGATAGGTGCTTCTTCCAAACCTACAATCTTAATGGGAGTTTGTACATTGCGAACTGATACTCCCGAAACAAAGATATTACGGAATACCGGTGTACGATCACTTTTGACTTCTTGTGGCATTCTACTATATTTTAAGTTAAAAACGATAGCTTCTTTCTTAATGTTATCCATAACAATATTGCTTACACGAATATCTTCCACAACGCCACCTCTTCCGCGAGTCGATTTTAACCGAATACCTCTGTCCGTGCCATCGAATACACAGTTGCTTATAGTTACTTTTTTAACCCCTCCGCTCATCTCACTGCCAATTACTACCCCGCCGTGTCCCGACAACATAGTACAATTAGTAATTGTGATATTCTCACAAGGAATACCGATATTGCGTGCTTGTGCATCGCGCCCCGACTTGATTGTGATGCAATCATCACCAACAGAAATATGACAATCGCTGATGTGCACATTGCGACATGACTCAGGGTTAATACCGTCAGTATTGGGTGAAGGAGGATTATTTAAAGTAATGCCACGAACAAAAATATTATCAGAGAATTGTGGATTAATGGTCCAAAAAGGTGAATTTACAATCTTTACTCCCTCAATACGAATGTCTTTGCAGTGAAGCATTTGTATAAACGGAGGACGAAAGAAGCGACGATCTAGTGTGCCATGCCAATCTTCATTAACCTCTGCTTGAATGCTCTTTACGTCATTAGCTTTATCAAACATGGTTTGATATTTGTTTACCGTGCGTTTGCCATTATCGCGCAAGTCGACATACACTTTAAAAAACTCATTCCACCACGATTTACCCTGACCATCCAAAGTTCCTTCGCCTTTGATGGTTATATTTTCAGCCTCTACTGCATAGATTAAAGGATGAAAGCTCTTCATCATAATTCCTTCGTGGCGAACTTCAACATAAGGAGTATATAAATCGAAATCATCCGAGAACTTTAAAACAGCACCTGCTTCTAATTCCAAAGTGATATTACTTTTCAACAGCATTGGTCCTACTAGGTAAGTGCCCGAAGGAAAAAACAGTGTTCCTCCTCCATT
The DNA here is from genome assembly GCA_002471185.1 of Bacteroides sp. UBA7335. GTDB lineage: Bacteria > Bacteroidota > Bacteroidia > Bacteroidales > Bacteroidaceae > Bacteroides. The sequence continues at coordinate 18,577 of DKPL01000057.1, forward strand.
TTTAGCCAACCGATCAATGGTTTGTTGAATCAGTTGCGTATTTCGTTTCGCATTTACTGCATCTATATTTACAGCCTGTTTCATATCGACCTTTTCAGCATAAGCAGTAGCTGTGGTGATAATAGCTATTAGGCAAAGTGATAATAATCTTTTAATCATACTCTATTAGATGTTATTTTGTTATTATTTTAATGAACATTTAAATTCATACGTGCCACTTCCTATAGTAATTGGAGCACTACCATCTGGCATGCGCACCTTAGCCGTATTGCCTATAGGAATGGTTACCTTCAGTTTAAACTCCCCCTCCTTATGGGTCCAATCGGTAGCCACTTTACCATAAAGAGTCTCGGTTGAAGCTCGTACAAAGGTCAAATCGCCAACCGGAATAGGATGAATATTGATTTGCTGAATACCCACTTTGTCGGTATAAATATCGATACCTGCCAAAGAACGGAAAAACCACTCATCAATTTGCCCCATCATAAAGTGATTCCATGAAGAGCCTTGTCGAGGATCCCACTGTTCGGTAAGTGTTGTTGCACCAAACTTCAACTGAAATCCATATCCAGGAGCATCTTCATGATTGTGCATAGCGTACATCAACTCGTTCAATCCGTTTTTGGCTAATGTTTGAAATAAGTAACGGTTGCCTACATCCCCTGTGGTAAGTCTATTGCCATTTTGTTTAATATCAGCCACTAAGTTATCCAATACAGCTTGATAATCTTGTGCAGGAACCATACCTAAGAAGAGTGGTAATGCATTACTACATTGACTTCCTGTACCATACTGTTTGGTTTCAGCATTATAAAACTCACGATGAAAAGCTTCATTCACCTCGCTGGCCAAATTCTTATAACTTTCGACATCGCGACTGTTACCAACCAATTCAGCCGCCTCAATCATATAGAGAATATCCATGTAGTATTGAGCCGTTGCAACTAAAGGAACCGGAGTATTTCGCGAAAAACCAGCTTTAAAGTTACCATAGTCATACCAATCCCCCAATCCGAACGAAAGGATACCACGATTAGCACGACGAGACAAGTAGTCTAGATAACCACGCATAGTATCATAATACTCATGAATCAGTCGGTCATCACCATAGGCATCACGATACATAAAAGGAGTAATAATTAAAGCACTTCCCCACTCGGGCGACTGAGCGAAATCGGCCATACCCGGCCCTTCAAATACCACATACTCGGGCGCTGTAGTTGGTACTGCACCATTATCATACTGAGCATCAGCCATATTGCGCATCTGTTGAGGAATGTAAGAAGACAAATCATAATTATAATAAAGTCCCGGACCATTCAAATGTACTTGTTCTAGCCAACCTAGTTTTTCGCGATGTGGACAATCGGTAAATACAGATTGCATATTGCTACGTACTGCTTTTTCAATTAAACGATGTGTTTTGTTGAACATTTCGTTAGAACACTCAAAGGTAGCCTGTTTGGGTGCTGCATTGTAGACAAAACATGACTCTATTTTGTCGATTACCGGAAGTTTATTGGGGTTCTTCTGTCCTTTGAGCACCGCTCCTTCTACTTGAATGTAGCGATAACCATAGTATGAAAAACGAGGATGCCAAGTTTCCTTACCGTCTCCTTTTAGCGTATATTCATAATAGTGCTGTCGACCGGTTTGTCGCTGGTTAGTAGCCCCTTCGTCAGTCAATGACTCTGCCACAACCAATGTTATCTTTTGCCCCTTTTTGCCTTTAACGGTGATTTCAGGATAGCCAGCCAAGTTTTGCCCCATATCCAACACCACTGCCGAAGCATCTACTACCCGTTTGGTCGATTTAGTAGCGGCAGCTACCTCATCCTCTGTCAGCTTATCAACAGCGAGTACACCGTAGCGCTCCATAATCTTCACCGGTTCAGCTTGTTGCGGACGAAGTTTCCCATTAGGTGCTTCTTGCAAAACCACCATTCGCCATTCAGTATCATCAAAGCGAGACTCGTCCCACCCTTTCTGTTCGCGACGGGCATCGTAATCTTCACCTCCATAGATGCAGTTGAAAACAATAGGACTTAAGTCATACTTCCAAGTCTCATCCGAAGTGATTGTTTCTGAACTACCATCGGTATAGTTAATAACCATTTCGAACAACAAGGTAGGAGGTCCAAAACTAATTTGCAATTTGCGATAGCGTCCTCCTTGAACATTATAAAAACCATTTCCCAATAAAACACCTGCAACATTCTCACCCTTTTTCAAGTAATCAGTTACATCATACGTGTTGTAATTGACAGTCTTATCATAATCGCTCCACAATGGTGCAAATTCACTTTCACCAACCTTTTTACCATTCAACGAAAATTCATAAAAGCCCAATCCGGCAATGTTTACCTGAGCACTTTTGACAACCTTATTGGTTTGAAACGGACGACGAAGCAGAATACTCTTTTTAGACAAAGTATCTACTGCTTCCCAAGCAGCCTTCACCTCCGGCTCTCTGAGTTTACCACCGGTATAGTTTCTACCTTCGGGCAATTTAGCATCTGTCTTTGTGATAGCCCCTATCCACTTGCTTTTGGCAAATGTTTCGTTGGTAGAAGAGGTGTAGAAGAAATTAGCCATTGAACTCCAAGCCGAAGGCTGTCCAGCTTCATCCCACACACGAACACGCCAAGCATAATTGCCACTAGGCAAACTACCAAGAGGTTGATTGATATCGACCAACTGGCTCTGAGCAGATTGCACCTTACCACTGTTCCATACTACTTGATTGGTTAACGCATTATAAACCTCTACTTCGTAAGCAGATTGCGCTGTTCCATTCTCGTCAGAAATCATCTGCCACCCTAAACGAGGAAGAGCTCCTACAAGCGTAGGAGCATTCTTCATTTCTGTGGTCAATCGTGTTATTTTAATATCCTTAGCTCCTCCTTGCAATGTGCAAAGCAACAAGGTAGCAATCAGTAATTCTCTTTTTTTCATGAATGTTACATATACATTTTACAACACATCCTCACAAACAATACGAGTTAGCTCATCAGCATGTCCTACTTCAATGCCATCTAATAAGATATGTAATCCTTTACCCATATTATAACGATCGCCATTCTTATCCCATACAATTGAAACATTGCGACCATGATAAGGTATGTTATCTAAACAAAACCAATCCCACTGACCTTCTGGAATAAGCGGACTGACTTCGATTGAATTGTCCATACGAGGACGAAGTCCGATTAATTGAGAAATCATTAAATCGTTGAAAGTTGAGTGGTTGTAGTAGCGTGCACGTTCTTGGTCACCTTTCAACCAGTATCCAGTTACTTCATCTTGATATTCTCCAATATATGGACGACCACGATGATGTTGCGACTCTACATATTTTTCCATTTGGGCAAAATAGATGCTATCATTAACCGTAGTCTGAGGATAATTATTGATATAGTTGGCCATAGCAGTCAGTGTTTGAGCCGAAGCAAACGGCCAGATAGCACCATCCCACTCGCATTTGCCTACCCCATGAGTACGGAACTCAGGGTGACGACGTTCAGCAGTAGTCAGTCCATAAGGAGCATCAAATCCTTTTTCATCGGTGATTTGCTCCCAAGCGACTTCGTACTTAGCATTTGCATCGGGCAAATTAAAATACCAAGGAATATAACCAATAGCTTCGCGCACATTAGCCGAAGAGTCGCCGCGCATAGTCTCGAAGAATTGATGTTCGTCATTCCAAAGTTTATCTTGAACCAAAGCCTTTATTGAGTCTGCTTTGGTACCATATTTCATAGCTAACTTTTCGTTGTTTGTGAGCAAACCAATAGTACTTAGTGCTTTTGCATTGCCATACATATAACTATTGATGGTAGGACGAGCATATTTCTTTCTTCTTCCTCCACTGATCGATTCTTCCATACCATCTTGTACATCACCTTGCCAATAAAGGCCATTAGATAGTCTGTTTGTTTTCTCCCAACGTGCATATTCTGTTTCCAAATCGGGAACCATATCAAGAAGATAATCTAAATTACCATCTACTAAATACCGTCCTAAGATAGCATCGGCATTCCAAGAACTAAATTTCTCTTGTTTAGCCATAGGCTGACCGTCATTGCCACGATACCAAGTATGAATAATCTGGTCGAGATATTTAGGATCGCGCAACCAGCGACTTTCATAAATGTGATGTCCAACGGCACAAGCTATCAAGTTATACTTATCGGCATACGAACGAGGAACCAAGAACTCAGTCATACCATATCCTACAGGCGTATCTTTGATGTGTTTACGAAGAGTCCACCAACGATAGTAATACAGTTCTTCAAAATTCTTTTGCGGACACTCAAACAATGGAATATTCTCTTCCATCCAAGCAGAAGATTGTGCATTGGGTATGGCTTGAACAATATTTTCATCTTCCATGCCATTGAAATAATCGGCATAGTGAGCAAAGTCGTTATACTTCAACACAGCTGCTGTAGCATCTTTATCGGCAGAAGATGTTTTAAAGTTCGCAATGCGATAAGTACTCAACGGCTCTTGATCGCCTGCATTTGGTAGTGTACCATCCCAGTCGGCTGGAGTTTCGGGAGTTGGAAACAAGCGACGTTCGCCAGTACGGAACGAGATACGTTCGATAGCAGGAACTGGTGCATAAAACATACGCTGTCCGGCCTTTTTTCCATCGATATAGAGTTCTATCAATCGGTTGGCTACTGACAACTTAGCCTCTACATGATACGTTTTACCCGGTTGGTAGTTGATGATATTGGCAAAACGAGCTCCTCCTTTAAGACGCATTACTCCATCGGGACCCAAATCAATACGAGAGCAAACGACTCCGTTATTATCTAAAAACTCTATTTGCAGATCTCCTTTATCGTTCTGATCGGCTTGCAAATCGAAAGAGACAGTTAAGTCTTTGCTAGCAGGAAACATACGCTCTACTTTAGCATAGTCGTACAAGTCTTTATCTTGCAACACCAACCATTTGCCATCTAGCGATACAGGAGCCCATTTTAAAGAGTATAAGTTCCAATCGGTCAACTCGCTTAGATTTTTGAAAGCTGCAAAATTATCGTTAGCATGTGCAGTAGCTTGTGTACGAACCGGCACAGGCACGCGCGATATCCACATATCTTCTTTGTTAACGCTATACGAAAGCCACATATCACCATCGGCAGGTGTACCATTACCTTCTTGAATACCACGAACATATTGCGGTCCGTATGATTTATAGTTACCACCATAGCGCATTGGAGAAATCTCGCCATGAATTAAGTTGAGTGTAGTGTATTCGATACCATCTTTACTTAAAGAGATAGCCAATGGCCAACGAAACTCCGAAGGATTATACACTGTAGCATAAGTACCATCGCTTAGGCGCTGTCCCCATATTTTGGCATTACTATTTACAAATCCTTTGGCGCGGCTCACAGGTTGAGCCCAAGTTTTGCCACCATCTTTGCTTACCGAGGTCAATGCATGTTTCCACAAAGCAACCAAGTCGCCATTAGGCAACGTATAGTCACAATAAGCTTTATACATCTTATTCAACGGAATACGAGGATCATTACGGTCGGCTTCTTCAACCCATTGCATCATATAGCGAGGGTTATCAAGTATCTCGTTGCAAGCCTTTACAAAACCTTTATCTTTGTTGCGAGTGTAGAAGGGATAGTTTGTATTTTTCTCATTAAAGCCATGATTGTAATAGATAAAGTAGATAGGACCTAAAGATCCGTCTTGCTTTATTTCGCGAATTACACGACCAATACCATTGCCATCATTAGGATCGTCTTTTTTATCGAGAGCAACTCCGTAATATCCCATTGCAAAGAGTCGATTGTCTTTAGACACATAAAATCCTACCCGTTGATGCATAATAGCATCTAGATTTTCGGCTTTATCAGTACGTCCTTCTTTTGTGTATCCGTTGGGAACTCTATATATTGGAAACAAGACTTCGGGGTTAGTCCAGCTGTAACCATCTTTAGACGTCTGCAAAAAAGTTTGTGAAGGAGGAACATGCTCATCAGCCGGATCGGCAAGATAGTGCATGAAGAATGTATCATTCCAATAAGCCATCATAGGTTGATGGTTATAAGTCCAGCCATTACCATTCTCTGTTGATGGATTTTCGCGATTGGCACGCATTACTTGGATATTGTGAACTCCCATTACCGGAGATAACTGTCCGTCGTGGTAATCGGGGTTTGACAATTCTGTTCCCGTATAGTGCACACGGTCTTGTGCCATCATGCCGTAAGAGGCAGAGCACATCATCGCAAAAGTAAATAGTTGTTTTAATTTCATGGTTATGATATATATATTCTCTGTTTAGACTAGTTTGTATTTTAATTATTTAGACTGAGTTTGACTCAACATATTGTTGACTACCGATTGAGGTGCACGGAAAATAGTACCGTGTTTGTGACCTTGTGGTATTGTAACTTCATGGGTAATATCAGTAAAGTTGATAAAATCGGTAGTGCGCATGGCTCCATAAACCTTATGATTATAGTCATCGTAGTAGACAATATATTCATTGCCGGTATTTACAACCGATGGCCCTTCGGTTAAGAAACCTGTGAATGGCGAAGAAAGCTGACTCCATGGGCCATAAGGAGAGTTGGCCAATGATATTTGCAGGTTGCGATTGGGGCGTGTATTGTCTTTTATCACCATCACGTAGTCTTGAGGAGCACGTTTGGTAATGGTAGCATCAATCGAGCTATAACCGGGATCAATCAATAGTTTGGTTTCAGAGAAGGTTTTAAAGTCGCGAGTTGTCATGTAGTATTGACGGTGATTATTTAGTTCATCTTCGATGCCAAAATCAAACTTGCCAGGTACGCACGAAGCCCAAACTACCATCATCTGGTCGTTTTCATCGTCATAAAAGAGTTCTGGTGCCCACACGTTTACTGTTGTAGAGTCGTATGCCATTACCGGAATCATCTGTTGCTCCGACCAGTGAATGAGGTCTTTGCTATTGGCATATCCGAATCCCAAATCGCCCCGCCAGCTCGTAGTCCAAACCAAGTGATACACACTATCAGGTGTACGTACTATAGAGGGATCGCGCATCACATGTTGTTTTCCAATCTCCGGAGTAAGCCATACACCGGGTATGCTATCCCAGTGAATGCCATCTTCGCTATAAAGAAAGCGCAAGCCTTCGGTGGCTGGTTCATGAAAGGAGGTAAATAGATACAATTCTTTTTCGGGTTTGTTACAACCGAACAATCCTAAAACACAGATAATGGCATAGAGCCCTGATAACTTTCTCATTATATAGTTGCTATTTCTTATTCCTTTTGAGGACGTGAAGATACTGTTTTTGTACTCTTTATTGCAGCTAGTTTCACTCCCATTAATAATAATAGAGTAATAACAACCCTATTTACCATTCTGGATAGGCAAATATAATTGAAGAAAAGAGCCCTTAAATGCAGTGCGTAGCGCTACGCACTGTAGTGCATGGTGGTATGCACAACAGTGCGGTAGGTAGCGCACTACTCTATAAATAGCTAAACTGTGGCCCAAGCTTGTATAAAACAAAGAAGCGACATTGAGCAATCGTAATGTACAATTGACTCAATGTCGCTTTAAAAGAGAGAGATAATGAATTATGCTTTGAATATTTCTTTCTCTGTAAATTGACCTATCGCTTTATAGTTAGCATATAAAGACTGATAGATTTTATGATTTTCAGCGTTTGGATGATACTCTTTGGCAAACCCGGAGTTCATCTTAGCAATGGCATCTTCTACTTTAGGATATACACCTGCTGCTGTAGCTGCAAACATGGCTGCACCCAAGGCACAAGCTTGATCGGTATTACAAACCTTGATTGGCATATTCAAAACATCACTCATGGTTTGCATTACAAAAGGCGATTTTAATGCAATACCGCCAATACCGATTACATTATCAATCTTCACACCCTCTTCAACAAAACGATCTACAATAGCTTTTGTACCAAACGCAGTAGCTTCGACCAATGCACGGAATATGTGAGGAGCAGTAGTACCTAGTGTAATACCGGTGATAGTACCTTTCAATAACTGATTAGCATCGGGCGTACGACGTCCGTTCATCCAATCGGTGGCAATCAATGCACTTTCACTAACGGGTATCTTCTCTGCTTCTTTGGTCAACTCAATTAAGATATTGTCTGCAGCTTCTTCTATAAGTTTAGCTTTGGTGTTTTCATCAATCAAATATGATTTAGCCAATACATTTTTTAATGGAAACTCTAGTACCCTTTTAAACCAAGCATAAATATCGCCAAAAGCAGACTGACCGGCCTCTAAACCAATCATACCGGGAATAACCGAACCATCTACTTGTCCGCAGATGCCTTTAATGAGGTTGTCGCCAATCTCTTCGTGACTAGCCACCATCACATCGCAAGTTGATGTACCGATAACACGCACCAAAGTATTTGGAGTAACACCGGCACCTACAGCACCCATGTGACAGTCGTAAGCACCTCCGGCAACAACTACATCGGTTGATAAACCTAAACGTTCGGCCCACTCGGGAGTTAGCTTTCCTACCGATTTATCGGCTGTTTCAGTTTCACAGAATAAGCGTTCGCGGAATCCGCCCAATAGTGGATCAAGAGCTACCAAAAACTCTTCTGATGGTAGTCCGTCCCATTTAGGATGCCACATCGCCTTGTGTCCGTTGGCACAACGACTACGAACAATCTCTTTTGAAGAAGAAGCACCGGTCAATATGGCAGGTAACCATTCACAATATTCTACGATAGAATATGCCTTTTCGCGTACTTTTTTATCTTCGCGAAGCACATGGAGTGCTTTTGCCCAAAACCACTCCGAAGAGTAAATTCCACCTTCGTAAGAAGTATAGTCAGTATCCCAGCTCTTGCTTAACTTATTGATTTCGGCAGCTTCTTTTATAGCTGTGTGGTCTTTCCAAAGAATAAACATGGCATTGGGGTTCTCAGCAAACTCAGGAAGCATGGCAAGCGGAGTACCGCTAGCGTCAGTAAAGGCCGGTGTACTACCGGTTGTATCGAATGCCATACCCACTACATTTTCAGCAGTTCCGGCAGGACATTGTGCCAATGCGCCTTTCACTGTAGCTTCGAGCACATCAATATAATCTTGTGGATGTTGGCGATACTGATTGGCTGCAGCGTCGCAATATTTACCTTCTGTCCAACGCGGATAGTGCTTTACCGAAGTAGCTAGAGTTTCACCAGTCTCAGCGTTAACGATTATGGCGCGAGCTGAGTCGCTACCATAATCTAAACCTATTACATATTGTGGTTTCATAAATATTGGTTAGCAAAGTGCTTTATTCAACATATAATAAACCTCATTCATACGAAGCTCTTTTTTGAATTCGCTAATAGTTGTATTTTCATCGATAACAACCATTTCGATACCCAACATTTCGGCATAGTCTTCCATATGTTCTACAGTAAGGTCGAATGAGAAACTAGTGTGGTGAGTACCTCCGGCCAAAATCCAAGCTGCAGCACCTACTTCAAGGTTTGGACGTGGAATCCAAAGAGCTGAAGCAACGGGAAGTTTTGGCAATGGTTTGCTCTTAATACAGTCTACCTTGTTCACGATAAGACGGAAACGGTTGCCCAAATCTACGATAGTGGCAGCTACTCCTTCGCCTTGCTTGCTAGTGAACACGATACGTGCAGTTTCGGCATCAATACCAATGCTCAAGCGGTGTACTTCTAATTTTGGTTTGTGCTCAGCAATCAACGGACAAACTTCTAGCATATGCGCTTGAAGAATAGAGCTGTTTGCACCATCAAAGTTCAAGGTATAGTCTTCTAGGAAAGAACAGCCTTTAGGCATACCTTGTCCCATAAACCACATGGTACGATAAAGAGCAGCTGTTTTCCAGTCGCCTTCGGCACCAAAACCATAGCCTTCGGCCATCAAACGTTGTGAAGCCAATCCTGGGATTTGATCCAACACCCCGAGGTCGTTGAAGTTGGTAGTGAAAGCTTTTGCACCTTTATCTTTCAACAAACGACGAAGAGCAACCTCAGCTTTAGCAGCATTCCAAACTGTAGTAAATGCTTCAGACGACTCATCTTCTAATTCGGCAGCATGATCGTAGTCGTTGAAATAGTTATTTACCATTGCACGAGCATCTTCATCGTTTACAGCATTGTAATACTCCATCAAGTCGTTCACCGGACAGTAATCTACGTGATAACCCAACACTTGTTCAGCAGCAACCTTGTCACCATCTGTTACAGCAACATTGTTCATTTGGTCGCCAAAACGAAGAATCAACATATCTTGCGAATCAGCCAAACCGGCAGCAACACGCATCCATGCAGCAATCTTAGCATGAGCAGCTGCATCTTGCCAGTGGCCTACTACCACTTTGCGATTTTTGCGCATACGAGTTACCATATGACCAAATTCGCGGTCACCATGAGCACTTTGATTCAAGTTCATGAAATCCATATTCATGGTATCCCATGGAATTTCTTTATTGAATTGAGTATGGAAGTGAAGCAATGGTTTGCGAAGTTCTTGCAACCCATGAATCCACATTTTAGCAGGAGAGAAAGTGTGCATCCAAGTAATTACACCGATACATTTATCATCATTATTTGCAGCTTTGAATGCAGCAGTAACCTCTTTAGAAGAGTTCACAGTGCCTTTGTATACAACTTTCACGGGTAGATTTCCGCTAGCGTTTAGTCCGGCTACCATTTCATTACTATGTGCATCTACAGATACTACTGCATCACCTCCATAAAGAAGTTGAGCACCGGTTACAAACCATACTTCATATTGATCAAATCCTTTTTCCATAATCTTATGATATTATTTTGTTATTAATCTATTTTTATTTTTGCCCGTAATAAGCATTCGGACCATGTTTACGACTGAAATGTTTTTCTACCAACAATGGATTCATCGTTAAGTGTGGGTTAACAGTGTAAGCAATTGAGGCCATTTTGGCAACTTGCTCCATCACTACCGCATTGTGTACAGCGTCATCAGCATTCTTTCCCCACGAGAAGGGACCATGATTTTTTACCAATACACCCGGAGTGTGTACCGGGTTTAATCCAACAAAGCGTTTAACGATAACATTTCCGGTTTCTTCTTCGTATTTGCCCTCAACTTCTGTGGCTGTCATATCAGCAGTACAAGGAATGGCATCGTGAAAATAATCGGCATGTGTAGTACCAATATTAGGTAAATCAACCCCAGCTTGCGCCCAAGCGGTAGCATAAGTAGAGTGTGTATGCACTACCCCACCAATCTCGGGGAATGCCTTATACAGGACTAGATGAGTAGCAGTATCGCTTGATGGTTTTAAGTGTCCTTCTACAATATTTCCATCTAAATCAACCACTACCATATCCGAAGCCTTCATATCGTCATAACTAACTCCCGATGGTTTAATAACCACTAAACCCGACTGACGATCAATAGCCGAAACATTGCCCCAAGTAAAAATAACTAATCCATGCTTTACCAAGTCTAGGTTGGCACGAAATACCTTTTGTTTCAAATCTTCTAACATGACCTTATTATATTTTAAACTTTTTGTCTTTACAATATACTTTGTTATTAAAGCGATAAAGCACCGCACCGCGCTTCGACCCCGACTTATCTATTTTACTTGTCTTCTCAATGTAATTCATTTCTGCAATTCGCTTTCTGAAGTTGCGTTTATCAATAGCATCGCCATAAATAGCTTCATAAAGCTTTTGGAGTTGAGTCAGTGTAAAAAGTTTAGGAAGTAACTGAAAACTTATTGGAGCAGTAGAGGCCTTAATGCGCATTAAATTGCGCGCTTGTTCAATCATCTCAGTGTGGTCAAAAACCAAAGAAGGAACTTCATTTATATTGACCCAAAAAGCATTGTGTTGTTCTACCAACTCCTTATCTGACTCATTAATGTTAAGCAAAGCATAGTAAGCCACCGATATTACCCGTTCACCAGGATCACGATCTACTCTTCCAAAGGTCCCAACTTGCTCCATATATACATCGGTAAGTCCGGTAAGTTCTGACAAAACTCGTTTTGCCGCATTGTCTACACTCTCTTGCTCTTGAACAAAACCACCCATTAACGACCAAGCGCCACGAGCTGGCTCAAAGTTTCGTTTCAGCAAAAGTAGATTTAATTCACCTTCATTGAATCCAAAGATGATACAGTCTACAGCTACATAAAACTTTGGATTCTGAAGATAATAATTTTTTGTACTCATTGTTTAAATAATAGAATTACCAAAAATACCAATAAAATAATCCAGTTATTAAAAGAATACAAGCAGAGTGTATAACATCCCATTTATCCCAGCTAGAGCGAGTTGCCATTTTCTGTTCGGGGGTTGAAGTTCCAAATACCAATCCACGTATCTTGTTTTCATCAGGAGCTTTAGTCAATAAACTAACTACTATTACCACAACGATACAGAACAAGAACATCCATCCACAGAAGAATAACCAGTTCAAATCGTAAAACAAATATCTAAAATTAGAGTCAACCACTACCTCAGCATTACTGTAGTACACTTTTGCACCAAGACGAGTTAAACCAATAATCATACCAGTAATCAATCCCCACATACCTCCCATAGCAGAAGTACGTTTCCAACAAACACCCAATAAGAAAGCAGCTGCAATACCTGGAGCAAGAACCGATTGAACATCTTGAAGATAAGTATAAAGCACATCACCAATAGAGCGCATGATAGGAATCCAAAGAATACCCAAAATCACAATCACAATAGTAGCAGTCTGACCAATACGAACCAATGATTTTTCAGAAGTATTTGGTTTGAATCGTTTATAAAAGTCAATAGTAAACAGTGCAGCTGATGAATTAAATAGCGAAGCTAGCGAACTCATCAAAGCGGCCAAAATACCACAAACTACAAGACCTTTAACTCCTGCAGGAAGCAGTTTTGCCACTAGCGTAGGAAAGGCTGCATCCGCATTAGGATTACCATTTGCTAATAATGGTAGGAAACCCTCGCCACCAGCAGCAAGACTATTTTGATGTAAAGCAAAAGCAATCATACCTGGAATCAAGAACAAGAAAACAGGAAGCAATTTCAAATAAGCACCAAAGATTGTACCTCTACGAGCTTCCTTCTCATTTTTACCCGATAACACACGCTGTACAATAAACTGGTCAGTACACCAATACCAAAAACCAATAATACCCGATCCTACTAAAGCACCTACCCAAGGGAAGTTAGGATCACCATTATCACGAATCAAATTTGTCATGGTATCTCCATAGTCATTTACAACTACCGCGCTACAAGTTTTCAACATTTCGTCCCAACCACCCAATTCTTTGAATCCTAAAATAAGGATAATCAATGAACCTAATAATAATATAGGAGTTTGAAGTACCGAAGTATAAAGAACCGATTTCATACCACCAAAAATGGTATAAACAGCAGTAAGCAATACTAAACCAATGGCAGCAATCCAAAAGAAGTCGATGCCCCATAACTCTTTAATACCAAAGATTTGTTGAAACACTAAACCACCCGCATATACCGTAACAGCCACTTTTGTTAATACATAACTAATCAAAGAGATAGTTGAAAGAATAACACGTGATTGTTGATTATAGCGTTTCTCTAAGAATTCGGGCATGGTGTAAACCATACTACGCGTGTAGAAAGGAACAAAAACCCAACCCAAGATAAGAATCATCCAACCTTGAATTTCCCAATGTGCCATAGCCAAACCACTTGAGGCACCTGCACCAGCAAGGCCTATAAGATGTTCTGAACCAATATTAGAGGCAAAAATTGAGGCACCAATTGCCAACCATGTAGCATCGCGTCCTCCAAGAAAATAATCTGCCGAGTTACTTTGTTTCTGTCTGACTACCCAAACGATAATCCCAACAAGGGCTATAAAGAAAAGCCCAATGACTAACCAATCTAAAAATTGCATATTATATAATTTAATGTTAACGAATTCTCTTTCTATTCCATATTAAGAGAAAAATCTCAGCATAGAGTTGCTCTTTATTAATGTTCTTTGCTTTAGAGTCAACAATAGTGTGTCGTGATTTTAATGGTGTAAAAATAACACTTTATATTATTCTACTACAAGATATACAATATGTTATAAAGCATAAAACAACAAATAATTGTATTTTATACACTTTTAATAAGTAATATGGTTCATACAAACCTTTGATAAAAAAGTATATTATACTATTAAATCTTAAACAAAACAGTGGTAATCAGAATTATATAACAAAATTAGTTTATACATAATAGATACATCAAATAAAAATATGGAAAAGCATAATGTAGTATTTTTAATAGCCGATGAAAGTAAATGGGAACAATTATTACGTAACATTGATCATCTTAATAAAAACAAAGAATTAATAGATAAAATTGCTGTAGTAGCAATTAATACTTCTATTTTATCTTGTTTAAGTAGTACTATGCTCAATGAGTTCAAAGAAAAAGTAAAAATTCTAAGCGAACAAAACGTAGATTTCTACCTTTGTGATAATACACGCAAACGATATGGCATTGACTCGAGTAATATTCTTCCTCAATTTACAATTGCAACAGAAGGAGGATTAGCTAAAACTCTTCTATTAGAAGATGTAAACTATCGTCTATTTTCATTAGGTTAAAACCTGTAGTATTGTTAATAAAGAAGAGAGTTTATTTGATTACTTTTTAGAAAAACATATCTTTGTATATTCAAATTTCATTTATACACTATAAGATAATGTTAATTATAGGAATTGCCGGCGGAACTGGTTCAGGTAAAACTACCGTCGTGAAAAAGATTATTGAAAGTCTTCCAGCTAGTGAGGTAGTACTACTGCCACAAGATTCGTACTATAAAGATAGTAGTCATATCCCAGTCGAAGAGCGTCAAAATATCAATTTTGACCATCCTGATGCATTTGAATGGAGTCTACTTTCAAAACATGTAGCGATGCTAAAAGAGGGTAAAAGTATTGAGCAACCTACCTATTCTTATCTTACTTGCACTCGCCAACCCGAAACCATTCATATTGAACCACGCGAAGTTATTATTATTGAAGGTATACTTGCCTTATGTGATAAGAAATTACGCAATATGATGGATTTAAAGGTTTTTGTTGATGCTGATCCAGACGAACGTTTAATTCGCGTAATTCAAAGAGATGTTATTGAACGCGGACGGACTGCCGAAGCTGTTATGGAAAGATATACTAGAGTGCTCAAACCTATGCACCAACAATTTATTGAACCATGCAAACGATATGCAGACTTAATTGTTCCCGAAGGTGGAAACAACAAAGTAGCTATTGACATTTTAACTATGTATATCAAAAAGCATCTTTAGGCTATTGATATGCGAAGTCAACATGCAATTATATTCATAATAATAACAACTGTACTGAGCGCTGTCTTTTCATGTTCATCATCAAATGAACATAACGCCGAAGAATCCAATGAATTGGAGCAAATCAAAGACAGCGGTTCAATCACAGTTCTAACATTGTATGGCTCCACTTCATATTTTATCTATCGTGGTCAAGATATGGGGTTTCAATATGAATTGAGTGAACAATTTGCTAAGAGTTTAGGAGTTAAACTGCATGTTAAGGTGGCTAAAAATATTCCAGATCTCATTCACAAATTACTCAATAAGGAGGGAGACATTATAGCTTACTATGTTCCAATTACTAAAGAATGGAAGGATAGCCTCCTATACTGCGGTGATGATATAATTACTCATCAAGTCATTGTACAAAGAAGCTCATCAACAATTCGCCCACTTCGCGATGTCACAGAGTTGATTGGTAAAGATGTCTATGTAAAGCCTGGGAAATATTACAACCGACTAGTCAACTTAAATAATGAATTAGGAGGAGGAATTCACATTCATAAAGTAATCAATGACAGTGTAACAACAGAAGATTTAATAACACAAGTAGCTGAGGGTATTATTCCGTTTACAGTAGCCGATAATGATTTAGCACAGTTAAACACAACTTACTATCCCAATCTTAACGTAAAACTTTCTATAAGTTTTGACCAACGAGCATCTTGGGCAGTTCGTCAAGACTGTAAGAAGTTAGCAGAAGCAGCTGATAAATGGCACCGCGAGAATATGACCTCACCAGAATATACAGCTAGCAATAAACGCTATTTTGAGATAAGCAAAACGATAACGCATCCCTCCATTCTTTCTTTACGCGAGAAAAAAATATCACATTATGATGATTTATTTAAAAAGTATGCAAAAGAAATTGATTGGGATTGGAGACTCTTAGCTTCTCTAGCTTATACTGAATCGAATTTTGATACAACAGTAGTATCATGGGCTGGGGCTAGAGGATTGATGCAACTGATGCCACGTACGGCCTACGCAATGGGGTTGCCCAAAGGAATGGAGCACAATCCGGAAGAAAGCATTAAAGCAGCTGCAAAATATATAGAATCTGTTAACCGAAGTTTACGTATAATACCCGATAAGAAAGAACGAATTTACTTCATATTAGCTGCCTACAATGCGGGATTAGGACATATATATGACGTTATAGCTTTAGCCAATAAATATGGTAAAAATGGAAGCTTGTGGTATAACAATGCAGAAGACTACATATTATTGAAATCTAACGAAGAATATTATACTGATTCAGTCTGCAAAAACGGTTATTTTCGAGGAGTAGAAACTTATAACTTTGTACGAGATATAATGGAACGATATGGTATATACAAAAATAAAATACCAGAAACCAACAAATAAAGGGAATGCATTTATCGCATTCCCTTTATTTGTTGATTTAAAATAAGTTTAGTTTATTTTTTTGAGCCTCCTCGAGTGAAGTCATTTTGTATTGTTTCAAATTATTTTTCTCTCTAAGCTCTGAATATTCTTTAGCCAATTCACTCTCTAAAGATTTTCGAGATTCCTTATTTAATAAACGAGCAGCAACATTTGCATTTTGAGAAGCATCTTTCAGGTGAATGACTGGAGCATTATAGACAGGTGCTATCTTTAGTGCTGTATGAAGCTTGGAAGTAGTAGCCCCACCAATTAATAAGGGAATGTTTACTCCTGCCTTTTCAAGTTCCAAAGCGACGTGTACCATTTCATCAAGCGAGGGAGTTATCAAGCCGCTAAGACCTATCATATCAACCTTTTCCTCAATAGCTTTTTGTACTATTGTTTCAGCTGGAATCATTACTCCTAAATCTATAATATCATAGCCATTACAAGCCATTACTACTGATACAATATTTTTGCCAATATCATGAACATCACCTTTGACGGTAGCAAGAAGCACTTTTCCAGCCGACTTTATACCTGCTTGCTTTTCCGATTCAATCACAGGCTGCAAAATAGCTACCGCTTTTTTCATGGTGCGAGCAGTTTTAACAACTTGTGGTAAAAACATTTTGCCTGCTCCAAATAGTTCGCCAACATAATTCATGCCTGCCATTAATGGCTCCTCAATAATATCTACAGCTTTTGGATACAAAAGCAAAGCTTCTGCTAAGTCAACCTCTAAATAATCACCAATCCCTTTTACTAGAGCATGCTTCAAACGTTCTTGCACACTACCATCGCGCCACGAGTCATGACGCACAATTGTAGCCGTATCAACACCAATAGAGTTTGATTTAAGTTCTTCAGCCAGCTCTACTAGACGTTCAGCAGCATCGCTACGTCTATTTAAAACTACATCTTCTAGTTTGGTTAATATATCAACAGGGATATCAGTATATAATACAGCAGTAGCAGGATTCACAATTCCCATATCCATACCCGCTTGAATAGCGTGATATAAAAATACTGCATGCATAGCTTCACGAATGTAGTTATTACCACGAAACGAAAACGATAAATTACTCACTCCCCCACTCACATGAGCACCGTGAAGATTCTCTCTAATCCATCGAGTTGCTTCAATAAAATCAACCGCATAGTTATCATGTTCTTCAATACCCGTAGCTATAGCAAGTACATTAGGATCAAATATAATATCGTGTGGGTTAAATTTCGCTTTATCAACCAATAGTCCATAAGCACGTTTGCAAACTTCAATCTTACGAGCAGCTGTATCAGCTTGTCCTTTTTCATCAAAAGCCATTACCACAACCGCTGCACCATATTTACGAATCAATTGAGCTTGCTTCAAGAACTTCTCTTCGCCCTCTTTTAGTGAGATAGAGTTAACAACCGATTTGCCTTGCAAACACTTTAAGCCAGCCTCAATTACTTCCCATTTAGAAGAGTCGATCATAATAGGAACCTTAGAAATTTCAGGCTCCGATGCTACCAGATTTAAGAATGTAGTCATCTCAGCTTGAGCATCAAGTAGACCATCATCCATATTAACATCAATAATCAAAGCACCATCTTCAACTTGCTGACGAGCAATAGAAAGAGCTTCGTCGTATTTCTTTTCATTGATTAAGCGAAGAAACTTGCGAGATCCAGCAACATTGCAACGTTCGCCAATGTTCACAAAGTTTATTTCAGGTTTTACTTCAAGAAGCTCCAACCCCGAAAGCCAAAGATGCTGAGATGAAGTTGCAGGAATATGTGGAGCAGCACCATTTATTAAAGCTGAATATTCAGCAATATAAGCATCGGTAGTACCACAACACCCACCAATAATATTAATCAGTCCTTCGTTTATGTACTCTCTCACCTCTTCGGCCATATCTGCGGGAGTCTGATCATATTTTCCTAAACTATTTGGTAGCCCAGCATTGGGATATGCGCTAATATAATAGGGTGCGCGATGAGCCAACTGTGCCAAGAAAGGTTTTAGCTGACGTGCCCCAAAAGAACAATTCAGCCCAATAGAAAAGATATTTGCATGTTGCACAGAAGCAAGAAATGCCTCCAAAGTTTGTCCAGAAAGAGTACGCCCGCCAATATCCGATACAGTAATTGATAGCATGATAGGAACTTTGATATCAAGTTCAGACATAGCACTTTCAGCAGCAAAAATAGCAGCTTTAGCATTTAGAGTATCAAATATTGTTTCAATAAGCAAGCCATCTACTCCTCCTTGAAGCAATGCCAATATTTGTTGTTTGTAAGCCTCAACCAATTCATCATAACTCAATGCGCGATAAGCCGGATTATTCACATCAGGACTCATAGAACAGGTTTTATTAGTAGGACCAATTGAACCTACCACAAAACGAGGTTTATCAGGATTTTTAGCTGTATACTCATCAGCTACTTCACGAGCTAGCCTTACAGCCTCGAGATTAATTTCACGCACATACTCTTCTACATGATAATCAGCCATCGACACTATAGTAGAGCTAAAGGTATTTGTTTCAATAATATCAGCACCAGCTTCTAAGTATTTACGATGAATATCTTGAATTACATCCGGACGAGTGAGACAAAGTAAATCATTATTGCCTTTTAGCTGCCCATTTATGTGAGCAAATCGTTTACCTCTAAAGTCATCCTCTTGCAAGTTGTATTGTTGAATCATGGTACCCATAGCACCATCCAAAATAAGGATGCGCTCGAGAACCAATTGCTGTAAGCTATATTTGTTCATGAGTATAATTATTGATATATATAACGCTGGAGATAGATTTATTTTTTGAACATTCTGTCCATATCGCGTCGATCATCTTTTTCTCTTAAAGACTGACGTTTGTCGTATTGCTTTTTACCTTTAGCCAAAGCCACCACCACCTTTGCCAACCCTTTATCGTTGACAAACATACGTACCGGTACAATAGTAAATCCGGTATCTTTGATGGCACGTTCTAACTTGCTAAGTTCTTTGCGATTGAGTAAAAGCTTACGATCGCGACGCGCTGCATGATTATTGTATGACCCATAAAAGTATTCTGCAATATACATATTCTTCACCCAAAGCTCATTTTTCACAAAATAGCAATAAGTATCCACCAAGCTCGCTTTACCCATTCGTATTGACTTGATTTCTGTACCCGTAAGTACTATACCGGCAGTAAATGTATCAATTAGTTCATAATCGAATGTAGCGCGCTTATTCTTTATATTAACAGGAGCCAATTTCATAATCGTATAATTAATTTAATATCGTAGTTAGTTTGTTAAATATAAACTCTATCAAAGCAGGACAAACTAGCAATACAGCAGAAGCCAGTATTGTAAACTTAAACCGTTTTTGTTCTTCAATATTTAACATGATGGGAACCCCTTCCCAAACAACATAGACAATATAAAACTGAAAGATCCACCCAACTAGTGCAAAATCGGGTAAGATACCATTGATTATCCATACCAGGAAAGTAACGATCAAGGCATATCCCGCAAATTGCTGAGACAATAATGTATTGCTTGCTTCGCCCAATAATCTGATGCGAAGCTCATTGATGGCATAAGCCGCACAAAAGTATCCACCAAACAAAGCTACTGCTACCGAGCAGCACCGCGTCATGGCTATTTGAAAACTTTGTGGTCCACCCCATCCATTGGTAAATAAGGAGCCTAAAAAGTAAGACAGACCACATAAACCAATCATAGGATAAACAAAAGTAACAAAAACTTTTTGCTTATCCTCTTCCAAATGAATTTCCTCCCAAGCTTTCGCTGGAGAGGAAACCAATGATATTGCTAATTTAAATAACTCCTTATAGTTCAAATTATTTTTCTTTTCTAGGATCGTAAACCACAGTGTAGATTTTAGGTTTTACGCCCGATAGTTCATTATTTAATGGATTCACTTCTGCATGAACCTCAATAGTGGTAGGACCATTTTTATCTAATTCAGCAATATCATTTCTAATATCAAATGACTTATAGTACATGTATGGCAAACTAGAGCCTGCATTGCGTGAAGTAGAGTTTACACTAGGAGCTTCTGGAGTTCCGGTATGACGTAAATGATAAATCAACTTACCCTCTTCTTGTTCATTATCATATTTTACCAATGTAAAATAATGCATTTTAGCATAAAAATAATAATTAATCCCTGTAAACAAAAATCGATCATTCCACAAGAAAAGTTCTTTATTAGGATCATAGTTTACTACATTATCCAGCTGAATAACAGGAGCCGTAGAAATTGAGTCATTAGAAGCTTCAGATTCTTTAGAATCTACAGATTCAACCGTTTCATCAATTGATATTGCATATTTCAAATCAACATTTGAAATTTTACCATTTACAATTTCTGCAGCTTGTTCTTCTGTATAAGTAAATAAAATATAAGCCATATTTGTTTTAGTTGGCTTAAAGTTCATTCCCTGCTCAACAGCAGATAAAGAAGTTATAGAAGGAACAATTTTCAAACCATTAACATCTTGAAAGTAAGTTCCGCCATATATTGAATTGATAACCTCTACAGGTCCTCCTCCTGTTGGAGTATAATCGTTATCAGAATTAATACAAGAAGTAAAGCCAATGCCCATTAAAACGGTGAGGACAAGCACCCATGTTTTCATTTGTTTCATAAAACGTATTTTTTTGAATTTTGCAAAGATATAAAATTTCTATTTGTAAATAGATAAATGCAAAAATACAACCAATACTGCATCCTTTAAGAAATTATTTTTGCAAATAGTTCAATATGTTCATCAAGATAGCGAGCAACACCTTCTGTCACAGCCTCTTCCATTTCAAAATACTCTTCTTCTAAGTCATCAAATGCCTCATACTGCTCATACATTGCCATAAACTCATCTTCCGAGCGGTCAGCTTCAAGATCAGCACGGTTGGCATCGTATACCTTCTTTGCTTTATATATTAATTTCGAAAATGCCTCCAATCCCCACATACGCATTACACGCGCAAATGGATTATCGAAGATATAGCCACCATATCCGTTTTGAATAAGTTGAATAAAGCCTCCACTCATTATTTCATCGCGAAATAATTGATAAGCAAGCAAAGAGTGTTGTTCGCCAGTCAACTCATTCATGGTATCAGAAGTGAGCTCTCCTCCAATTACTTCTTTATACTTATCAGTGAAAACCTGAATAAATTCATCCATACCTTCACCTGCGGCTTTCTGAAGCGCTGCATCCTTTACTTCTATCATATTATTTAGCTATTTTAGTTCGCAAAGATACACAAAGTTATTATTAATCCATAGTATAAAAGGGAATCAAATTGAGTTTATAATCCTATAACATCTTTCCAAAAACTAAAACTTACACGTTATTGAAGAATTATTCCACATATATCACCATAAACAGAAGTAGCTTTGCCACGATTAATTTAATACCATAGCGTAATGAAAAAACTAATTGCTTTATTTTTGATGGGTTTTGCACTACTACCCATGATGAAAGCACAAACACCTGCATTTCCAGGAGCCGAAGGATTTGCACGATACACCACAACGGGTGGTCGTGGAGGCGAAGTGTATCATGTAACTAACTTAAAAGATAGTGGAACCGGATCGCTAAGAGATGCATTGAGCAAAGGCAACCGAACAATCGTTTTCGACGTATCGGGCACAATAGCACTAAATAGCACACTTGAGGTTAAATATGGAAATATTACCATAGCCGGACAAACAGCTCCGGGAGATGGTATCTGTATAAAGAATTATTCGATGGTAATAAAGGCCAATAACATCATTATCCGTTTTATCCGTTGCCGCATGGGAGACGAAAAACAAACAGAAGATGATGCAATGTGGGGCAGAAATCAAAGTAATATAATCATTGACCACTGCACAATGAGTTGGAGTACCGATGAATGTTCTTCATTTTATGGCAATAAGAACTTTACGATGCAATGGTGCATTCTAAGCGAGAGCTTGACCAACTCTGTTCATGGCAAAGGCTCGCACGGATATGGTGGTATTTGGGGAGGTGAGAAAGCATCGTTTCATCACAACCTATTGGCCCACCATACTAGCCGCACACCTCGCTTATGTGGTAGCCGATACACGGGTCGCCCCGAAGATGAGTTAGCAGACTTGCGTAACAATGTATTCTACAATTGGGGGCCCACCAATGGCGGGTATGCAGGCGAAGGTGGAAGCTATAATTTTATAAATAATTATTTCAAGCCAGGTCCATCAACAGCTACAAAAGAAGGAATCACTTATCGAATATTTGCTCCTAATGCCGATGATGGAAAAAACACCAATGCACTAGGAACTTGGGGACTGTTTCACGTAACCGGAAACTTCTTTGATGACACCTGTCCTACCCTGACAGAAAAATCTAAGGCAAATATAGCTTTAACCAACGCCAACAATTGGGAAGGTATACACCCTGATACTCGCAACAGTCCTCTACCCGGAGGAAGCAAAGAAGGCATTAAAAGCGATGCGGAATTTGACGTAATACAGCCAACAACACATACCGCAGAGGTAGCCTATAGAAAGACATTAGCTCATGTTGGTGCTAGTCTAAAACGCGATATCATTGACGAAAGAATCATTCAAGATGTTTTGAAAGGAGGATTTACATATACAGGGTCTAATGGCGGTAAAAACGGATTGATTGATACTCAAACCGACACAGAAGGTTATATCGAGTATCAAAGTACCACTAAACCTACTGATATAAATAATGACGGTATTGCCGACCAATGGGCATCACAATATATGCCCGCAGGCAAAACCTACAAAGACATTGACAGCAATAGCGGTTATACGTACTTAGAACTATACATTAACAGTTTGGTAAATGAACTCATGAAAGCAGGATGTGCGGATGGGATAAACTCTCCAAGCCAAGGAGATTTTGACTTCACAGGTTCATCTACAGGTATTGAAAACAACCACGATACAAACAGCACTCCCAGACTTTACAAGAAGGGTAATCAAACTCTATTAAGTAATGTAGAAGCCGAAAGCATCATATATATATTCAATCTTTCGGGCCAATTGGTAGACACGCTATCTGCCCATAGCAACGAAATGACTTTGAACATATTTGAGCCAAGCATAGTAAAGGTTGTAGGAAAATATACTACCACCACATTCAAAGCTCTATAAACTAGAAATGGCGTCCGATTTGCTATAGATAGCAGTCATTAGCTTTCTTATCATATAAATTCCGGCAATCAATAGTAAAACTCATTCGTTTAAATATTGTTTGCCGGAATTTATATGATACTTAAATAACTAACTTCACCCAATAGCCTACCTGTATCAAACCAGTGCGTAACGTTATGCACTGTTGTGCATGGCACTTAGCACTTTAGTGCGCTCCGTTCCGCACTAAAAACCCAAAGCCTCAATAAGCTGATTAGACATCTATTATCTAGGGATGCAATGATAAGCTTAAATAAATCTCGAAGAAGTAAGGAATAAGCCATATGCACCATACAAATATGCTCAACCGATTATAATACATTCTCGCCTTGGGCGTTTTAACCGTGAGCACCCAAATGGCCCACATCGAATGTATCATCATTAACAATATAGTTACAATACCAATCAAAGTAAGCAGTTCGTTATTCATTTCAGTAAATCGCGACATGCTTTTCATCAGCCCGGTAGCAATGGCATCAAGTACCAACCCCGAAAGCATCAAAGCCACGTGCCAAAACTTTAAGCGCCCCTTAACATGCTCTACCCATACCCCAACACTATATAATAAAAGAGCAGCTGTAATGACACATACCACGGCTATTATATAATTAGCTTCAACTATATATTGATCCATAACGTTTATTTTTCAAAAAAAACAAACTTTCATAAAAATAGTTCAAAACAAAATAAAATGCTATCTCTACATTACAATAAAGAAAGCTATCTATTTTTATTTTAAGAAATTCACAAAAAAGTAAGATGTCCCTTTTGGCTTCAAACAATAAAACCCGTAAATTTGCGCTCGATTTAAAAATCAAGACTACGTATTATTAATTATATCACTTTTAAAACGAGCTAATTATGACTTATTCACACGAAGTGGAACACATGTGTGTTGTAAAGAAAGGTCCAAATCACGGACCAGCTCCCATACCCGAAGAAGGCAAATGGGTAAAATCAAAAGAAATCGTTGACATTTCAGGTTTAACACACGGTGTTGGTTGGTGTGCTCCTCAACAAGGTGCTTGTAAACTAACATTAAATGTAAAGAACGGTATCATTCAAGAAGCATTAATCGAAACAATTGGTTGCTCAGGTATGACTCACTCTGCTGCTATGGCTTCAGAAATTCTTCCTGGAAAAACTATTTTGGAAGCATTGAACACAGACTTAGTTTGTGATGCTATCAACACTGCAATGCGCGAACTTTTCTTGCAAATCGTTTACGGACGTACTCAATCAGCTTTCTCTGAAGGTGGTTTGATTATTGGTGCAGGTTTGGAAGATTTAGGAAAAGGATTGCGTAGCCAAGTAGGTACACTTTACGGTACTCTAGCCAAAGGTCCTCGTTACCTTGAAATGGCAGAAGGCTATATCAAAAACCTTTTCTTAGACAAAAATGACGA
>DKPL01000046.1 GCA_002471185.1 Bacteroides sp. UBA7335
GGTTGGATAGCCGATGAGGATGGCAAAGTTTACATCTATTATGCCTCTTCTGACACCCGTATGCATGTTGCCACTTCTACCATTGATAAATTGGTGGACTACTGTTTGCACACTCCACAAGACGGATTGAGTAGCTCGGCTTCGGTACAAACTTTAAAGAAAATGATAGAACACAACCTAGCGGTATTGGCTCAGAAATAACGATAACTCCTCATGATAAAACTAAAAGAAAAGATAGGTTACGGTTTTGGCGACATGGCATCCTCTATGTTTTGGAAACTGTTTGGCTCTTATCTAATGATATTTTACACCGATGTTTTCGGCCTTCCTGCAGCCATTGTCGGAACAATGTTTCTCATTACCCGGGTTTGGGACTCTGCCTTCGACCCCATTTGTGGAATCGTGGCCGACCGCACTCAAACACGGTGGGGTAAGTTCCGTCCTTATTTGCTTTACTTAGCTGCACCGTTTGCCATTATCGGTATTTTTACCTTTACCACGCCCGACTTAGGCTATACCGGAAAACTCATTTATGCCTACATCACTTACTCTTTGATGATGATGGTATATTCGGCCATTAATGTGCCTTATGCCTCATTGCTTGGTGTAATGAGTCCCGATCCTAAAGAACGTAACACACTCTCTACCTATCGCATGACGTTTGCCTATATTGGCAGTTTTGTGGCGTTATTGCTTTTCATGCCTATGGTCAATCACTTTGGGGCTGAAGCAGGCGAACAACACGGATGGATGATGGCTGTTGTAGTCATAGCAGTGATGTGCGCCCTCTTGTTTTATGGTTGTTTCTCGTGGACGAAAGAGCGAGTGAAACCCATCAAAGAGAAGCAAAATCCATTGATTGATGACTTGCGCGACCTTTTTCACAACCGTCCTTGGTGGATATTGCTTGGTGCAGGAGTTGCAGCCTTAGTGTTCAACTCCATTCGCGATGGTGCTACCGTATATTACTTCAAGTATTTTGTGGTTGAAGAAACCTACTCAACTGTATCTCTATTTGGTGTAAGTTTTGTGCTGAGCGGTCTCTATCTGGCAGTTGGTCAGGCAGCCAATATCATAGGCGTGGTGTTAGCTGCACCTATCAGCAATCGTATTGGCAAAAAAGCAACCTATATGGGAGCTATGGTAATAGCTACTGTATTGAGCATCATTTTCTACTGGTTTGATAAAGAACAACTGGTTTTGATCTTCATCTTCCAAGTATTGATAAGCATTTGTGCCGGTAGCATTTTCCCCTTGTTGTGGTCGATGTATGCCGACTGTGCCGACTACTCCGAACTCAAAACAGGCAATCGTGCTACAGGGTTAATCTTCTCTTCCTCTTCCATGAGTCAGAAGTTCGGATGGGCCATTGGTAGTGCAGTTACCGGATGGTTATTGGCTTACTTTGGTTTTCAAGCCAATGTAGCGCAGAGTGCCGAAGCCATCAATGGTATTAAAATGTTTTTGAGTTTCTTGCCGGCAGTAGGCACCGTGTTAAGTGTTATATTTATCAGTATGTATCCATTGAGTGAAACCAAAATGAAAGATATAACTGCTGCCTTAGAATTAAAACGCACTAAAAAATAGTAATAGATTCTCTCTCCTTACACATCAAAACATGAAGAGGCTGTCTAACAATAAAATGTTTAGATAGCCTTTTTCTTTTTTGTAACTCAATAGCTTACTTTCAAACCTGTTGTTTCTTCCTTTCCTAAAGATATATTACACTAGTCTTTCAGGTTTAAGTTACTTGTTAGTTATGCAAAACATGGGGATGTTGTATCTCACAACATGGGGATGTTATTGGTGACAACATGGGGATGTTTTTATATACTAACTAGTGATTTATTTTCTTATATCACTGTGTCTCTTCTTCAACTCTTTACCATTTATTCCATTAGATACTATTCAATCATTCGAAGTATCTGTTTTGGTTGCAGTGCAATCTAAGTAAAAAATGAAACTCTATTTGTTTAAATGATACTATTTTAGCAAGAACTAATATAAAGTAAAGAGTTAAGATTATTTTCTGCTGTAAACATTCCTTTTTATGCCGTTTGTTTCACCAATTTCATACAATAACTTTGCTTGATGATGCATTTTCTCTATATTATTTATCCTATTTATGGTACTTATATCACGCTTTAATGACTTTGTGAAAAGTAAATCGATACATAAAGCCTAGTTACTTGCATTGTCTTTTTCTTATGTTTCTAGTGTTGATTATCAAGCTTTTGAATGCTTATGTAAGCTCTTTTTTTCTATTCTTCTAGCTAATGCTCGTATTTGTTTTATACCAATTGCTAGCCACTTTTATTGGTTGTTGATACTCTGTAATATTGTATCAGTATAGGTTAATATTATACTTGTTTCCCCATGTGCTTAGCCGTAATTTTGTATACCGCTTAAATCTATTGTTGAACTTAATTCAGATAATGCCTATGAAGACATGCATTTTACTTATATCCGATGGTTAAGAAAACACCGTTTTATTAAATTCTCTATTTATGATAATCTTTGAAATCTTTGAAATTTTTTGAAAGTCTTTGAAACAGATTTAATCAATCCAAGAAAAATACAATATGAATTTACTTTTTAAAAGAACACTTTTGGTAGTGGGAGTATCTACAGCTTGTTGCTTAAGCTACTCTCCAAGGATTTATGCTGCCTCTCCAATAAGTATGGAGATTGGTCAGCAAGTGAAAAAAGTAACCGGTATGGTAGTCGATGGTTCGGGAGAACCTATTATCGGCGCCAATATACATGTGAAAGGCACAACGAACGGAGCGATCTCCGATTTTGATGGTAAGTTTACGCTTAGCGTAGAAGATGGACAGACAATTGATGTCTCTTATATTGGATATGTAGCGCAATCGTTCGTGTATAAAGGACAAAATGATCTGCGTATTGTAATGAAAGAAGATACTGAAACCCTTGATGAAGTGGTGGTAGTGGGCTATGGTGTAGTGCGTAAAAGCGATCTTACCGGTAGCGTAGGCAAGATGGATATGAAAGAGATGAATAAAACCTCTTCGATAGATGCTGCACAAGCCATGCAAGGACGTATGGCAGGTGTTAATGTCATCAGCAATTCTGGTAGTCCCGGTGCCGGTGTTACAATTCGTGTGCGTGGAGTAGGTACCATCAATAATTCCGATCCGCTTTTTGTTGTCGATGGTTTTCCTTGCGATGATATAAGTCACATTGCACCTACAGATATTGAGAGTATGGAGGTGTTAAAAGATGCATCGGCTACAGCCATTTACGGTTCGCGTGGAGCCAATGGGGTAATCTTAGTGAAAACCAAGAGTGGCTCTACAACCGATAAAACCGAGGTGACAGCCAATGCATATTGGGGAGTATCGCAGATTGCTAAATCGCTGAAACTAGCAGATGCTACTCAGTTTGCAAATGCACGCAAAACAATTGGCTCGCTCGATCCTACTTTGCAGTACATTTTAGATAGTCAGTCGGCAGGCAACTATATCAAAGGTACCGATTGGCAAGACGAAATCATGCGTACCGCACTTTCGCAACGCTACAATGTTGGTGTGCAAGGTGCAGGCGACAAATACAACTATAATCATGGCATCACTTACTCGCACGAGAAGGGTATCATGAAAGGCTCTGAATTGAAGAAACTGATGTTTCATACCAATAATACATACACTATTGTGAAAAATGTGAAGTTAGGACTTAACATCAATTACGTGTGGTACGAAAAGCCCGGATTAAGCGGTGAAGATTACTATACAGGAGTGTTACCTAGTGCATTGCGTAGTGATCCGGTTTCGGCTGCATGGGATTCATATACCGACTTCTTCGGACAAATGTATTATTCTACCTCAAACACCAATCCGGCTATGGGAATCTGGCAAAACAGTTATGCTAAAACTCAAGAACATCGTTTTTTAGGTAATTTCTACTTGCAGGTTGATGACTTGGTTGTTAAGGGATTGTCATTTCGTGCACAGTTTGGACAAACCTATATCTTTAATGATGCACGAATTTTCAGTCCATCTTATTTTATCACCGCTAGTCAGAAAAACGATGAACAAACCTTGAAGCAAACTCGTAACAACGGTAGCATGTGGGTCAATACAAACTACTTTTCTTACAATGGTAGCATTAGTAAACTCAACATCAATGCCACTTTGGGTATGGAGTTGCAATCAAATACTTGGTCGGATGTGTGGGCAGTAGGCTATAATGTTCCCGAAGATGCCGATTTGCGCTATTTGAGTGCTGCTAAAGATGGTGAGAAGTTTCAACTCGGTGGCTCGAAAAGCCAAAATCGCTTGGCTTCATACTTTTTCCGCAGTAACCTCTCTTGGAACAACAGATACCTCTTTACAGCAACCGTGCGCTACGATGGAACATCGCGTTTCACCGGAAATCAACGTTGGGGATGGTTCCCCTCTTTCTCGGGTGGATGGAATGTTGCCAACGAAAACTTTATGGAGGGGATAAGAGATGTGTTGCCTATCTTGAAAGTGAGAGCGGGCTGGGGTAAAGTAGGTAACCAAGGTAGTGCCGGTGATTTTGACTATGTATCGAGCGTTATTGGTGGTTATACTTATGTCTTCAACAACAAAATTGTAGAGGGTAGCGTGCAAGAGCAACTCGCCAATAAAGAGTTGACTTGGGAATCGTCTGAACAGTATAATGTTGGAGCCGACTATGGATTCTTCGATAACAAACTAAATGGTAGTGTAGACTTCTTTATTCGTAAAACAAAAGATATGATTATCTCTAAACCCATTCCGATGTATGCCGGCAAAAGACGTGCTAGAGTTAATGCGGGTACTATGGAAAATAAAGGGGTAGAGTTGGCACTAACTTGGCGCGACAATATCGGCAAAGTGGGATATGCCATCAGTGGTAATGCTACTTGGATAAAAAATCGAGTAACTAGTCTTGCCGGTGGTGACCCAATTCAGAGTGGTACAGTAGACAAAGTGAAAAACATCACCATGACCGAAGAGGGAAGAGAGATAGCTTATTTCTATGGATATAAAACCGGAGGTATCTTTAAGACACAAGCCGACTTGGATGGTTATGTTACTGAAAACGGTACACCTATTAATGGCCCCGGTGGTAGTCGCCCCGAATTGGGCGATGTGATGTTCTTAGACTTAAACGGTGATGGTAAGATAACCGATGCTGATAGAACTTACTTAGGCAGTGCTTGTCCTAAATGGACCGGTGGATTGAACTTGAGCCTTGATTATAAAAATATCGACTTTACTGTATTTATGAACTTCTCGGTGGGAAATAAGATTGTAAATGCCATGTATCAATCGCTTTATAGCACCAGCATGATGGAAACAAACATTAGCGAAGATATGGCTTTAAACCATTGGAGTCCTGATAATCCAACTTCAGACTTACCACGATTAGCTTTGATCGATTCGAATGAGAATGCTACCACTTTCTCTGACCGCATGGTAGAGAATGGTTCATACTTCCGTATTAAGCAAATTCAGTTAGGATATACTTTACCAAAAAGCTGGACTTCAAAAGCTTATATAAAGAGTGCTCGTATCTATGGTTCTATCGATAATCTCTACACATTTACCAAATATAGTGGTCTCGACCCCGAAATATTTGGCGCATTTAGCGACCCTTTGTATGCCGGAGTCGATATGGTAAACTACCCACAGCCACGTACCTTCTCAGTGGGACTTAATGTAACATTTTAATTACTGCGATTACTTATGAATAAGATTATATATTTTATAGCTTCTTTGATGGTTGTGTTGGTCATGACCTCATGCAACGATTTTCTGAATCTTACTCCTCAGGGAACGGAAAATAGCGAAAACTATTTTAATAATGAAAATAATGCCATTTATGCACTGAATGGAGTATATGATATGTTGCAACTAGATGAAGGTAGTGGTCCCGATGGCGATTGGATGTCGGCTCACTTAGACTTTTTTGTGGGCGATTTAATTTCTGACGATGCCGAGCGTGGTAGCAACGATAGCGAACCGGTGCTTTTACTACAGCTTATCGGTGGTACAGGTAGTTCGTCGATGGACAAAGCCGAAGCTTTCTGGGTGCATGGCTTTTGGGGTGTGTCAAGAGCTAACTATGTGATTGAAGGTTTGCAAGAAGCCACTTGGAATGAAGAGTTAAGAAACCGCTTAATGGGCGAAGCGCTCTTTTTGCGTGCTTACTTCAACTGGTACCTGGTGCGTATGTTCGGCCCAATTCCTTTATTTACAACTTCTGTTCAACCTTCTGATTTTGGTAAAGTAACTCGCAGTTCGGTTAATGAAGTTTATACTCAAATAGCCGATGACTTGAACGAGGCTGCTCGTTTGCTACCTACTCGCAGTCAATATGGTGTAAACGATATGGGACGTGCAACTAGTGGCGCTGCAAAATCATTGTTGGCTCGTGTTTATATGTATCAGATTGGAACTGATCCTGATAACTCTACTGTTACTTGGAATCATGTATACGACTTAACTAAATCGGTTATCGACTCAAGAGAATATACATTACTCAAAAACTACGCTTTATTGTGGGAAGAAGAGAATGAAAACTCACGCGAATCGGTATTTGAAATTCAGTTTGGCGAAGGTTCAGAAGAGTATGCACCGGGTTCTATTGGTACAAACTTCTATCAGTATCAAGGCAATCGCGGAAAAGATGGTAACGATGTAACCGGTTGGGGACACAATAACCCAACGAAAAACCTAGTTGAAGCTTTCGAAGATGGCGACCCTCGCTTGTCGTGTACCGTTTATGGCGAAACATTCAATAATGGTGTGCTTTATGGTAAGAAAAGAGCTTTTGATCGTTCGGAGCAAGGCTCAGAATGGTTAAACCGTAAGGCTGCTTTGCCCGAAGTACCCGCTATTCAACGTGCTGCCAGTCGTAATATCTATGTGCTTCGCTATGCTGATGTACTATTGATGAATGCTGAAGCTGCCTATCACATAGGTGGAAAAGAAGCTGAAGCTTTGAGTAGATTGGAAGAGGTGCGTAAACGTGCTCGCGAAAGCTCTTATTGCAAGGGATATGCAGAAGGTAAAAATGACTATAACTCTTATCCTGCTTCTACCGATAGACTTTTGCCTAAAGTAAATGCTACTGGCGATGCTTTACTGCAAGCCATCTGGCAAGAACGTCGTGTTGAATTGGCTATGGAGAGCTTACGTTTCTACGACTTGGTTCGCACAGGACGCTTCTTGGATGTTATGGAAAATGAAAAAGAAAAACAACGTGCTGCCGGTGGACGCTATGATGGATTCTACTCTGAAAGCATCAATAAGTTTTTCTATGGCATTCGTGGAAACCTTGCAGGCAAATGTTTGGATGGACCTAACGGAAACAAAGTGTATGTACTTCCTATCCCTTTGAAAGAACAACAAGGTTATGGTCTTACCCAAAATCCCGGTTATTTTTAATCTTAAATAGAATATAAGTATGAATAAAAAAACTCTATATACACTCTTCCTAGCAAGTACAACTTTGCTTTGGAGTGGCTGTCATGACGACGATTATTCGGTTGATTATGACTTAACACTTCCGGTTGCTAAAATTATAACTGCTTCGGATACTGAACCTTTTGTCGGAAAAAATATCACGGTGGATGGTGAGAATCTGCATACGGCAACTTCGGTAAGTATTGGCGCTTATAACTTTCCTATCGTATCGGTAAACGAGGAAGGTACCTCGATGACTATTACTGTGCCACGTGCTATTGATGCCGGTGCACTGACTGTAACCAACAAATACAAACGTACTCACGAGTCTGAGGTAAAGTTGGTTCCTCAATATTACGAGGCTGTGGTAACCAAATGGCCTTCACAAATTCAAAAAGGAAAACCATTTACCATCGAAGGTAGCAACATGGATTTGCTTAAAGAGGTAAGAATCAATGGCACTGCATTGTCTTTATCGGGTGCGGCCAAAGAGGGATCGGCCAACTACTCATCGGTGGGAGTAGACATGGCAGTTGGAGATTTTGTGCTAATTGAGGTGACTCCTAAAAATGGAGAGAAACAAATTTCGCCTGAGGTAGAAGTGGTGAAACCTAGTGATAAATATATTCCAAAGAGTACATTGATGCTTATCGACTGTAATGCAACTTATGAATTGACCAAAGGGGATAAGTACAGTGAAGTAACTGTTGACGATAGCGATAAGGGCTTATTCGGAAAAGCACTACGTGTATCAGCTCCTGTTGGTAATGGTTGGAATGGTATATATTGCAAAATATACAGTGACAATGGTGGACAAGGGTATGATTTATCTTCTTACACTAATCCTTGCATTACGATGTTGATCAATACAAACGGTAAACAAGGATATATTCAACCTATTATGTTTGTAAATGGCTCTGAAGAGGATAGACATTTAGAGAGTGTGCATGGATATGGCGACGATTATAAGAGCTCAACCAACGGTTGGGAATGGCGTTCTTATTCGTTGAAAGATTTGAACTTCCCGGTGAGCAACGGATTTATTGATAAGATTGGTGTTCAGTTTCGTGGTGGTAATATTGGCAATGGCAATGAAGATGCATTTGATGCTTCGCTTAACCTAGTAATGATAACTGATGGACCGCTTAACCCAACAGTAGCCTGGGATGCTGAAACTGATATGGCAAGTTATGAGGTTGGTCGTTTTGCATTAAAAAATAGTGGCTCTAATGCTTCATTGATTGGCACGACTCAAGGTAGCTATTATGCGAACTATAACGGGCCATCTGCCGGTTGGGATAAGAGTGTGATTGGTTCAGTGACTTGTAAGGCTCTCGATCCTGATGTATATAGTAATGGCATTTGGATAAACTTCCTAGTAAATACAGGCTCTAAAGGAGGATATGTGCAACCTTGTATGGGTAGCGGATGGATGAACCTGACTAAAGATCAAGGTTATGGTGATGACTATCAGTTGGTGCCTACTAACAATGAATGGCAATGGCGATCAATAAGAGTAGTACCGGGTGAAGGCGACTTGAAAGGTTGGGACTCTTCTGCTGATTTTGAAATGAAGGTTCAGATTTTAGGAGGTAACTACGGTGGTGCAGATATGGACATCAGTTGCGATTACTTTGTATTTACAACTGCTCCAATGGATCCCAAATTAGACACAAGTGATTTTAAATAGATTTGACAACAACAACACTTGAGTGAAGCATAGTGCAGGAGGGCTAGCGAGCTCTCCCGCCTCCTATGCCGATTACTTTAGATATAAAAAATAGGTTCTGCTATAAGATAGCTCTTTTTCTCAGTCTTATAGGTTAGGTTTTGAAAGAAAAGACAATAAGGTAAAAAGGTTTTTTTAAGGTAACAATTATTTAAAGCATTAAAACAATAAGTTTTTCAATATGGAATTTTTTAAAGATAAAGTAGCTAAGCTTTTAGCAGATCATGAGGCATTACTGTCTCGTAAAAATACACCGGTTAGCAATGGCAATGGGGTAGTTACTCGTTATGAGCACCCTGTGTTGACAGCGGTTCACACTCCCGTTATTTGGCGTTACGACCTTGACGAGCGCACCAATCCTTACCTGATGGAGCGCATTGGTATGAATGCTACCAT
>DKPL01000004.1 GCA_002471185.1 Bacteroides sp. UBA7335
GACATTCCCTTATAAAAACAATTTGGCACGGTTTTGGTTATTTATGTTGTGTCTTTATCAATCAATTAAATTGGTGAAGATTCAAATAAACATAATAATAAATTAAAATAAAAACAACTATGAACATTAAACCATTAGCAGACAGAGTGTTGATTCTTCCTGCTCCTGCAGAAGAAAAAACAATTGGTGGTATCATTATTCCTGATACAGCAAAAGAAAAGCCCTTAAAAGGTGAAGTAATAGCAGTTGGAAACGGTACAAAAGATGAAGAGATGGTATTGAAAGTAGGAGATACTGTTCTTTATGGTAAATATGCTGGTACAGAGCTTGAAGCAGAAGGTGGTAAATACCTTATTATGCGTCAAAGTGATGTTCTTGCTATTTTGGGTTAATAATAATAGAGTTTAATTTTTTTAATATAGTAAATACATTATGGCAAAAGAAATATTATTCAACATTGATGCACGTGATCAATTGAAAAAAGGAGTGGATGCATTGGCTAATGCAGTTAAAGTAACACTTGGTCCTAAAGGACGTAATGTTATTATCGAAAAGAAATTTGGTGCTCCTCATATTACTAAAGATGGTGTGACTGTTGCTAAAGAGATAGAGTTGGCAGATGCTTATCAAAATACAGGTGCTCAATTGGTAAAAGAGGTAGCTTCTAAAACTGGTGATGATGCTGGTGATGGAACAACTACTGCTACTGTATTGGCACAAGCTATTGTTAATGAAGGATTGAAGAATGTAACTGCAGGTGCTAGTCCTATGGATATCAAACGCGGTATTGATAAAGCCGTTGCTAAAGTTGTTGAATCAATCAAAAATCAAGCTGAAACTGTTGGTGACAATTACGACAAGATTGAACAAGTAGCTACAATTTCGGCAAACAATGATGCAGTTATTGGTAAATTGATTGCTGATGCTATGCGTAAAGTTTCTAAAGATGGTGTTATTACTATTGAAGAAGCTAAGGGCACAGATACTACAATTGATGTAGTTGAAGGTATGCAGTTTGATCGTGGTTATCTTTCTCCTTACTTTGTAACAAATACAGAGAAAATGGAGTGTGAAATGGAAAATCCTTATATCTTAATCTACGATAAGAAAATCTCTAACTTAAAGGACTTCTTACCTATTCTTGAACCTGCTGTACAATCAGGTCGTCCTTTATTAGTAATTGCTGAGGATGTAGATAGCGAAGCATTGACCACGTTGGTAGTAAATCGTTTGCGCTCTCAACTTAAAATCTGTGCAGTAAAAGCTCCTGGTTTTGGTGA
Source organism: Bacteroides sp. UBA7335 (assembly GCA_002471185.1). Classification (GTDB taxonomy): domain Bacteria; phylum Bacteroidota; class Bacteroidia; order Bacteroidales; family Bacteroidaceae; genus Bacteroides. The sequence goes on from DKPL01000004.1 coordinate 1,281, forward strand.
TCGTCGCAAAGAGATGTTAGAAGATATTGCTATCTTGACAGGCGGTATGGTAATTAGCGAAGAGAAAGGCTTGAAATTAGAACAAGCTACTCTTGAAATGTTAGGTACTGCTGATAAAGTAACTATCTCTAAAGATAATACAACTATTGTAAACGGTGCTGGTAATAAAGAAGCAATTAAAGAACGTTGCGCACAGATTAAGGCTCAAATGGCAGCTACTAAATCTGACTACGATCGTGAAAAGCTTCAAGAACGTTTAGCTAAACTTTCGGGTGGAGTTGCAGTTCTTTATGTAGGTGCTGCTTCAGAAGTAGAGATGAAAGAGAAAAAAGATCGCGTAGACGATGCTTTGCGTGCAACTCGTGCTGCTATCGAAGAAGGTATTATTCCTGGTGGTGGTGTAGGCTATATCCGTGCTATTGATTCAATAGAAGGGTTGAAAGGTGATAATGCTGATGAAACAACAGGTGTTGATATCATTAAACGTGCCATCGAAGAACCTCTTCGTCAAATCGTATTCAACGCTGGTAAAGAAGGCGCTGTTGTAGTACAAAAAGTTCGCGAAGGCAAAGGTGATTTTGGTTACAATGCGCGTATGGATGTTTATGAAAACTTACTTGCGGCAGGTGTTGTAGATCCTGCTAAAGTAGCTCGTGTTGCATTAGAAAATGCAGCGTCAATTGCGGGTATGTTTTTGACTACAGAATGTGTAATTGTTGAAAAGAAAGAAGATAAGCCTGAAATGCCGATGGGTGCTCCTGGTATGGGAGGTATGGGTGGTATGATGTAATAACATCATTCTTTGATATAGTAAATCCGCTACTGTTTTGCAGTAGCGGATTTTTTTATATATGTCCTAAATGTATTTATTGATCCTACATGGTTAACATAGTGTCTATGCCTTATCAACGTTATGATATCATGATTGACGCAAATTTATAATAATCCTCTTAAATTCTTTTTTTTGAGTTACAATTATTGCTAATTAAAAGCTTTTAAGTAACAATTGTACTGCTTAATGTGTTTATTATAAATGTAGGATTTATAAATTTAATGCTGTTGTGATATGGATAAACATGTTATTGGTTTAAATGCTGGTAAAGTTTGGCGATTGCTTAGTGATAATGCCAAATGGAGTTATGATGAGTTGAAAGAAGCTTCCGGTCTTTCCGATAAAGACTTATCGGCTGCTATCGGTTGGTTGGCTAGAGAAGATAAACTAGAATTTGAATATGGTGAGGATGATGATATACATGTATTTTTAAATATAAATGTATTTATTGGTTAACTATCATTTTTACTCTCTTTTCTTCTGTTATTATTCGAAAGCTTAAAAAGATTGTTTGACACTAGCGTCAAACAATCTTTTTTATTTACTCTATAACTCTAACTAATAATCAACTTTACTCGTTTTACAATATCTCCTCGAGATGTTTGTAATTAGAATTAATAGTATCAAGTACTTCTTGAGTTCGTCCGTTTACCATTAACTTATACATAGATTGCGCAAAGCCTATCATCTCTTTATAGTCAACAATTGGAGGCATAGCTAGTGCATTGGGATCTGTGAAAATGCTTATTAAAACAGGTCCAGTGGCATCAAAAGCTTCTTTAAGCGTTTCCTCTACTTTAAGCGGATCAGTAACTGTAAAACTCTGTATGCCCATGGCTTGAGCAACTTTCTCAAAGTCTGGATTTACCATATCGGTCTGACAATCAGGTAAACCATCAACCTCCATTTCGAGTTTTACCATTCCTAAAGCTCTATTATTAAATACAACCACTTTTATTGGAAGCTTATATTGAGCAATGGTTTGTAAATCACCCAGTGTCATTGATATTCCTCCATCGCCACATAGTGCTATTACCTCTCGATGTGGAAATGCTAAAGCTGCGCCTATTGACTGTGGAAGTGCATTGGCCATAGAACCGTGGTTAAAAGAACCTAGCATACTACGGTTTTTGGTTGCTTGCAGATATCTAGCTCCCCAAACGCATGTCATGCCTGTATCTACAGTGAATATACTTTCGTCTGAAGCTAGTTTATTAATGACCGACATAACATATTCGGGATGAATGAGGTTCTCTGCTCCTTTCTTTTCAATATATTCGGATAAAGCATTTTTTACTTTAGTATAGCGTTTTAATTGCTTTTGTAGAAAAGCATCATCTTCTTTTGTTTGTAACAATGGGAATAGTGCTTGCAATGTTGATTTTATATCACCACAAAGTCCCATTTCTAAGGTGGCTCGTCTGCCTAAGCGCGATGCATTGATATCTATTTGAACTATCTTAACGTTGTTGGGTAGAAAAGCCGAATATGGAAAGTCAGTCCCAAGCATTAATAAAACATCAGCTTCGTGCATACTGAAGTAACCGGATGGCATACCTAATAAACCAGTCATTCCTACTTCATTTGGGTTGTCATATTGGATTTCCATTTTGCTCTTAAACGTATAAACTATCGGAGCTTTCAGCATTTCAGATAGTGTAACCACTTCGCTATGAGCATTTTTACAACCTATTCCACAAAATAGTGTAATTCGGTTGTTACTATTTAGTAGACTAGCAAGTTTTAATAACTCATCTTTATTAGGGCAAATAGAAGATGCTATGGGGTAACAGGGGATAGGTGAACTTGAATCCACGGCTTCTGCTTTGGCCAAATCGCCAGGAAGTCCAATTACTGTTACTCCTCTTCTTGAAATAGCCGTTTGTAAAGCCGAGTGCAGCATTCTTGGAAACTGTTCAGGTGTAGTAGCCACTTCATTATAGTAGCTGCAATCATCAAAAAGCTTTATGGTATTGGTCTCCTGAAAATACTTCATACCAAATTCAACCGAAGGCATTGTCGAAGCAATTGCAATGACAGGTGCTTCAGAGCGATGTGCATCGTATAAACCATTGATGAGGTGAACATGTCCGGGTCCGCTACTACCGGCACAACATGCCAAATTGCCTGTTAGTTGAGCCTCTGCTCCTGCCGCATATGCACCAGTCTCTTCATGTCTAACATGAATCCATTCTATTCGTTTATCAACTCTAACGGCTTCATTAACTTCATTAAGACTGTCACCAGTAACTGCATAAATACGTTTTACCCCATTTTGTGCCAAACTGTCAATTAACTGATTTGCTACTTTCTTTGTCATACCAATTGAAATTTAGTATTATATATTTTATAAATAACGAGTATGATAGCGATTTGTTTATCACTATTCTTTTTAATTATATTGCAGATAACCAGCTTCTTATAGATAATTGTTGATTCCTAAAATATAAGTTTTATTTTAACTATAATTTATTTATTCTTTGATTACAATTTAATGATATGTACGTCATATCTCTAGCTAAGGAAACTTTGTTTACTTTAAATTATATAATTTGAAAAATGAAAAAGCTAATTGTTATCTTTTCTCTTTTGGCATGTGGGTTTAGTTCACAATCATATTCACAGAACATTTTGGCATTTCCTACTGCCGAAGGTTTTGGTAAATACGCTTCTGGTGGTCGTGGAGGTAAAGTTGTTTTTGTTGATAATCTAGAAGATTATGGATCAACAGAAGCTGAAATACCCGGTTCGTTTCGTTGGGCATTAAAGCAATATCCGGGCGAGCCTTTAACTATTCTGTTTAGAGTTTCTGGTACCATTACCATCAAGTCAGAACCCGATCATGCACGTGGACGCAACAACAATGATATTAGATGTTCAAGAGCTAACCTTACTATTGCCGGACAATCCGCACCAGGAGAGGGTATTGCTTTTCGTGCTGGAAAGCTCAATTTTGGAGGTTCACAAAACCTAATCATCCGTAATATTAGAAATAGAATAGGACTAACGGATGAGCAAAATAGAGAAACTTATTATGGCGCAGCAATCGGTATAGAGAATGGTAAAAACTGGATTATTGACCATTGTTGTTTTGGTTGGTCTGCCGAAGAGAATATGACAATATATGACAACCAGTTTACAACTGTTCAAAATTGTATTGTTCACGAGGGTTTATATGAAGGCGGTCATGCCAAAGGAAATAGAAGTTATGGTGCTCAATGGGGAGGTCAAAGTGCTACTTTCTATCACAACCTTTTAGCTCACAATAAAGCTCGTTCTCCACGGTTCAATGGTTCTCGTGGTGATAATGATGTTCGCGTTTTTATAGAGTATAGTAATAATGTAAACTATAATTGGGGTAATAGAAACGCTTGTTATGGATCTGATTTAGCAACCGGTACAAAACGATATAATCTCACTAACTTTATGGGGAATTACTACAAACCCGGTCCGGCTACCAACTCCACGCGATGGTTTACTGAGATTTCAGATGGTGGAAATAAAGTAGTTCCTGCTAAATTTTACTTTAATGACAACGTGATGGAAGGTTCGACAAGTGCAACCAATAACCCTTGGAGTGCAGTTAATATTAGAACAGACAATGGAAGTCCTTTTACCGAAGTTGATATTCGTTCTGATAAATTGCTTTATGATATCGGTATAAATGATGTACCTCGTTTTGACTATGACGAATATCGTGTGAAAAACTTGAAGAGTGCCGACAAAGCATATGAAGATGTACTAGCTACCGCAGGTACAGTCAATCGAGACATCATTGAGAAAAGAATTATTGAAGAGGTTCGTACCGGTACTGCAAATTATAAAGGAACACTAGGGGTAGGAGGTATTATTGATTCACCTTGGGATGTTGAAGGGTATCCTGAATATCAAGCAGTAGAAGCTCCTCTAGATATGGATAACGATGGTATGCCCGATTCTTGGGAGTTAGCAAATGGTTTGAACCCTGAAGATGCTGAAGATAGAAATAAAACAAATGCCGATGGCTATACGGCGCTTGAAATCTACCTTTGCTCGTTAATGGGAGAAACCATTGAACATAATTTTACGCCTACCTCTATTCATGAGGTAGAAAATGATAATGTTTCAGTTTATCCTACTATAGTTACAGACTTTGTGAATATTTCTTCTGTAGATACTGATATTAAATCAGTTTCTGTATTATCTCTTAGAGGATATACTATTCAGTCATTTCAAGGAAACTATCGTTCTATAGACTTCACAGGTTATGCCAAAGGCAATTATTTGATTTCTGTAGAGCTTGTCAATGGTAAACAAAAAGTGTTTAAGGTTAGTAAGTAATTTTTTATTGTAGAACTGAGCGAAGCCTCCTATTTATAGGGTTGGCTTCGCTCAGTTTATTTAGATAATATCAATTCAAAATCGTTCACATCGAGCCAACAGCCAAACTTCTTACCTACTTCTTTGAAGTGAGACACTTGCTTAAATCCCAACTTGAGGTGCAATTTATTACTGATTTCATTTCCTTCAGTAATGCATGCAATGAGTGAATGGTATCCTTTTTGGTGACATTCGCTAATCAGTTTTCTCATCAATCTTTCTCCCAATCCCTTTCCCTTTGCATCCGGTGCAATGTATACAGTTGTCTCTAGCGTATATCTATAAGCCATCCGCTCTTTCCAATTGTGTGCGTAGCAATATCCTATCACCTTTCCATCTTCCTCAGCTACCCAATATGGGTATTTTAAAGATAGATTATAGATACGCTCCTCCATCTCTTTTTCACTTACCGGAGTTGTCTCGAACGTGATATTGCTGTGCAAAACATATTCATTATATATGTTCATAATATCTTTTGCATCTTCTAGCTTAACATTTCTAATCATGCTATTATCTGTCTTCTTATTATGGGGTAAAAATAATCAAATAGTTTTTTCAAAAAGCATTTTAGAATTAAAAAAACTGCACTCCAAAAGTTATTTCTCTAACCTTTGGGGTGCAGTTTAAAGTCTCACAATGGGACTATGTTTTATTAGAAGCTTTTTGCATTAATTGCTCAACTTATTGAGCAGTGAAGGTATACGTTTCTCCTGCTTTCGTTTCAATATCATAAATGTAATTGTCGATTTGTTGGCTTGTGTTGATGGGTGCTTGCGGATCTATAAGTGGTTTTTTAAGCTCTTGTTTCTTCAATAATAGATTATTGCTTTCTCTTTGTTTGGTTGGTTCAAGCTTCACTCCGTTGAGCCATAGCGGTGTAGCTGTACACAACCTAAGTGTTCCACCCAAATTTGAAGTAATAGTAGCCAATTGCAGACTATTCTCTTTCCAACTCATCTCATTAATAGTGAATCCACCGCGACAGCGGATTCCTTTAATTGTACCTTTTGACCACACATCTGGTAATGCTGGCAGTAGATGCACCGAGCCCGAATGACTCTGTACCAACATTTCGGCGATGCCCGCAGTGCAACCAAAATTACCATCAATTTGAAAGGGAGGATGCGCATCAAAAAGGTTAGGATATGTACCACCATTTTGTCCCTTTTCTTCTGTTGTTGGAGTCAACTGATCAGTTATTAGTTTATAGGCATGGTTTCCATCCAGTAAGCGTGCCCATAAGCATACTTTCCATCCCATTGACCAACCGGTAGAATGGTCACCACGTGACTCTAGTGACCGTTTGGCAGCCTCCATCAAAATGGGAGTGTTTTGAGTAACTTGTCGGCCGGGATAAACTCCCCATAGGTGTGATACATGACGATGGCGATCATTGGGGTTATCCCAATCTTCCATCCATTCTTGCAACTGTCCCCACTGTCCTACTTGCATAGGAGCCAGTTGGCTGACTACGTTCTCAAGACTATCAATAAATAGAGGCGATTCGCCCATCAGTTTACCTGCTTCGATTGTGTTTCTAAAAAGATCATCAATCATCTGATTGTCCATTGTTGCACCTGCCACCACAACAAAATCACGTTTGCCATTGACTGTAGGCTTATTTTCGGGCGAGTAGGAAGGCGCAGCAACCAACCAGTTTTGCTTAGGCTCATTAACAAGAAAGTCAAGATAGAACTCGCAAGCTCCACGCATAAGCGGATACACTTCGGATAAATAACTGTTATCTCCTGAGAATAAATAACGATCCCAAAGATGCTGACTAAACCAAGCGTTGCAAGTTGGCCAAATGCCCCATGCGGCTCCATCTACCGATCCTGTAGAGCGCCAGATATCTGTATTGTGATGTAGTGCCCAACCCCGGCAGCCATACATCTCAGCCGTTTGTTTTCCTTGTTCGGCTGTTTCTCTTATCAATCTCAAAAATGGCTCATGCATTTCTGATAGATTGGTGATCTCTGCTGGCCAATAGTTCATTTCTACATTGATGTCAGTTGTATATTTGCCATCCCAAGGTGCACGAAGTTGATAGTTCCAGATACCCTGTAAGTTGGCTGCCTGACCTCCCGGCTGTGAGCAGCATATTAATAAATAGCGTCCAAATTGAAAATAAAGAGCTGCCATTTGAGGGTCGAAAGTTGATTTAAACTCCTCTACACGAACATCTGTCGGCTTCAATAGTTGCTCGTTACATCCTAAATCAAGCGAGACTCTATTGAACAGGTTATTATAATATTGTATGTGGTGGTTTTTAGATTTACCGTAGTTTTTCTCTACGTTTCTCATATACTCTTTGGCCTTTTGATAGGAGTCGCCCGATACATCTCTGTAGTTTTTAAAATTGGTTCCTGTTGATACATAGATAGTTGCGCTATTAGCACCAATCAGGTGTAAAACAGAATCGCCCTCTGCTATTAGTTTTCCCCCTTCGTGATTTATCCGAGCTAGTGTAGTAAAATGCACCTTGCCCACTATGCCTTCGTGGTCATTGGCTTTACCATCCAACTGCAGCTCCTTTTGCGGTGTAATGCGTCTTGCAATGTTTTCTTGATAAGGAGTAGAGTAGTGTGTTTTAAATGAAATTTGTCCTTTCTTATCTGCTGTAAGCCTTACCACTAATACATCATCGGTAAATGAGGTAAAAGCTTCTCGTTGATAATTCACTCCGTTGGCTGTAAAACGAGTAGTGGCAATTGCATTCTCAATATCTAAGTCACGATAGTAGTTGGAGTATTCTTTAATCTCATCGAAATCAAGATGTAGCGAACCCACTGTTTGATAAGGCATTCCATTGCCCGATTTAGAAGATATGGCTTCTCCACAAAGAGCTTGTGCTTCTGCATTTTTTCCTTCAAATATCAGTTTCCGAATCGTTGGAAGAGCATCTTTAGCAGCCGGGTTTGTGTTGTTGTGTGGCGAACCTCCCCACACGGTTTCTTCGTTTAACTGAAATTCTTCGTGTGTGGGGTGACCATAGACCATAGCCCCTAAGCGTCCATTGCCTAAGGGTAATGCTTCTACCCATTTATCAGCAGGTTTATCATACCATAATTTTAGTTTTGTGTTTGACTCTTGTCCTTGAACAAGGCTTGTTCCAATCAAAAGGCAAGTCGTTAGAATACTTTTAATCATATTATAAATTTAAAGTGAAAAGGATTTTTTTGCAATACTAGCTCAAATAGAACACACTACCGTGGAGTAATTGGTTAAATAGGAGGACACAGGTATTTACACCTACAATTTCGATTTGTAACTTAATGATGTGTGGCATATCTCTTACTCTTTCTATTTTATATGTGCCGCTTTATAAGTTATACCTATATTGTTGTAACAAAAATAATGAAAAACAAGCAGATATGAAAAGGTGATACTGTTACTTAGTCTGATTCTACGAGCTTTTGCACATTTTTTCCACCTGTTGTTGCCTATTCTTGGTCAGATAATCCTCATCCTTTTATTCTAAAAGAGATAATTTTGTGATAGCTAATTTATATTTAATAATAAACTAACCAATTTAATGAAACGTCTATTTGTTTTAGCAATTGTATTTTTAACTCTTTCTTTGTCAATAGCTGCTCGAGTGTTTGATATTCAAAAGTTGGGAGCTGACCTGACAGGAAAGAAAGCGTGTACGGAGATTATAAATAAAGCGATAGAGAATGCTGCTGCTGAGGGAGGAGGTACTATTTACTTTCCTGCAGGAACTTATCTAACTGCTACAATTAAAATGAAAAGCAATATTACTCTTCATGTAGAATCGGGCGCTGTGATTCGCTTTTCTGATAACTTTGAAGACTATTTGCCTTTTGTCAAAATACGCTGGGAGGGTACAGTGATGAATACACTATCTCCATTGATTTATGCCGATAATGCCGAGAATCTAACTATAACGGGCCGTGGCACACTCGATGGAAATGGTTTTAAGTGGTGGACATGGGAAAAAGAGACACGCCAACAGATAAAAGATAATGGTGGAAAACTGCCTAGGCTTAATAAGTTGCAACAAATGTGGGAAGATGCCAATCAAGATCTTGAAATTTCCGAATACTACAAACCGTCATTAGAAAGACGCATGTTTCGTCCTCCTTTTATTCAGTTTTATGAGTGCACGAACATTGTTATTGAGAATGTGAAGATTATTAACTCTCCTTTTTGGACCATTAATCCGGCCTTTTGCGATAATGTTGTGATTAAAGGAGTGACGATAAACAACCCACATCAAAACCCTAAGGGGCCGAATACGGATGGCATAAACCCAACATCGTGTAGCAATGTTCGTATTTCAGATTGTTTTATCAGTGTAGGTGATGATTGCATTACCATCAAATCGGGTAGAGATGCTGACGGACGCAGATACGGTCGGGCTTGCGAGAACATCACCATCACAAACTGCGTGATGTTGGCTGGACATGGCGGTGTGGTTATTGGTAGCGAGATGTCGGGTGGAGTAAAGCGAGTGACAATTTCGAATTGTGTATTTGATGGAACAGATGCGGGAATCAGACTAAAAGCATCGCGTGGTAGAGGGGGCGTGGTCGAAGATATTCGTATCGATAACTTGGTGATGAGAAACATACAGCGCAATGCCTTTATCTTTGATTTATTTTACGATAAGCTCTCGGTCAAAGAACCGGTGACCGAGCGTACTCCCATCTTCCGCAATATTCATTTAAGTAATATCACCGGCAAAGAAATAGAGCAAATAGGCTATATCAAAGGTATTGAGGAAATGCCGATTGAAAACATCTCATTCTTCAATATCAACATAGAGGCCAATAAAGGATTTACGGCAGAAACTGCTAAGAATATCCGTTTTCATCATGTCGATTTTGCAGTAAAGCAGGGGCCTTCTTTTATGTTTAAACAATGCAACAGGGTGATATTAAATGATATCTCATCTCAATCACCAATAGTCAATCAGCCCATCGTTGTGATGAGTGAGGTTCAAGATGCCTACATCAGCAACTGCCTTCAGGTAAAGCTGCTACCTTACTTTCTAAAGACTAGTCAAACTACTTTTGTTGACTGACGACTTAGGTATAAGTAATAATAGCAATAGAGGAGCAAAGTCTTTTGATTTTGCTCCTCTATTGCTATTGCGTATATTTATTGACGTGTGTTTTATTCTTTTAAAAATGGTCTCATTGCTGTCCCATTAAAATCG
>DKPL01000020.1:0-220 GCA_002471185.1 Bacteroides sp. UBA7335
AAAAAAAATGCTTACTTTGCAGACCAAATTCGATTCTTAGAGAAGTTGATTATTAACGCTAAATCAAAATAACAAAAATGTTTTATCTATTATTAATTATTTTAATGGTCATTGCAGCCGTACTGATGTGCTTCATTGTGCTGATTCAAAACTCAAAAGGTGGTGGGTTAGCATCTGGATTTTCATCGTCTAATGCAATTATGGGAGTTCGTAAAACTAC
>DKPL01000020.1:522-5734 GCA_002471185.1 Bacteroides sp. UBA7335
CACGTACTTCTAAAACACAAAACATTATCTCTGAACAAGCACAACAAGAAGAAAGTACTAATCCGTACAACCTTCCTATGGGAACTACTGCACCGGATGTTACAACAGATAGTGTAAATTAATTCAGAATAATATTTTAATATAACTATATTTCAAACGAGGGAATAGAATTATCTGTAATTCTATTCCCTCGTTTGTTTTTTGCGCAAAAAGATGTGTCATTTTGAAACAAATGGTTAATATTTCGTTACCTTTGTCGATAATACTTATATTAATATCGAATTTTAATATCACAATGACAGAACTTTTAAAAAGAAAGCTTAATGACTCTAAAGCAATGCGTTGGAGTGTTCTAGCCTTGGTCGCTTTTACTATGTTGTGCGGCTATTTTCTAACTGACGTAATGTCTCCATTAAAGCCTATGCTTGAGAAGGAATTAATGTGGGACAGTCTTGATTATGGTTTCTTTACCAGCGCTTATGGATGGTTTAATGTATTCTTGTTGATGCTTATCTTTGGAGGTATCATTCTTGATAAAATGGGAGTACGTTTTACTGGTATGTGGGCATGTGTTTTGATGGTTGTAGGATGTGCTTTAAAATACTATGCTATTGCTTCTGTTTTTGAAGAGGGCGCATTAATCTTAGGTTTTAAAACTCAGGTTTTTCTTGCAGCATTAGGTTATGCTATTTTTGGTGTTGGAGTTGAAATTGCTGGTATTACAATTTCGAAGATTATTGTAAAGTGGTTTAAAGGAAAAGAGATGGCTTTGGCTATGGGTATTGAAATGTCTACCGCACGTATTGGTACTACATTAGCCATGGTGCTAACAGTTCCTATGGCTGACTACTTTGGCTTTTACGATGAGCTAGGAGCCTTTCATACAAATATTCCTATGCCAATATTATTTTGCTTAATCTTGCTTTGCATTGGTACTGTTGCGTTTTTTATTTATACTTTCTATGATAAGAAGCTTGACCAATCATTAGAAGCAGAAGGTGAAGAACCTGAAGAGCCTTTCCGTGCAAAAGATATTTTAAATATAATAACTAACAAAGGATTTTGGCTGATTGCCCTATTGTGCGTATTATTCTATTCTGCTGTTTTCCCGTTCATCAAATATGCAGCCGATTTAATGGTGCAGAAATATCATGTAGATCCTAAATTGGCTGGAACTATTCCAGGGCTGTTGCCTATTGGGGCCATAATTCTTACACCTTTGTTTGGTTCATTGTATGACCGTATTGGTAAAGGAGCCACCTTGATGATTATTGGTTCTATCATGCTTATCGTAGTTCACTCACTATTTGCACTTCCTATCTTTAATGTGTGGTGGTTTGCTACCATTATCATGATTGTTCTAGGCTTTGCATTCTCTTTGGTTCCATCAGCGATGTGGCCCTCTGTTCCTAAAATTATACCTGAACGTCAATTAGGTACTGCATATGCATTAATTTTCTGGGTGCAAAATTGGGGATTGATGGGTGTGCCTTTGTTGATTGGCTGGGTATTGAATACCTATTGCAAAGGTCCGATTGTAGAGGGTGTACAAACTTATGATTACTCCTTGCCAATGGCTATATTTGCTATGTTCGGGGTTTTAGCTCTTATTATAGGTCTTTGGTTAAAGGCTGTTGATAAGAAAGAAGGTTATGGACTTGAATTACCTAATATTCAAAAATAAAAGCTTATGGCTACGAAAGAAAAAATAAACTTACTAGATGTTGTTCCTTTCCGTAGCACACATATTACAACTGAATGGGAAGGCGATTGCGTGGTAATTGCTTTCCCACGGTTTAAGTATGAGTGGATGAAGAAATTTATGCTTCCGAAAGGTTTATCTGCTGATATACGAGTTACATTAGAGTTACATGGCACTGCTGTGTGGGAGCTTATTGATGGAGAGAGAACTGTGCGTGATATAATAAAAGAACTCGCAGCTCACTTCGAAAACGAAGATAACTACGAGTCACGTGTTACTGCCTATATTGCTCAAATGCAAAAAGATGGTTTTATCATTTACCTTCTTCCCGATCAACCTTAATAAGTCCACCGGTTGTTGGATTAAAAGTAACTTTTATGGTAGAATTTTTATTGAATAGTGCGGGAGCCAAGTATTCTACAGTCCCAAATTGACTAATCAACATTTCTTCTTTGAATAATGTTTTTCTATCTTTCTCAAGTGATATAATTGCTCTACCGGGTAAATTGTATGCTATTCCATCAACCTTTTTCTTACTATCTTCTTGCGGTATATTTATGCTCTTTAAATCCTTGACTGATATATAGACTGGTTCTCCGGCAAGATTATTATTATCAACAACACCCAATTTCTTTGAGAATCTAAAAGCTACCTCCTGATTAATTTCTTTATCGGGGGCAATACGTATCGTATAAGATTCGGGCTCAACACTAAGTTTACCTGCAAACATTTCCGTTAAGGCGCGCTCTTGATCTTCTAAAGATTCTATCATTAGCTTCATTTGTTGGCCATCTTGTGGCATAAAGTCTGCTTGACCACGCAATAATGCATTTTTACTTTCGCGGATATTATAAATTTCTTTAGCTGTTAACTCGGCCATTTTAGCTGTTGAGTTTGCAGTCAAAATTTCTTCAGTTAAGAAGTCACGCGGGTTTAGTGATTTTTTTGCTGCACTGGTCAATGTTGCAGGAATAACTGTTTGCTTGTTATCATTTGCTACATTTATCGATTTTATAACTCCGTCTTCTGTAAGCTCAATCAAAGGAGCTACAGTTTTATCTTTCATTTTAACGAAATATACATTATCCTTATCAGGGATGCCAACTAGTTGAGCCACTATAGTAGCAAGTTCATAATGCTCCTCAGGTTCTGTTGATACATTATTTAAACGTAAATAACGTTCAGCATATTTAGCGAATTCTCCAGGTGTATACTTTACCTTATTGACTTTTGCAATGATTTCTATCTGAGTTTTTGGAAGAGCATATGTTACCCCATAGTCTTTCCCACGCATTACCCCTTGTACGACTTCAGTCTGGGCAAATGTTGTAAATGACATTGCTAATACTCCGGCAGAAAAGATTATTTTCTTCATTTTATCTCTGAATAATATTAACTAGTTTATATAACAAATGTAATGCAAGTAATCCTAATCCTTGCAAACAATTAACCTTTATTCGCTTAATAGTCTAAATGCCATAGGCAAATGTGCGATTATATCACTTGCTATGAGGCTTATTTCGCCCAATTTCTTTTTAGCAGAATCACCAGCTAGACCGTGCGCAAAGACTCCAATTTTGCAAGCTTCCTCTGTAGTATAACCTTGAGCAAGTAGAGCTAATAATATTCCAGTAAGCACATCTCCGCTTCCAGCTGTTGCCATTCCTGGGTTTCCTGTAGGATTGAAAAAATAGCTATTTGATGGTGTGATGATTGTACTATATGCTCCTTTCACGATGATGTATACTTGAGCTGTTCTAGCCAATTCGGCTGCTTTAGTAAGCCGTTCATAGGAGTTTTGGCATTTACCAACCAATCTTTCTAACTCTTTAGGATGAGGAGTTAAGATAGAGTTTTTGGGCAGGTTGTTTAATGCGATTCTATTATTTGCCAGAATATTTAGGGCATCAGCATCTAGAATAAGAGGTGTTTGACATTCGCGTAGTTGTTCTAACAGAGCTAATTCAGTCACTTCATTCTTACCAATTCCGGGTCCGATAGCTATAGCTTTATAGCTATCGGTATCTGTTGGTTCAGTATAAAATCGCTCATGACCATCATTTTCAATGATAGCCTCGGGGACAGCTGTTTGCAAAATGGAGTTGTTGCCAAAAGGTGCATGAACGGTAAGTAGTCCAACTCCTGAGCGTAAGCAAGCTTTAGCAGCCAATATTGATGCACCTGCCATTCCGTATGACCCAGCTATTAGTAATGCGTGCCCAAATGATCCTTTATGAGCAAATCGCGAACGGGGTTTAATTAAAGGTTGAATATCCTCTATTTCTAAGATCGTATAATTGGTATCTAACTCTTCAATAACTTCAGGGTTAAGTCCAATATTAACTAGTTCCAATTCGCCAATAAATTCTTCGTTTTCGGGAAAAAGATACGCTAATTTGGGAAGTTGAAGGCTTAAAGTAACATCAGCTCGCACAATGTTGGCCCGTATATTAAAAGAATTATCTTCTCCCATCAATCCTGAAGGAATATCAATAGAAACAACCGTAGCAGATGATGAATTGATAAGTTTTACAACAGCAGCAAATCCTCCACTTAAGGGTTTGTTTATACCAGAACCAAATAGTCCATCAATCACTAGGTGATCAATAGTTAAGAGTGGAGGAGTGAATTCATTTATAATTTCATAGAATTTAATTTCAGGCATCATTTCTACTAGCCCTTTATTGTACTCGCAGTCAGCTGATAGCACCCCTTTGGTATTAAATAAATATGCCTCTACACCATATCCTTTTTCGGCTAGCATACGTGCCACTGCTAGAGCGTCACCTCCGTTATTGCCGGGACCCGCAAAAATAACAACTGGTACATCCGAACTCCACTGCTCAACAATAGCATCGGTTAGTGCCACTGCTGCTCGCTCCATTAAGTCAGTTGAGCTGATACCTTCTCTTTCTATTGTATTATTATCAAGTGTTTTGATAGCACTTGTTGGAAATATCTTCATTCTCTTTTTTGTCTATGGTTTATTAATGGTTACAAAGATAGGGAATTTCATTCGAACATAGTTTCGTTAAATTAAAACTCATGTAGTTTTAACTCCTCAATATTTTGGTATTTATATAACTCTTTCAAGGATATAAATAACTTTATTGTCATGGTTGGTATGCTGAAAGACAACCTATTAATAACACACATTATTTATACTTCTTAATTAAGAACCTTTTTCGTGATGACATTGTTTACATGAATATATATTATAATAATCTAAAAATGAGTGATTATGGCAAATAGAGCAAAGAGTATTGAATTACTAAACAAAGGGGTTGCAAAAGAAATTGAAACTGTTTTGCAGTATCTATATTTTCAATTTCATTTTGAAGATAAGGGGTACACTCATCTATCAAAACTATTCAAAAATATTGCTATTAAAGAGATGACGCATATTGATATGTTGTCAGATAGAATTCTATTTCTGAAGGGTGATGTTATAATGAAGCCTATGTCTGAGATTATTTATCTTGATAAGAAAGATGGTAAAGTTGATCTTGA
>DKPL01000012.1:0-4368 GCA_002471185.1 Bacteroides sp. UBA7335
GGGTTAAGCCTAAATCTCACACCCACTCTCTCGGAGTTTAGTAAGATTCTTATCATTCTAACTATGTTTATCGGTCGCATTGGTGTATTCATGTTTATCAGTAGTTTCTTAAAGGAAACTGCTCCGTCAAAATATAATTATCCGAAAGATAGTTTACTACTAGGATAAGCATTATAATCAGATATAATCAATTAACGTATCACGTTATGAAAATAATAGTTATTGGAATTGGCCACATGGGGATGGCTTTAGCTGAAAAATTCACAGCTCTGGGACATGAAGTGATTGCTGTAGACAGCGACTTCCATCGCGTAGAAACGCTAAAAAACTCTGTCTCAGCCTCAATTTGTTTAAACACTACCGACGAAAGCGCATTAAAGATGCTTCCTCTTAAAGATGTCGATGTCGTATTTGTCACATTTGGAAAAGACTTTGGTATTTCCATTCAAACTGTGGCAATTCTAAAGAAACTACATGTTTCAAATATTATTGTGCGCGCCACTAGTAAACTTCATGAAACTGTGTTGCGTTCTATCGGAATTAATCAAATCTTGACTCCAGAACTTGATTATGCCAACATGATTGCAAATCAGTTCTTAATGGGTAGTTTGTTCAAAGAATGGATAAAAATAACAGATCAACATGCTATCTATAAAATTAAGGCACCTGCTATTCTTGTTGGCCAAACACTTGAAGACATTGATTTAGAGCATGATTTCAATTTACGTCTAGTATGTATTGAGCGCGAAAAAACGAGTGTTAATGTTATTGGTATTACTCATAAACAAAAATACGTAGTGGAAAAAATAGACAACTCAACAATCATTGAAGACAAAGACATCCTTAATCTCTTTGGAAACAGCAACGATATTTTGAAATTAACTAAGATATAGGAAGTAATCATGCATTGAATAATGACGATTAAACATCATACATTTATTCAATGCATATTCACTTATACACACCCTACTCTTCTTTGTTGATACACTCTCTTTTACAGCAATCAATTTTCATTTAATCAATTTGAACAAGTATTCTGTGAATTAATTTTACTGATCTAAATCAATGTGAATAACCAAATTTCAATAATTTAAACCTTAGCCATCATCCCTTCATTAAACAAATGCTATAATAAGTGGGTTTTATAAGAAATTATCTTTACTGAATAGAGTATTTATAGCATATAATAGATAAAAGGAGATGAAACAATTTCTGCTTATTTCAGCTATTCTACCTTTTTGTTCTTTCTGTCTTCAAGCACAAAGTACTTCGTTATCGTTCGAAGATGCTTTACAAATGCTGAATAACAAGAACAAAGATGTAAAAATAGCAGAACAAGGAATAGAAAGTGCACGCAAGCAGCGTGATATAATGAATGCTACATGGTATCCAATGATTGGAGCTACCGGTATGTATGTACACACATCAAATGACATTGCCGTAAAAGAACCCTTAAGCGGCATTACGAATCCAATAAAAGATGTAGTACATGAATTTTTACCCAACGATCAAATCATTTCCGGACTATTAGACAAGCTAGGAGCACAAACCCTGTCTTTAACACTTCTCCCTCAGAATATGAGCACGATAGATGCTACACTTGCTTGGCCAATTTTTACCGGAGGGAAACGCTATTTTGCATCAAAAATAGGTAGATCTCTGATCAATGCAGCTGAAATAAATAAACAGCAAACTATATCAGAAGTACAAACCCAGCTAGTAGAACGATACTTTGGTCTGAGACTACAAAAAAGCATACAAGATATTCGAGAAGAAACTCTTAAATCGCTCGAACATCACTACAGAAATGCTGTCGCTCTAGAACAAAATGGCATGATAAATAGGGCAGAACTTCTGGTTGCACAAGTAAGTAAAGACGAGGCAAAAAGAGAACTTTCAGCATCTAACAAAGATGTTGCTGTCACACTTGAGGCCTTAAAAGCTTGTATTTATATGGAAGAAGCAGAGGATATAACTACAACTACCCCTCTATTTATCAATCAAGAAATACCATCTCTTGAGTATTTTCAAAATTTGATGCATGCAAACAACTATATAATTCAAGGGTTGAATGTAAAACAACAAATGGCAAAACAAGCCATAAAAATTGAAGAAGCAGGCTACTTACCCAGTATTGCTTTAATGGGTAAACAAACACTATATGCTCATCAAGTTCCTAAAAACTTACTACCTCGTACAATGATAGGAGTAGGTTTCACCTGGAATATTTTTGATGGTTTAGCTCGCGAAAAGAAAATCAGACAAGCTAAAATAAACTCATACACGTTAGATCTTGGTAAAGATAAAGCCAAAACAGACTTAAATGTAGGAGTTGAAAAGCTATATACCGAACTTCAAAAGGCCATTGATAATGTACAAGCATTAAAAAGCAGCTTAGAGTTAACTGTGGAACTAGTAAGAATTCGAGAAAAAGCCTTTCAAGAAGGCATGGCAACGTCAACCGAAGTTGTAGACGCAGAAGTGATGCTTTCTAAAATCAAAGTAGCCTATATGTTAGCTTTTTATGAATATGATGTAGCATTAATGAATCTACTGTCGATTTGCGGTGCTCCACAAGAATTTCATGATTTCAAAGCTAATGGTATTACTGAAACAGCTTTAATCTCATCAATAACAAACAACGACAAGAATAACAACTAATAAACAGATTATACAATCATGATAAAGACAAAATCAGCAATGACTATTGCATTCATTGTAGTTCTTGCAATAATTGCCATCGTTTCTGCAATCGGAATCGTTTCTCTAGATAAAAAATCGATTGTGCTTCAAGGACAAATTGAAACCGATCAGATACGTATTTCGGGCAAACTTCCCGGAAGAATTGAAAAATATCTTGTTGAAGAAGGTCAATATGTAAAGGCCGGAGATACACTTGTTGTTATTTCTAGCCCCGAAGCTCACGCAAAATACTTCCAAGCACAATCTATGGAAGATGTAGCCAAGGCACAGAATCAGAAAGTGGACCGCGGCACACGCGAACAAATTAAAAAGTCTTTTTTTGAATTATGGCAAAAGACAAAAGCAGATCTAAATCTAGCCACAAAGACGCATCAACGTATCGAAAAGCTATATAGTGAAGGAGTTGTTACACAACAAAAGCGAGATGAAGTAGAGGCTTTATACCAAAGTGCTATCGCAGCTGAAAAAGCAGCAAGCTACCAATATCAAATGGCTGTAGACGGAGCACAGGTTGAAGATAAAGAAGCTGCGCAATCTCTTGTAAATGTTGCAAAAGGTAGTGTCGAAGAAGTACAAGCGATTCTTTCCGATAGTAAACTAGTTGCTCCAGCAGATGGTGAAATCTCACAGAAATACCTTAAAGTAGGCGAACTTGCCGGTCAAGGTGCTCCAATTATGAATCTTGTAGTCTTAGAAAACGCATATGTCATATTCAATGTTCGCGAAGACTATATGCCACATTTTAAAATGGGTGATATCATTAAAGGAGATGTACCAGCTTTAGCATTAAAAGACGTTGAGTTTAAAATTAATTACATCAGCCCTCTCGGGAGTTTTGCAACGTGGAAATCGACAAAACAAAGTGGTAGTTACGACATGAAAACATTCGAAATTCATGCTCACCCTACCCAACCGGTAGAAAACCTTCGTCCCGGAATGTCTGTACTTACCACATTGACTAATGCAAAGAAATAAAATCATGAATCATAGAGATAAAGGCCTATGGACAGTATTCAAACGCGAATGTGGAAGAATACAATCCCGAAGATTATATTTCGGAGTTTGTATTTTTCTACCATTGCTTTGTATATTTTTCATGGCTACCATCTTTAGTACTGGTATTATGACCGACCTACCCATTGGCATTGTTGATCAAGATAATACGCAAACATCACGTAGTGTAATCAGAAATATCGACGCTACATCATCCATGCATGTTGCACATATCTATTCTGATATAGAAACAGCAAGACAAAACATGGACGATAAAAAGATCTATGGTTATATTATCATACCACAAAACTTTGAGCAAGATGTATTTGGTTTTCGGTCTCCAACCATATCATACTATTATCATTATGCATTACTTACAGTAGGATCTACCTTATTTGCCGAAATGACAGTACTACTAAAGAGTGTTGCAGCTGTCCCAATCTTAAGCCAAGGGCAAGCAATGGGTATGTCAAATCAAGATATAATGTCTGTACTTATGCCGGTAAGCGTAGACAACCACCCATTATTTAATCCAGCTTTAAATTATGTGACATATCTAAGCACCATATTCGTATTTGTGCTTCTTCAAATTTTGATAATTCTTACAACTGTATATGTAATTGGTATTGAGCTAAAATACAACACATCACATGAATGGTTAAGAGCATCGGG
>DKPL01000012.1:4622-6956 GCA_002471185.1 Bacteroides sp. UBA7335
CCTTATACAATCATGTTTACAATTATGGGGATTTTTACAAATGTCGTGCTTTTCTCATTCTTGAAAATACCTTTGCCATGTGGATATTGGCCTGTAAACATTGCTGCGTTTTTATTGGTAATATCATATCAATGTCTCGGATTAATGATATTCTCCGTATTTCCATTACTAAAAATAATAATTAGTGGAGCTTCCCTATTCGGATCATTAGGAGCAACGCTTGCTGGAGTTACATTTCCAGTAGAATCAATGCCACCTGTTATACATGGTTTGTCGTACATATTCCCAATCCGACACTTCGTGGTTATTTTTCAAAATGCAATTTATGGTGATAATGGATTCTACTATGTATGGCAAAACTATGCAGGAATGTTTATCTATTGTATACTTGCAATACTTACACTTCCTCTGCTCAAAAAAGAACTGATCTATCGATATTTTCAAACAAAGAAATAATGAAGAATCTATTCACATACATACGAAACTGGTTACGAGACATGGGCGAAATTATCACCTTGGAGTTTCGTGCTTTAATTACCAACCCTGGAGCATTAATCATTATGTTGGGAGGTACACTATTATATGGAATACTCTATAATTACATGTATGGACCCAATGTTATTCACAATACCCCTATAGCCATTGTTGACGAATCGCGCACAGCAACTAGTCGAGAGTTTTCGAGAATGTTAAATGCAACTAGCGATGTGAAAGTAATCACAAACGATATCGGGTTTGAGCAAGCAAAAGAGCTGATGAAGTCTCACGACATCAAGGGTATTGTGTACTTCCCTCGTGAATTTGAAAAGGAGATAGCTCGTGGCGAGCAAACAACGGTTTGTGTTTATGCAACAACCTCTGCATTCTTATACTATGAATCTGTTAGTCAGGCTGTGGCAAACTGTGCATTAGCAATGGGCGATAAAATAAAAGTTGAAAAAATAGGTTCTATAGATGCACCAAAAGAATCTCAACTTGCACAAGTACAAGGGATCAATGTAGTCGGAACAGCAGTATTTAACCATACAGAAGGTTATGGTGACTACCTTGTTCCACAAGTTATGTTATTAGTTCTCTATCAAACACTTGTTATCGGGATTGGTATCCTTGCCGGAACACAACGAGAAAAAAACAAAGGCGAACTACTTTCTCGCAAAGCAACAAGCAAACGTGGAGTTATGCGAATTGTTTTGGGTAAAAGCATTTGCTATTTAATCGTATATGGTATCATCAGTTTATTCATTATCGGATTCATCCCTTTTCTTTTTGATCTACCCAACAGGGCTTCAGGATTGAACATTGTCGCTTTTATGATTCCTTTCTTACTTGCAACAACGTTTATAGGCATTTGCCTTTCTGTTTTATTTCATTCTGAAGAATCACCTTTACTGCTTATCGTATTTTCTTCTGTGCCTCTTTTATTCTTAGCAGGTACCTCCTATCCTTTCGAGTTACTTCCATGGTACTGGAGAATCTTTCACTACATAATCCCTGCACCATTGGCAACAATGGCTTTTGTTAAATTAAATTCAATGGGTGCAGAATTTAGTCAAATCAAAATGGAATATATAACTTTGTGGATACAAACATTCGTGTATTTTGTTTTAGCCCTATTTGCATATTCGTACAATATTAAGCAAATAAAAAAAGCAAATGCCATGAAAACAACAAATTCACAAAAGACTAACACATGACGACACAGAAAACAATTTTATCCGCTTTATGTGCCTTTTTGCTATGCACGAATTCACTTCAAGCAGAAAAACACAACCCTCAGTTTTCGACGGCAGGATTTTACCAAACAAACAACAGTGGCCGTACTGTAGCATCGATGAACCAAGCATGGAGATTTATCAAATCAGGAGCTCAAGGAGCCGAATCTCCAAGCTTCGACGACAGTCAATGGAATGTTGTTTCACTACCACACGGACTAGAGTTTAACTCTACAGAAGCCAGTGGTTGCGTCAACTATCAAGGAGAAGCATGGTATCGTAAACATTTTACCCCTGAAAAAACAGACAAGCGTCAAGTTCTATACTTTGAAGCAATTATGGGTAAAAGCAAAGTGTACGTAAACGGCCAACTTGTAAAAGAACACTTTGGAGGTTTTCTTCCTGTAATTGCAGACATCACCGATTATCTTATTCCGGGGCAAGACAACGTTATTGCCGTGTGGGCAGATAACAGCGACGATCCGATGTACCCACCCGGAAAACCACAAAACGTACTTGATTTCTCTTACTTCGGAGGCATATACAGAGACTGTTGGTTAATTTCAACAAATGATGTATTCATCACCGATGCAAACCAAGAAGATCAAATTGCCGGTGGCGG
>DKPL01000025.1:0-254 GCA_002471185.1 Bacteroides sp. UBA7335
TGTTGTTCAAAATCTTCTGCATGATTAGTATTATTAACAAAACGTACATTAACCGTAATTGTCAGTTTTGTTTTAGATGAATAACCATCAGCCTGAACAGCTTCATTATATTGATTATATCCAGTAATTTCACCTTCTATTTGTAGATCACCATTTACTTTAACCAACTGCAATCGAGTTTGTCTGATAAATATATTACGCAATTCATCATTAAATCTAGTACCTAATGGTGCATATACGTAAGCCGATTTTAT
>DKPL01000025.1:445-23274 GCA_002471185.1 Bacteroides sp. UBA7335
GCCGATTTTATAGGAAAATCCTCAATTGAAATGGTTTTCACCTTATCATAATTGATTGATGAACCATTAAATTTGTAAGAAACGGTACATGAAATAACAATAAGCGGTAGAAATAGAGCTATTGTTGCGTGTTTTATTATTTTAATCCAATCCATATTCTTTCAATTTTCGATAGAGCGTTCGCTCAGAAATATTTAAATCTTGTGCTGCATTTTTTCTTTTTCCATGATGTTTTTCCAATGCTTTTCGAATCAGCTCTTTTTCTACATCATCTAAAGACAAAGATTCCTCCACATACTCTGCTGTTTCAGGAATATCAGTAACGTCACTAGAAGTAGCTTTTACCGCATGAATTATTGTAGGTAGAGTATTTGATGGCTTATTAGTTGTAGCAACAGAAGTGTTCATTACAGAAACTCCATTATTATTTCTTTCAGCCATCAAATTATGCACCATTTTCTTTAACTCAGCAACTTCTTGCCGCATATCAAATAAAACAGTATATAAAATTTCACGTTCACTCTCGAAGCTTTTATTTTCTTTAGCCCCCATAATAGCCGGTAACCGTTGAGTATTCATCGTAGGCAGATAGCTATGAAGAATGGCAGCATCAATATCTCGATTCGTTTCAATAATAGATATTTGTTCAGTAATATTCTTTAATTGTCGAACATTTCCAGGCCATGGATAAGATAATAGCACCTTCTTAGCATCATCAGTTAATTGAATAGAAGGCATTCTGTACTTTTCGGCAAAATCGGTTGCAAACTTACGAAAAAGCAATAATACATCATCGCCACGTTCACGTAGAGGAGGCACTTGTATTGGAACAGTATTAAGTCTGTAATACAAATCTTCTCGGAAACGTCCCTCAGCAATAGCACTCATTAAGTTTACGTTTGTAGCAGCAACAATTCTAACATCAGTTTTTTGCACTTTCGAAGAACCGACTTTTATAAATTCACCACTTTCTAAAACACGAAGTAAACGTGCTTGAGTAGACATGGGTAATTCCCCCACTTCATCTAAGAAAATAGTTCCGCCATTAGCTTCACCAAAATACCCTTTTCGTTCACCAATAGCTCCTGTAAATGCACCTTTTTCATGTCCAAAAAGTTCCGAATCAATGGTACCTTCAGGTATTGCCCCACAATTCACAGCAATATACTGTCCATGTTTTCGTCTGCTGTATTGATGAATAATCTGCGGAAAGCTCTCCTTACCTACTCCACTCTCACCAGTTATTAACACCGACAAATCAGTAGGTGCTACTTGAATGGCGATGTCAATATCACGTGACAAGGCTTCGTTATTACCAATAATACCGAATCTTAATTTCACTTGTTGAATTTCCGCTTTTGTCATAATAGTACAAACGTCAATCTAAATCATTATAAATCATCCTCGACAGAGTCTAACTTCAACTTGTCGCTATCATCTCTTTTTTCATAATATTGTTTTCTCAATGGGTGAGCATGAGCACGTTCATCACGTTCCCTGTTGCGGTATACATCCATTGCCACATATATTGATTGTCTAAATGAGTCTTCACTAGCTATACCTTTACCCGCAATATCATAAGCAGTACCATGAGCTGGCGAAGTACGAATCACCGGCAAACCAGCTGTATAGTTCACTCCATCCTCCATAGCTAAGGTTTTAAATGGCGCCAATCCTTGATCATGATACATGGCTAAAACACCATCAAAATGAGTAAAATTACCAGATCCCATAAAACCATCGGCAGGGTAAGGTCCATAGCATAATATACCTTTTTTACTCATTTCTTGAATAGCCGGTATAATTATTTCTTCCTCTTCAGTGCCAATTAAACCTTCATCCCCGGCATGAGGATTCAGTGATAAAACAGCAATTCGGGGTGCTCCAATATTAAAATCTCTTTTCAAAGAGCTATTTAAAATGTCTATTTTCTCTTCGATAAGTTCTTTAGTAATTGATGAAGCAATATCTTTCACTGGAATATGTCCAGTAACTAGTGCAACTCTTAAATCATTACGCATCAAGATCATTAATGATTTACTACCATCGCCTAGCTTTTGCTCAATATACTCAGTATGTCCAGGAAAAGCAAAATCTTCACATTGAATTGTATGCTTATTGATTGGTGCAGTAACTATCACATCTATCAACCCCTGTTTATATTCCTCAATGGCTTTTTCAAGTGACACCAAAGCCGCCTTACCCGCTTCTACATCAGGCTTTGCAAATTCTACCTTCACCTCTTCATCAGCACAATTCACAATACTTAGTTTATTGTATGCTGCTTCAGATGCAGAGTTTATAATACTAAAGTTTGTATTTAAATCAAGCGATTTACGATGATAAGCAGCAACTTTAGGATAACCATATATAATAGGAGTACATAATTCAAGCATCATAGGGTCAGCAAAAGTTTTTAATATAACTTCATAGCCAACTCCGTTGATATCACCTTGGGTAATACCAATTCTAATTTTAGAACTTTCCATGGGTCGATATTTTATCTTAGTTTTTTATTTATTAGATTTCTCAATAGAAGTATCTGAGTTTACATTTAAAGCATCTTTATTAGCTCCCGGAAGCTTCAAAGTATAAAGAGACGCCTCCATCATACGAATCAAATTACGCTTCAATTTATTGGGTGAATATACAAATACCTCTGCTGTAATAACACGATTATTAACAGTATCAATTCGGGTGTGAGACACAAACGGACCACCCATAAAATCACCTTTTACCCTCCATAATCCACGTGATTCTAATGCATATTTACCTTGTACATTTATCGGTTCAACCTCTACGGTTGTAGAATCAGTAGACATATACATACCTTCTTGTGCACCTGGAATATTAATCTTCATCACAGAGTCACGTTTATTAATGAAGAATTCTTTAGTAAAAGTATTCTTATCAGTATAGGGATAAGAGTAGATTACAAAGTTTTGATTACCACTAGCCGTATTTGTTGAAGCCCAGAAAAAGTCTTCACCTTGTTTGGATGAAGTCAATTCAGCAGGTAGCCAGACAGTAGAACCAAATATACTATCTACCTTATTGGTTATATTATCATTATGTTTTCTTTCCAATAAAGCCATTTGTCTATTCATTTCAGCCTTAGTAAAGAAGTCAATAATCTGCTTACTATTATTCTTAACAAAAGTTTCAAACTCTTGAGCATTTGGAGCCTGGATAGTCAATATCATTTGTGGGGCTGCATAAACATCCTTAGAGTATTTAAATGATGCTTTCGTATACATATCAGAGATGTCAACCACAATGATATTACGGATTAACTTAAGTGTAGAATCAAAATCCTTAGGAGAAGTATACATGATACGAAAAGAGCGTTCAGGCTGTGGCAAGCCAGGAACATCTGTATCAAGTACATTGTATAATGCTCTACCGGCAGGAGCTTCCCACAAATCATGATTCACAACTACTAGAATTTCGTATGGACGACCACTTGAAGTAGGAGTAAACACACCTTTTTTGCCTTTGCAAGATGCGAAAGCCAACAATACTAGAAGAGCTAAGCTAAGAAAAGACAGATACTTTTTCATAATGTTAGTATTTGAAATTTATACAAAACAAAAATTATTCAATTCACAATAAACAATGATGCGATAAACCTCTATTAAGCTTTGCTTTCTTCCTGCTGCTTAGCCGTAGATAACATACCACAAGCTGCAAATATATCTTCACCACGTGAAGAACGAATGGTAGTAAACACGCCATGAGAAGTTAGATAATCTCTAAATTCAACCATCTTATCCATACTAGTTCCTTCAAGATTAACTCCCGGAATGGCATGAAATCGAATTAAGTTTACTCTACAATCTAATCCACGCAAAAGCTTAACCAACTCCTTGGCATAAATCAACGAATCATTGACGTCTTTAAAAACAATATATTCAAACGAAAGTCTGCGCTGTTTACTAAAATCATAGTTCTTTAACAATTCAACAATTTCTTGAATTGGAAAAGCTTTTTCTGCGGGCATTAAGTCTAGACGTTGATGAGCAACCGGAGAGTGAAGACTAATAGCCAAGTGACAATCGCTACTTTCTATAAAACGTTGCAAGCCTTTACGCAAGCCAATAGACGACAATGTAATTCTTTTGGGACTCCATCCGTAGCCATAAGCTGAAGTTAAGATTTCAAGAACCTTTAATACTTCATCTAGATTATCAAGAGGTTCGCCCATTCCCATTAGCACAATATTGGTAAGTTTATCAAACTCTGGCAAGGAGCTGATTTGATTCAATATTTCATTTGCAGTAAGATTTGCAGTAAAGCCTTGTTTGCCTGTCATGCAGAACTTACAGTTCATTTTACATCCTACCTGCGATGACACACAAAGTGTAGCGCGATCTTCATCAGGAATATAAACCGATTCAACAAACTGATCTCCTGCAACCTGATAGAGATATTTAATGGTACCATCAACAGAGCGCATCGATTCAATAGGAGTATATCCCCCTACCTCATATTGTTCATTAAGCAGTTCTCTAAACTTCAAAGACAAGTTTGTCATTTCATCAATAGAGTTTACCCTTTTATCATAAAGCCACGAAGCTATTTGTTTGGCAGTAAAAGCAGGCATACCTAATAGCTTTACAACAGCTTGTAGCTCAGAAATAGTCATTCCCAAAAGAGGATATTTAGTCATAATAGATATTATTCAATTATTATTCTTGCAAAAATAGGTAATTAAAATTAATTTAATTGCAAGCACACCCTAAAAGAAAGTAAAAGGTGGAGATTATATCTTATAAAGATATAACCTCCACCTTCATTATATTGTTCTCTAGCCGAACTTAGAAATACAAATATCGAGTATCAACTACATTAGCTTGTAAATACAAATCGTTCAACACTCTTGTAGAGAAACGAACATTCATATTTTCGATAGTTTCTTCTTCAGCCTTCACATCAAAAGTTTCGTTTAACTTATCTTTTGCATATACTTGCATTACGTAAACTCCAGCGTTACCTTTGATAGGAGCGCTCAACTTGTTCAACTCACCAACTGAAGCATAAGCACTAACCATTACTTCGCTGCTACGTAAAGCAGGAACATAAGCAGGTGCAGCAAAAGTCACGAACTTGATAGAGTCGCTAACAGCATTAGGCATATTCTTATATTGATCGAATGAAGTTGCGTTAGCAGCCTTCATATCAGCCATAATCTTTTCAGCTTTTTTATCCTTGATAATTTCAGCTTTCAACTGATTTTGAACTTGTTTCAAAGAGCGATACCCCTTAGGAGTAACTGTTTCCAAAGCAACAACCATCATATGGTTACTTTCTCCACATTCATACAAACCTGAAACTTCACCTGGTTTAGCAGCAAAAGCCCATTTTAAAGCATCTTTTGTACCTCTGATGCCACCAATTGTATGTTCGCTACTTGACAAATCAGCTCTATCTAACAATCTATAACCTGAATCTTCAGCATTTGCAACCATTTTATCCAATGTAGGATTAGCGGCAATAAATTGGCTAAAGTTATTGTAAGCTTTATTATAAGTTTCTTTACT
Organism: Bacteroides sp. UBA7335; assembly: GCA_002471185.1. GTDB lineage: Bacteria > Bacteroidota > Bacteroidia > Bacteroidales > Bacteroidaceae > Bacteroides. Next base: position 5,986 of record DKPL01000025.1, read on the forward strand.
AAAGTCAACAGGACGCTTAATTACAGCAACTTTATATTTGTCTTTGTTTGCTTTTTTGTTAGTTACTTGAAGAATAACATTTGCTTGTCCCAAAGCTAAATTGTTTAAATCATTCACACCAAGACTATTGATAGCTGAAATATATTTCAAGTTTTCGTTGTCAAGTTGCGCACCTTCATATTGAGCCGAAGTCAACCATGTAGCTTCACCATTTTGACCATACTTCTTAGCTAGTTCAGTGAAGCTAGCACCACCCTTAATTGCTGTATAAATACTATCAGCCAATTCTTTAGTTTTAGCCGGAGTATCAGCATATACTTGAATTTGTCTATATTCGATAGAGTCAGCAGCAGCAGTTTTAGCAAGCACTTTGAAAGAGTTGATTGTATTATCGGCTACATTGTAGTAAGGTCCATAAACTTGACCTATTTTAGCAGAGTCAATACGAGCAACAACATCGTTAGGGAATGCAGTCTTATTATAGAATAAGTCTACAAAAGGGATATCAGAACCAGCAGAACGAACCAGTGAAGCGTAGTCAGAAGAAGCTTCAGCAAGTTGGCCGGTGTATTCATTAACCTCATCTTCGATAGCAGCTCTATCTTCAGGGCTAGCTACAACTTGCAAGTCGATATATTTAATATTACGAGTTTCAACATATTGTCTGAATTGCTCTTTTCTTTTGTTGTAAAGTTCCTTAAGTTCAGATTCTTTTACTGAAATAGCAGAATCAGGAATAGAAGTATAAGGGATAGCAGCAAGAAGCAAGTCAGCTTGGTTTACACGAGCATCAAATGCATCTTGAGCTTCGATAGGGTTAGCCAACAATGATTTTGAAATTAAAGCCTGGTATTTTTCTGCCAAAAGACTTTGAGCCAAGTTTTTTTCTATAAACGACCAAAACTTATACATAGATTCATAGTAGTCTACATATTGAGCCGGCATTTGTTTACGATCCATTTTAGAATAATCAACCAAGAATTTTTTAAGCATATCCTTATCAAAAGCACCTGTTTGAGGATTACGGAAAGGAGTTTGCTGAAGCATAGGATTAACGCCAGCTTCCACTACAGCTTGAATTTCTTCAGGAGAAACAATCAAACCAATTTTCTTAGCTTGATCTTGAATTAGTTTATTATTAACATAGCTACGCCAAACCTCATCTTTTATTTGATTAGTTTGATCGTCAGTTAAAGCTGTTTGACCACTTGAAAACTTAATAACATCAGTATATTCTTCTACAAGAGCTTGATAATCTTGAGCAGATAAAGCATCGCCATTAACTTCGCCTATGTCGTGTGATTGATGCGGTTGTATTGCTTTCCAGGCATCTCCTGCAATAAAAGCAAACAAAGCTAAACCAATAACCACCACCAACAATGGTCCTTTGGATCTAATGTTCTGTAATGTTGCCATTTTAATTTAATATGATTTATGTTTATTACTATTTTTCTTTTCAAATGTTTAAGCGCACGAAGATACAAAAAATGCTAATATACAACTCTTAAAGAGCAAAAAAATGCGGGTATATTTATGCTAATCCAATACCTTAAGACGCACTAATTCTATTTTCGTGGGCGAAGCTTTGATTATTTTAAATTGATAATTTTCAACATTTACCACTTCGTGTAGTTTTGGGAAACTCTGATAATGATGCAATATTAATCCACCAATCGTCATATACTCATCAGACTCGGGAAGTTCGAGATTAAATGTTTCATTGACTTTTTCGATTTCAAGACGTGCCGATAAGATATAATCGCCATCAGCAGTTTGCTTGCAGATATACGATGTATTATCGTGTTCATCTTCAATATCTCCAAATATTTCTTCAACCAAATCTTCCATACAGACAATGCCCGCGGTACCGCCAAACTCATCTACCACTACAGCAATAGTCTTTTTTTGTTGCATAAAGAGCTTCATTAGCTTGTTGGCAGCCATAGTTTCGGGAACAATCGGAATTTCCTTCACATTGTCATTCCAATTTTTCGGATTATGAAACATTTCAGAAGAGTGAATGTATCCCGTTATGTTATCAATATTGCCTTCGTATACGATAATTTTAGATATTCCCGATTCAATAAATTTGCTCATAAGTTCAGAGAGAGTTGTTGTTAAGTCAACAGCAACTACCTCTGTACGAGGTACCATGCAGTCACGGATTTTAATACTCGAAAAATCCAATGCATTTTGAAAGATTTTCACTTCAGCATCAAGTTCGGCAGTACTATCGGCATTCTCAATACTCGATTGAACAAAGTAGTCTAAATCGACTTTACGAAATACTTTAGCTTGAATATCAGCATTGACCTTCATACCAAAGATGCGTAAAAACAAGTACGATATGCCCGAAGATATCTTTGAGATTGGATAAAGAATGATATAAAAAATGAGCAATGGGACTGCACATACATTCAATATCAAGTTAGGATTAATATTAAAGAGAGTTTTTGGTAAAAACTCACCTGTCACCAATATAATTAAAGTAGAAATAATGGTTTGAATAAGTACCATTACAAAATGGTTATTAATCAAGTTGGCCAAAAAAGTGCTACTAATAATCTGTGCCATCAGAATACCATAGACTACTAGTGCAATATTATTGCCCACTAGCATGGTAGAGATGAAGTTATTGGGGTTTTTAAAGAAAATAGAAAGAATATACGATGACACACCCTTCTTACGATCGAGTTCAAAGCGAAGCTTATCGACCGACACAAATGCAATTTCTACTCCTGAGAAGAAAGCAGAGAGCATCATGGTGATGAGAAGGTATATTATAATGTTCATAGTATTCGTTATTCTATTATTTTATGGAGTCGGCAACTTCCGAGGGTTTCGTTTCATCTTCATCAACGTAGAATACCCCCTCCATATTGTGTATTTGATAGATAGTCATTTGTTGATTTGAGTCGAACCCATAACCTGTAATGACCCTATCGGGTTGTTCTATACGAATATATTTATCCGAATAAACCTTTTCGGTTGCTTGATTCCAGTACAATAATTCGGTATTAAAACGTTCACCTTTTCGGTTCTGTATATCTACATTCCCAATTAGTTTCCAAAGCTTTTGCCGATCGAAGAAATAGGCTGTATCAGCTTTTATGCTAGCCTCTACCTGATGGATAGAATCGAACTGTTCTAAGTAGACCCCTTTTTCGAAAGCCCAATGTGATGGACGCTTTCGGTCGAACACTAGCCATTCATCGGCCACAATACGATATCTGATAACTCCTGAGTCAGAAATAAAAGTTTCCACATCCAATGTTTCCATGGCAGGAAGTGAATCACGCTCCACAATAGCTTCGCCTAATTGCTTCTTACCACCGCCACAAGAGGGAAACAACATGAGCATAACAATTGTCGCAAAGACAATTGTTATGCTCACATGTTTAGTTGTTATAGAGCTATTCAGTCTGTCAGACATAGATTATCTGATTGTTGTAGACTCACCAATCCATCCACCGATATTAACACGATCACCGGTTTTATAACCTAGCATGAAAAGATCTTTAGCTTCAGGAGTGTATGCAGAATAACTTGAAATCAATTTGTTAGCCTCTTCAGCTACAGTTGGATCAACAGATTTTGCACGTTGCAACTTGTCAATAGCCAAGAAGAAAGTACATTTATTCAAAGCCATTTCGTCAGTCCATTTATAGTTACCGGCATACAATGATGCGATTAACATATAGGGTGCACCGTAGTTAGGGTTGAATTGAATAGCCTTATTAGCATAGTTTCTAGCAGCCGACAAGCGTTTAGCCGAAGCTAATACGTTAGCTGCTTTGAAAGCGATTTCTGCTTTTTTATTGTTATCAGTCTCTTGTTCGATAGCTTCGTCAAAGTATTTCACAGAGCCATCAATATCGCCTTTTTTGAATGCCATAACAGCACAACCTTGAGCAGCATCTGCGCTAGGTTCAATTTGATAAGCATAAAGAGATGCTTGAAGATACGATTCATTTTCGCGGCAGCCCATCATAGCCATCACTTTAATGATTTCTTTCAATGCAGCAAGATTCGTTTTTTCAGCCTCAACTTTAGGAGCATAAATTTCTTCCAATGATTCGCAAGTAGCAGCACCACTATTGATAAATTGAGCATCCATATTGCTTCTTACTGTTTCCATAGCTTTTTTGGCAGACGGTTTTGTTTCAGTAGCCAAAGCTTGATCAGCATATTGAGTAGCAGTCAAGTAATCTTGAATAAATTGTTCTTTGTTAGCTGGGTTAGCTTGCATTCTTTGAGCAGACATAGCCAAGAAGAAGTGCAACACATTAGCAGAAGCATCAGCTTTGTCAGCATCTACCGATTGTTTAAACCAGTCATAAGCTTGATTTACATCCGGAGATGGTGAATATTGGATATAATCCAAAGCTTTTGCACCTAGAGCACCTTCAACAGAAACAGGAACCTTCACATTTTTAGCCAAAAATTCAGGAATAAACTTGATTCTTTTGTCATGCAAATCCATCAATTCAGTAAAGTACTTTTGGTAATCAGCTGAATTACGATCTTTGTTAGTATCTAAAAAGTTTTTTAGAATTAAGAAACCATCAGTAAATGTATAATAACGAAGCGTAGGACAAGTTTCAATAACCATTTTCCAAGGTTCGTAAGCATCTTTAAAGTTTCCTGCTTTTACGGCTTCACGAGCCACACTACTATTAGGAATACAAGCTTCATCTTGAGCCATAGCAGAGATTGCACCTGCAGATAGCACCAATGTAGCTAAAAGGTTTTTAAATTTCATTGTATTTTCTAGTTTTTAGTTGTTATAATAAGATTTTGTATGTCTATCTTCATTAGTCAACTTTACGTTTAAAGAACCAACGTTCATTAAATGTAATGCCGATGCTAAGTCTTAAAATATTCTCAGAAATCATTGATTGTTGCAACCCTTTCACATGAATATACTGAGCTGTTACACTAATAAGAGAACGCGATCGTGGAAGTGGCAGACCAAAACCTGCTGAAACTCCCCATTCACGAGCTGCTCTTTCACCATTTTCAGTTTTATAATATGGAGTTTGATAATAACCACCAATGCGATATTTTATCAACGCCAAATAGTTTCTTGCCATTTTTGATGGGATATACTCCGCACCGGCTGAGATTTTAGTACGATCACAAAAAGCATTTGGTTGGTTCATGTAAGTTACATCTCCCCAATATTCTTTGCTATAATCTGCACCAAAGGTCAAACGATCATCGTACTTGTAAGTGAAACCAACGCCAAAACTAGTCGGTATACCAAAAGTTGCGATAGAATCGCTAGTAGTGGTTACACTTGTAGAGGTTTGAATCGTTGTCTCATTATTTAAATGATGTCCGGGTGAGAATACTGCACCCAATGTCACTTTATGCTTTTGACCGAAAGCCTGTGTATATTGCGCCCCCAAATCTATCTTATAGCTTTTGAAAGAAGAATAAGTTGTTTCAGAATAAGAGGGAGTTGTAGTACCCGAACCCGATGATGATGGGTAAGAGGGATAAATCATCGTAAGGCTACGACTGATATCACCCCAAAGGAAAGAGATGTTGGCTCCTAATGAAAAGTTATTAAAAACCTTTGCCCCTATACCTCCAAATACTTGATGCAATCCACCATCGCCATACACTTGCTTGGTATAATTGGGTGTGGTAGCTGTTTCAGAGTATGCTTGAGCCACATTATAGCCCACACTCGAATAAGGCAATAACCCTACTGTCAAAGCAAGTCTGCGATGTGCTCTAAACTGCATCGCCAAATAGTCGAAACTTGAATTCTTCACATTCATCTTCAATAACCCGTCGCTCAAGTTGTCATTTTGCATCGACATACCTCCTTCGAAGATAAATGTCAATGAGTCAACTGATGTGTACGAAGCAGGATTCATTGGATTAATCTGTGAACCATCGCGCAAACCGTAAGCAATCCCTCCCATCGCTCTACTATTTCCAAAATTGGGACTCGATAAGTCACCATAGCCGTATCGTGTGTAGGGGGAGTTTGTATTATTCTGCGCTAAAGCAATGCCCGAAACGGTTGCGAGCAAAAGCACACAGAGTGTCTGTTTAAATCCTACCATTATTAAAGTTTAATATTCTATTTAATCCTTTCAATACTAAAAATCTATCTGCAAAGATGATACTTTTTATGCTTTCATCAAAAGAAAATTCATCTCCGCCAGTTAAAAAAACCAAAAGTTCAGGATATTTATACCTCATGGCTTCAATATAACCTGAAATCTCAAATTGTATGCCTTGCCAAACTCCAGCTCGAATGGCTGTTTCGGTAGTATCACCCCAAAATGGCAAATCACCTTCGGATGATATCAATGGCAATTTCCCTGTAAAGTGATGCAAGGCTTTGAAACGCATCTGCAAACCGGGTGAAATATTACCACCATGGTACTGCTTTTTAGAGTCTATAAACTCATAAGTGATGCAAGTTCCGGCATCTACCACAAGCAAATCTTTATCAGGGCGTTCGCCCGCAGCTCCTACCACGGCGGCTATTCGATCATAACCTAACGTTTGTGGAGTTTTATAAAGATTGATTATCGGCAAAGGGGTGTTTGCATCTAAATAAAGCAAAGGGATACCCAGTTGGCTCAGTTGATTTTCCACGACTTCACTTAGCGGAACTACAGTTGCTACAATGGCTCTTTTTGTTCCATATTTATAGCATATTGAAACCACATCCGCAAGGTCTTGATTGGAGTTGTACACCACTTCCTTTAGGGTGTTATTATCGAATACGGCAATCTTTGCGCAGGTGTTACCTATGTCAATTATTAAGTTCACAAACAGTTTGTTGATTTTCTTGGCGGACAAAGATAGAGATTATATTTAAACAAATGCATAAAGTTAACTTAACTTTTAAAACTAAAAGAATTAAACTGAACGACTTAGCATAATGTTATGATAAGCGGCATAATTTAGGGTTTGTTTTAAATTATAATGCACAAAAAGATCAAAGTAGGCATTACGGTAGACAACATATCAACAACACTTATATCCGAATAAGAAGTAGTACACAGTCAAGCCTTTAGTCTGGTGCATCTATAGGCGCACTGTGGTGTACCTATAGATGTACAACCGTGCGCCTATAGATGCACTACTTCGCGAAGCTACACCTCATCTGATAAAAATAGATTACTTTTCAACAGAATAACAATGGGGCAATTGAAGCATGTGGGAACTTCACTTTTTTTGTTATGCTTATATGATATAGCCGTTTTTCTCTGCTATATTCACACCACAACCAGTGCTCGCCAACTCTATAGGTAGGCCATCACTATTGGTTTAAGAGCTGCAAATAGTAATGGCGTACATCATCCCAACTATACCATGGATAGCGTGTTGTTTCTAATGGAAACGCAACATCCCGTTCATTGAGCATCATTTTCACTAAGTAGTGATTGGTAGCATCTTTGCAAAACACCCATACGATGTTGGCTGCCATGGGCGACACTTGGTAATCTTTCCAAATGGTTGCTATATCTTGAGCAGAAGCTGTTGTTTGAGAAGCTTCGGGAATACCCAACAAGGCTGCAAAAGGAATGATGGTTTCGGCATGAGCAAATCGAAGTATGCTCAGGGGAACACTGCTAACCAACGCTTTATCAGTGGTGGTTATAAAATCTTGCAACAAGGGTTTACTGATATTCACTTGCAATTGGCCGAACCCGCCATAAGGCCCTTTCTCCATATATTGGTGAGCATTTTGCACAAGCCACCCCAAACGCATGCTTTCTTCATCAATGGTGGGAGTCAGAAAGTTAGGCAGAGGAATATCGGGAGCTATTGCAATAGTATTGTATAGATTGAGTAGAAATTCGCTGCGTTGAGATTGAGTGATGGTTGACGAATTGACTATATAGCGGTCTATCAATTTATTATCTTTAAGCAAATGTTCTTTAAAGGCTTTGAGTTGCAATGCCCATGCGCCATGATTCTTAAATTCAAGGTAGTCAACATTGGTTTCAAAAAAATTGAGCAACGAGTTTTGTCTGGGAAGCACCGTCAGCGCTTTATCATCTATACATTCGGGGCAAAGGGTGGCTAGCTGGTCTAAAAAGGCTTCGCAACTTTGCTGACAGCGCTCTTTGCTATCTACCCATACAGATAACGTTTTAAAAACCTCGCTGCCATAGCCACGAAAAAGCCGCTGAGCAATGCCGCGCTGTTGTGCTGCGCCTACATCAGTCAATGTACCCCACTTCCCGGCGTAAAGTCTATTTTGCTTTAAGAGTAACTCCAAAAGCGCTGTACCTGTATCGGTAAGGTTAGCATCGTGTTGCTGTGCTTCTAGGAGTTTTATAAGCCATTGGTTTTCTTTATCCGATACGGGGTAACGAGATCCATGACGAGTGACGTGGTTAATCAGGCAAACTTGATATCCATCAGGAATTTCTGCCGATGATAAACCTAGGGTATCATAGGGCATATAGGTGCCGCATAATTTGTGCGACTGTGCGGTAGCTTCAACACTAAAAGTTATTGAAATCATAAGTAGTAAAATAGTTATTCTCATATATTAACAACTACTACTATAAAGAATTGTTCACCTAAAGAAATGGCTATCACAGAAATATGTGGTATCTTTGTGCCGAATTTTAAAAAGAATAAGCGAAAGTGTATAAAATCAAGATATTACTGCTATCGATACTTATCGGTTTGGGAGTAACAAAGAGCCAAGCCAACACAATCAATGCCTCAGATATGGACTCGGTACGCATCAGCCTACTGACTTGTGCGCCTGGTAGCCCTATCTATACGCTTTTTGGACATACGGCCATTCGGTATGAAAATCCTTCGAAGGGCATTGATGCAGTGTTCAACTATGGGCTTTTCAGCTTCAACCAGTCCAATTTTATATGGCGTTTTTCATTAGGAGAAACAGACTATCAACTTGGCATTGAGAGTTTTGAACGCTTCAAGTGGGAGTATGATTATTTTGAACGTGATGTTTGGCAGCAAACTCTTAACCTTACTTCGCAAGAGAAGGCTAGCCTAATAGCTGCACTAGAGGAAAATGCACAACCTGCCAATCGCATTTATCGCTACAACTTTTTTTATGACAACTGTGCTACACGTCCTCGCGACAAGATAGAGGAAAGTATACTAGGTGAGGTTATTTATCAACCCTTTTCAGACAATGGTAAAGCTAAAACGTTTCGCGACGTGATTTATCAATACACACAAAACAATCCGTGGTCGCGCTTTGGCATGGATTTTTGTGTAGGCAGCGAGGCAGATCGCCCTATTAGCGACCGGCTGGCCATGTTTGCTCCATTCTATCTAAAAGAGGCTTTGGATAAAGCTACGATAAAAACCGATAGCACACAGCACCCCTTGGTGCTGAACACCACACAAGTGGTATGGGCAGACCAAGAGAATGTAGAACATGATTTCACAGATACCTTGCTAGATATCTTTACCCCTATCCGATCGGCTTTACTGCTATTTATAATCGTGGCAGCTTTGACCATTTATGGCATTAAACATGGTAAAGGATATTGGTGGCTAGATCTTATCTTGTTTGCCGTAGCAGGATTGTCAGGGTGTGTTATCGCCTTTTTGGCACTCTTTTCAACACACCCGGCAGTGAGTCAAAACTATTTATTATTTGTCTTTCACCCAGGTCAGCTGCTTTTTCTACCATTTATCGTCATTGCGGTCAGGAAAAGGCAAAGAAGCTGGTATCACGTGTTTAACTTCGTGGTTTTAACACTTTTTATAGTGCTTTTTCCCTTGATACCGCAAAGAATTAATTTAGCTATCGTACCTTTGGCACTGTGTTTGTTGATACGTTCACTAAGCAATCTGATTTTGACATATAAAAAACATAAATGAAAGGACTTATAACCTCTTTAATCACCGTATTAACCATCTCCGGGATGCAGGCTCAGGCACAACCTCAGTCGCAAACTCCCAAATTGGTTATAGGCATCACGATAGATCAGTTGCGTACCGACTATCTGGAAAACTTCTCGCCACTCTATGGCGAAAAGGGCTTTAAGCGCCTATGGAAAGATGGTAGAGTGTATAAGAATCTGCAATATAGCTTCGACAATGTGGATCGCTCTTCGGCAGTAGCTGCTGTGTATACAGGTGCTCCTCCATCGTTGAATGGTATCATAGGCAATATGTGGCTGGATGCTACTACATTGCGACCCGTCAATTGTGTAGACGACTCCAACTACATGGGCAACTCTACCGACGAAAGTACATCGCCGGAGTTATTGCTGACTTCGACCATTGGCGATGAGCTTAAAATTGCGACACGCAATAGAGCCCTAATCTACTCCATCTCCCCATTTCGCGACACAGCAGTGCTCACTGCAGGACATAGCGGCAATGGAGCTTTCTGGATAAATCCGAATACCGGTAAATGGTGTGGTACTACTTACTATACAGAATTCCCATGGTGGGTCAATCAGTTTAACGACCGACAGTCTATTGATAACCGCATCACCGGAATGACGTGGTCTCCTTATCACCCAAAAGAAAAGTATGTATACTTGCCAGACTGGCGCGATATACCATTTAAATATAAGATGGATGAAGATCGACAAAATAAGTTTCGCCGATTTACAACCAGCCCTTTTGTGAACGATGAGGTAAATCTATTAACATCAGAACTTCTCGATAAAAGCAACATTGGCAAAGATGATGCTACCGACTTGTTATCGCTTACCTACTATGCCGGCAACTATATGCGCAAGACACCTCAAGAGGGTGCTACCGAGTTGCAAGACATGTATGTGCGACTAGACCACTCTATAGCCAATCTACTTGAGATGATCGATAAGAAGATTGGGCTACACAATGTATTGATATTCATCACCTCTACCGGATATGCTGACTCCGAATCAACCGATTTGGGAATCTATCGCATTCCTAACGGAGAGTTTCACCTGAATCGCTGTGCAGCATTGCTTAATATGTACTTGATGGCAGTGTATGGTGAAGGAAAATATGTAGAAGCTTACTATGGGCAGCAAATCTACTTAAACCATAAGTTAATTGAAAAGAAAGGACTAGACCTATCTGACATACAAAATAAATCGGCCGACTTCTTAATGCAGTTTAGCGGCGTAAATCATGCTTATTCGGCACACCGACTATTGTCGGGTTCATGGAGTCCCGAGATTGAGCAAATACGCAATGGATATCACCGCAAGCGTTCGGGCGATTTATACATCAATATATTGCCAGGATGGACAGTTGTTAATGAGAGCAATCCATCCAATAGCAAAACTGTGCGCTACGGATATATCCCCATGCCACTTATCTTTTTTGGAGGTTCAATCGAAGCTGAGCACATCGATACACCGGTTACTACCGATTGTATTGCTCCTACACTGGCTCGCTTCATGCGCATTCGTGCACCCAATGCGTCAAAAGCTCCGCCTATTGGCCTTGAGCAACAATAACCTCTTAAAAACATCAATTAGTAATAATATAAAAACAATATAACAATGGGATTTAACGAATTTTTAAGCGCAATCTTTGGAAACAAATCCAAACGAGACATGAAAGAGATTCAGCCTTGGGTGGACAAGATTAAAGCAGCTTACCCCGAAGTTGAAAAACTAAGCAATGACGAGCTCCGTGCCAAAACGGAAGAACTGAAAAAATACATCTATGATTCGGCTACTAAAGAACGTGAAAAGGTAGCAGAACTAAAAGCCAAAATCGAGACACTGGAGTTGGAAGATCGTGAAGAGCTTTTTGCACAAATCGATAAATTGGAAAAGGAAATTCTTGAAATCTACGAGAAAGCACTTGACGAGGTATTGCCAGTGGCTTTCTCTATCGTGAAAGATACTGCTAGACGCTTTTCGCAAAACGAAGAAATTGTGGTTACGGCTACAGAGTTCGACCGCACGTTGGCTGCTACAAAAGATTTTGTACGCATTGAAGACGATAAAGCAATCTATCAAAACCACTGGTTGGCTGGTGGAAGCGAGATGAACTGGAACATGGTACACTATGATGTTCAGCTATTTGGTGGTGTGGTACTCCATAAAGGTAAAATTGCCGAAATGGCAACAGGTGAAGGTAAAACATTGGTAGCTACCCTTCCTGTATTCCTTAATGCACTTACCGGAAATGGCGTACACGTGGTAACCGTGAATGACTACTTGGCAAAACGTGACTCGGAATGGATGGGACCATTGTATATGTTCCACGGATTAAGCGTAGATTGTATCGACAGACATCAACCAAACTCTGATGCACGCCGTAAAGCATATTTGGCCGATATCACTTTTGGTACCAACAATGAATTTGGTTTCGACTACTTGCGCGACAATATGGCTATCAGTCCTAAAGATTTGGTACAACGTCAACACAACTATGCTATTGTGGATGAGGTTGACTCGGTATTGATTGACGATGCTCGTACACCATTAATTATATCTGGTCCGGTACCCAAAGGCGAAGACCAATTATTCGAAGCTCTTTCCCCATTGGTAGAGCGTCTATTCGAAGCACAAAAGGTATTGGCTACAAAGTATCTTACTGATGCTAAAAAGCTAATTGCATCTAGCGATAAAAAAGAGGTTGAAGAGGGATTCTTGTCTTTGTTCCGCAGCCACAAAGCGCTACCAAAGAATAAGGCCTTGATTAAATATTTAAGTGAACCGGGCATCAAAGCAGGTATGCTTAAAACCGAAGAAATCTACATGGAACAGAACAACAAGCGCATGCATGAGGCTACTGATCCATTGTACTTCGTAATCGATGAAAAAATTAATAGTGTAGACCTTACAGATAAAGGTATTGATTTAATCAGCGGTAAGTCTGAAGATCCTACTTTCTTTGTATTGCCAGACATCACTGCACAGCTTTCTGAACTTGAAAACGAGAGTGAGTTGAGCGATGAGCAAAAACTGGAGAAAAAAGACTCATTGCTGACAAACTATGCTGTAAAAGCAGAGCGCGTTCATACTATTAACCAACTATTGAAGGCTTATGCCATGTTCGAAAAAGACGACGAATATGTTGTTATTGACGGACAAGTGAAGATTGTAGACGAACAAACCGGACGTATCATGGAGGGTCGTCGCTACTCGGATGGTTTGCACCAAGCTATCGAAGCTAAAGAAAGAGTGAAAGTAGAAGCGGCAACACAAACTTTTGCAACTATCACCCTACAAAACTACTTCCGTATGTACCACAAACTTTCGGGTATGACGGGTACTGCCGAAACTGAAGCTGGTGAGCTATGGGATATCTACAAACTTGATGTGGTTGTGATTCCTACCAACCGCGTGATTGCTCGTAAGGATATGAACGACCGCGTTTACAAAACGAAACGCGAGAAATATAAAGCTGTAATTGAAGAGATTGAACAGTTGGTAGAAGCCGGACGTCCGGTACTTGTAGGTACTACTTCGGTTGAAATCTCTGAAATGTTAAGCAAGATGTTGTCGATGCGTAAAATTTCGCATAATGTACTGAATGCAAAGCTTCACCAAAAAGAGGCAGATATTGTGGCCAATGCTGGTTTAAAAGGTATGGTAACCATAGCAACCAACATGGCAGGTCGTGGTACCGATATCAAACTTAGCCCTGAGGTAAAAGAGGCTGGTGGTTTGGCTATCATCGGTACAGAGCGTCATGAATCACGCCGTGTTGACCGCCAGTTGCGTGGTCGTGCCGGACGTCAAGGTGACCCCGGGTCTTCTGTATTCTTTGTTTCACTTGAAGATGACTTGATGCGTTTATTCTCATCAGATCGTATTGCATCTGTTATGGATAGATTAGGATTCCAAGATGGGGAAATGATTGAACATAAAATGATCTCTAACTCAATAGAGCGTGCTCAGAAAAAGGTGGAAGAGAACAACTTCGGTATCCGTAAACGTTTGCTTGAGTATGATGATGTAATGAACAAACAACGTACTGTGGTTTATACTAAACGCCGTCATGCATTGATGGGTGAACGCATTGGTATGGACATCGTAAATATGCTGTGGGAACGTTGTGCATCGGCAATCGAAAATAATGCAGAATTTGAAGAGTGCAAAATGGACTTGTTGCAGGCCCTAGCTATGGAACCTCCTTTCAACGAAGATATGTTCCGCAACGAGAAAAAAGAGAAGTTGGTAGAACTGACTTTTGACACGGCGATGGCCAACTTCAAACGTAAAACGGAGAAGATAGCTCAAGTAGCATACCCTGTTATCAAACAAGTGTACGAAAACCAAGGACACATGTACGAAAACATCCTTATTCCGGTGACTGATGGTAAGAAAATGTATAACATATCTTGCAACTTGAAAGCGGCATACGAAAGTGAGTGTAAAGAGGTGGTAAAAGCTTTCGAAAAGTCTATCCTACTTCACGTAATTGATGAGGCATGGAAAGAAAACCTTCGCGAACTTGATGAATTGAAACATTCGGTTCAAAATGCAAGCTACGAGCAAAAAGATCCACTTTTGATCTATAAACTAGAGTCTGTTACCCTATTTGACACGATGGTTGGAAAGATTAACGACCAAACAACTTCAATCTTGATGCGTGGACAAATTCCAGTACAAGAAGCGCCCGAACAACCTCAGCAACAAGTAGAGGTACGCGAAGCTGCTCCTGAACGTCGTCAAGATATGAGCCAATATCGCGAGCAAAAACAAGACTTAAACGATCCACGTCAACAAGCTGCAGCTCAACACGACACACGCGAAGCTAAACGCGAACCCATTCGTGCAGAAAAAACAGTAGGTCGTAATGATCCTTGCCCTTGTGGTAGTGGTAAGAAATACAAATCGTGTCATGGACGCAACGCTTAATAAATCGTTGTAATGACTTATCGATAACTAAATTTAAAAGCTCCGAACAGTTAAAAAATGTTCGGAGCTTTCTGTTTATTACAGCATTATCGTATTTTTGCTTTATATACTACTTTATCATGAGAAAGACATTTATCATCTCACTATGCACAATCTTACTGACAGCTTGTCAAAGTGTTCAGCAAATATCAATAGATTATATGGTTCCGGCGGAAATTAATTTCCCTGATGGTTTGCGTAGAGTGGCGGTAGTCAATAATGGTGCCCCTCAAAGCACCATTACTAATAACAATACTATAAAACTCATCACCGACAATAGTAAACCCGAAATTATAACCTACCAAGGAAATAGTGCCATCGCAACAGAGACATTGGCCGAAGCCTTGGCTAATGCCAACTACTTTGACGAAGTAGTGATATGCGACTCAGTGCTCTATTCTGAAACCTTGCAAAATGGACAACCCACTCTCTCAGGCGAACAGATTAGAAATTTATTAAAAGAGCTGGATGTTGACTTTTTGATATCAGTTGAGAAGTTGGATCTTCAGACTGCTCAACACATCCGATTCATTCCCGAATGGAATTGCTATCGTGGAGTTGTAGATATGAAAGTATCTCCAACAATAAATATCTATATCCCCAATAGGAACAGTCCGCTACTAAGTATCAACGCACGCGACAGCATCTTTTGGGAACAACTGGGTACCAACGAATCTTACGTTAGAAGTCGCCTTATCAATACTGACGAAATGATGAAAGAAGCTTCGACCTTTGCAGGTACTATTCCCATGAAGTACATGCTTCCACACTGGAAAACCTCTGTAAGAGAACTGAACACCGGCGGTTCAGTACATATGAGAGATGCTGCTATTTACGTACGCGAAAACGAATGGGAAAAAGCTTTTCAACTTTGGAACAATGCCTACAGTAGGGTTAAAAATAAAAAACAAAAGATGCGATTAGCATACAATATAGCACTGTACTACGAAATAATAGACAACTTTGATTCGGCTATAGAATGGGCTCAAAAAGCACAAAAGTTTGCATACGAAATTGACAAAATAAACGAACGAGATCAAAATTCTATCTCATTTTATGATATTCCAAATTATGTAGTAACAACCCGCTATTTGGAAGAACTAAAAGAACGAAAAGAGGCTCTTTCTAAATTAAATATTCAAATGAAGCGTATTCAAGAGGATTTTTAAAGAAATTACAATCACTATTAATTATTTTTTATACCTTTGAAATAAATATTTGAGTAAGAATAAATATGAAGCTAAATCAACAATCAACATCTGCAATAGAATGGGCTATAAAAAAAGCAGTAAAGCCTTTTACACAAAATAGCATTCAGCCAATAGTAACTGACATTCATTTGCAACCCAATCAAAATTCAGGCGAGTTTTATATCTTTGATGATGAAGATAAAGAATTAGCTCATACAACAGTTGATGAATGGGCAAATTATGATGGAGATGACTTTTATGAAGAAATTGAAGGGAAGTTTCAATTCATTCTGGGAAAACTAAAGGAGGAAGGAATTTTTGACCATTTGACCATTCTTAAACCTTACTCATTTGTTTTGGTAGACGAGGAAAAAGAGACAATATCTGATTTACTTCTTATTGACGATGATACAATGTTTATTAATGATGAGTTACTTAAAGGATTAGACGAAGAGTTAGATAGTTTCTTAAAAGATCTTCTGGAACAATAATAAGCATTTATATAAAATAGTATATTCAGGTTCTATTTGAGTATAAAGAGATATGCAGGTATTTGATAAAATCAATACTTGCATTTTTTATAAGTATTCTCGCCAATTCATACTGTTGAAATAAAACCAAACAAAATGGGGTGTTTATACTTTTCAGCACAAACACCCCACTCTATTTCAAATTACTATCGTATTATGCTTTCTTCAAAGCTGCGATATTTTCTTCTAACGATTTAATAATACTTTCAGCATCTGCTTGTTTCTTTCTCTCCATATCAAGTACAGCAGCTGGAGCGTTATTTACAAATTTCTCATTGCTCAACTTTTTCAATATACCTTGCAGGAAGCCTTGCTTGTGTTTTAGTTCTGCTTCCATACGAGTAATTTCTGCTTCTACATCAATCATATTGCCTAAAGGAATAGCAAATTCAGTAGTACCAACCATAAATGATGCAGCACCCTCTGTCTTCATCTCTACTGAAGCTATTGATGAAAGATTACACATCTTGAACAATACTGAATCGAATTCTGCTACAGGATTTTCTCCTACTACTTGTAATTCGAGTTGCTCTTTTTGTGCAATGCTCTTTTGCAAACGAATAGAACGGATATTACTAATAACTTCCTTAGCAATATCAAAATTAGCAATCAAAGCTTTATCAATGATACCGCTTGAAGGCATGGTAGATACCATCAAACTCTCACCTTCTTTACGTTCTACAATGTTTTGCCACAACTCTTCTGTGATAAATGGCATAAACGGATGAAGCA
>DKPL01000025.1:23455-28507 GCA_002471185.1 Bacteroides sp. UBA7335
AAATGGCATAAACGGATGAAGCAAGTGAAGCAAGTTATCAAAGAAGTTAAGCGTAGCTTGATAAACTTCAGGATTGATACCCTGACCATAAGCAGGTTTAATCATCTCTAAGTACCATGATGAGAATTCATCCCAGAATAATTTATAAACCGCCATCAAAGCTTCGCTCAAACGGTATTTACCGAATAAGTCAACAACCTCAGCAGCCACTTCATTCTGTTTTGACTCAAACCAACGAATAGCCCATTGAGAGGCAGCGGGCAATTCTACTTGTGGATCTACATTCCATCCTTTAATCAAGCGGAATGCATTCCATATCTTATTACAGAAGTTACGTCCTTGTTCGCAAAGTGAATCATCAAATAAAATGTCATTGCCGGCTGGTGCAGCAAGCATCATACCCATTCGTACCCCATCGGCTCCAAACTGATCAATCAACGCTAACGGGTCAGGAGAGTTTCCTAATGACTTAGACATCTTACGACCAACTTTATCGCGTACAATACCGGTAAAGTATACGTTCTTGAAAGGCATTGTTCCTTCGTATTCGTAACCAGCCATAATCATACGTGCTACCCAGAAGAAAATGATATCCGGACCGGTTACCAAGTCATTAGTTGGATAGTAATATTTAATCTCTTCATTACCTGGTTCAAGAATTCCATTAAACAATGAAATTGGCCATAACCACGACGAAAACCAAGTATCAAGACAGTCTTCGTCTTGACGAAGATCGGCAAGTGTCAACGATTCATTTCCTGTTTTCTCTTTAGCCAACTGCAATGCTTCTTCTTCAGTTTCGGCAACGACAAAGCCACCCTCAGGCAAGAAATAAGCCGGGATGCGGTGTCCCCACCAAAGCTGACGACTAATACACCAGTCTTTGATATTTTCCATCCAATGACGGTAAGTATTCTTATATTTTGCAGGATAAAACTTAATATCGTCATCCATAACCGGCGTTAAAGCAATCTGAGCCAAATGCTCCATCTTTAAGAACCATTGCATAGAAAGCTTAGGCTCAATAACCACATTGGTACGCTCTGAGTAACCTACTTTATTAGTATAAGCTTCAGTCTTTTCTAATAGTTCTGCTTCGGCTAGGTCTTTTTCAATTTGTTTACGTACATCAAAACGGTCCATACCAACATACAAACCAGCAGCCTCGCTCAATGTTCCGTTGTCATTGAAGATATCGATAGTAGGCAAGTTATACTTTTCGCCTAACATATAGTCGTTCACATCGTGAGCAGGAGTTACTTTTAAACAACCTGTTCCGAACTCAATATCTACATAGTCATCTTCGATAACGGGAATAACACGATTTACCAGTGGAACAATTACTTTTTTCCCTTTTAAATGTTGATTCTTAGGGTCGTTAGGATTGATACACATTGCAGTATCACCCATAATTGTTTCAGGACGAGTAGTTGCTACTATAGCATATCCATCTTCACCTTCAATCTTATATCTAAGATAGAAAAGTTTTCCATGCTCTTCTTTATAAATAACCTCTTCATCAGACAAAGCAGTCAATGCTTGAGGATCCCAGTTAACCATACGTACACCACGATATATCAATCCTTTTTTATAAAGATCAACGAATACACGTAATACACTTTCACTACGAACTTCATCCATTGTAAAAGCAGTACGATCCCAGTCACAAGAAGCACCTAAGCGACGGAGCTGTTTAAGGATAATGCCACCATGCTCATCAGTCCATTCCCAAGCATGCTTCAAGAACTCACCGCGTGACAAGTCTGTTTTTTTAATTCCTTTTGCAGCAAGACGACCTACAACTTTTGCTTCTGTTGCAATAGAAGCATGATCGGTACCGGGCACCCAACAAGCATTCTTGCCTTCCATGCGTGCACGACGTACCAAAATATCTTGAATGGTATTGTTAAGCATATGTCCCATGTGCAACACACCAGTGACGTTTGGAGGGGGAATAACGATGGTGTACGGCTCACGTCCATCAGGTTTAGAACTGAATAATTTGTGATCCATCCAATACTGGTACCACTTTCCTTCCACATCAGCGGGATTATACTTACTTGCTAATTCCATGTTCTACTTAATCTATAATAGTTTAATTGAAAATAATACGGCAAAATTAATAAATAATAAAGAGTTATACATTACATACAATCAAAGAATTGCATACCTTTGTATGAATTTAAGTTATGAAAAGGAAAGAAAAAATACGT
Source organism: Bacteroides sp. UBA7335 (assembly GCA_002471185.1). Taxonomy (GTDB): domain Bacteria; phylum Bacteroidota; class Bacteroidia; order Bacteroidales; family Bacteroidaceae; genus Bacteroides. The sequence goes on from DKPL01000025.1 coordinate 25,669, forward strand.
TTGGCCTTTCCGGCCGTACTACTTCTTGTCATTTGGGCAATACAAATCATTCCAGGTTGGGGTGAGTTTTATGCTCGAAAAGTCTATCCGGTAATCTCCTATCCGCTTAGTTTAGTTTCTTCGTTATTTCCATTTTCGATAGGTGATCTATTTATATTCTGCTGTATTGTTTACCTCATTGCATACCCCATTTATGCCATTTATAAAAAAAGAGGGTGGAAAAAAATAGTGCTTCATATTATAGAGTTCTTGGCATGGATATATATTTGGTTTTATGCAGCATGGGGGTTAAACTACTCACAAGATTCTTTTTATGAACGCACAGATATAGCCTATTCAGCTTATACTCCCGAAAAGTTTCAGTTTTTTTTAGATCAGTATATTCCAAATTTAAATAAATCATATGTAGTTGTTGATTCAATCAACTCCAAACAATTGCGTGATGAAGTAGTGAAGGGATACCTACACCTTAGTGACTCATTAGGCATTAATGCCCCACAAGTAAGCAAGCCTAGAGTAAAGAGAATGCTATTTTCTCCAATCAGTTCTATGGTAGGAGTAACTGGAAGTATGGCACCTTTCTTTAATGAGTTTACTGTAAATAAAGATGTAAGACCTACACAATATCCTGCTACATATGCTCATGAATTATCACACCTTTTAGGCATAACAAGTGAGGCAGAAGCCAATTTTTATGCGTATGAAGTATGTACACAATCAGATATACCCGAAATTAGATTTAGTGGTTATTTCTCTATTTTAAGTCATGTATTGGGCAATGCATATCGTTTACTTCCGGAAGACAAATATATAGCGCTAAGAGAGAGTATACGGCCAGAAATTATAGAGTTAATACAAAGCGATCAGGCCTATTGGTCAAATAAATATAGTCCAGTAATTGGTGAAGTTCAAAACTGGCTTTATGATCTTTACTTAAAAGGAAATAATATTGAAAGCGGAAGAAAAAACTACTCGGAAGTAATTGGACTACTCATCTCTTATCAAAATCGTAATAATCAAAATTAAAATATATGATACATACAAAAAAAGAACAAATAGAGGCTTTTGGACGATTCCTAGATATACTAAACGAACTACGACAGAAATGTCCATGGGATAGAAAACAAACCAATGAAAGTCTTCGACCAAACACAATAGAAGAAGTTTATGAGCTTTGTGATGCACTCACTCGAAATGATTCTAAAGAAATCTGTAAAGAACTGGGTGACGTATTACTCCATGTTGGTTTTTATGCATTGATAGCATCCGAAAAAGGGGAGTTCGATATAAAAGATGTATGTGACAAATTATGCGATAAACTAATATACCGTCACCCACATGTATTTGGAAATGAGAAAGCAGAAACTGCAGGACAAGTATCTGCCAATTGGGAACAATTGAAGCTAAAAGAAAAGGATGGGAATAAAACTGTTTTATCAGGAGTTCCTGCTGCACTACCTGCTTTAATTAAAGCTTATCGCATTCAAGATAAAGCACGCAATGTTGGATTTGATTGGGAAGAAAAAGAGCAAGTCTGGGATAAAGTAAAAGAGGAATTTGAAGAACTACAAGCCGAGATTGTGGCATTAGACAAAGATAAAGCAGAATCTGAATTTGGAGATTTGCTGTTTAGCATAATCAATGCTGCTAGACTATATGGTATTAATCCAGAAAATGCTCTTGAACGTACAAATAAGAAATTCATCAATCGCTTTAACTACTTAGAAGAACAAACATTGCAAAAGGGAATCGACCTTAAACTAATGAAACTTAACGAAATGGATGCCATTTGGAACGAAGCTAAACAAAAAGGACTATAAAAGAACAGCCACAACAAAGAGATCTTGTGTTGTGGCTATTTTTCAATCATTAAAGAACAATTACTTATTAGCTTTCTTTGTAGTAGAATTGGAGCTTTTATTTCCATTTCCAGATCTATTGTTTACGCCTTTTAGTAACTCTCGATGAAAACGCATCTCAGCTTTTTGAATTAAAAAAATCTTCTTTGCAGGTAAAATCTTCTTAAATTTCAAATAATAAGATTTTTCGAGCTCTGCTACTGCAATGCGAGAATCATAAACTTCTTCTAATATCTCGTTATATTGAGCCTCAGTTACATCATCCTGTTTGCCTTCACGTATCAAATTCCATGCCTTATCATTCAACTTTTTCTTTTTGTCTTGCAGTTGAAAGTATAGTGGAAAGAATTTTGCAGCCTCTTCTTTTGTCAAATTGGCTTTATCTGTAATAAACATTTGTTGTTTTTCGCGGAATTCACTTGGCGATAAACGATGCTGATTACCTTTTTCTTGAGCCATTGTCATTGAAACAAAGCTACAAATCATAAACGATAGAATAATCAATCTTTTCATTTTACAATCAATAAGTTTAATTTAGTTATTCAGCACTCGCATCTGTCAAATAGACATACAGTGAGTAATCATCCATCATTGAGCCATTAACAGCTTCACTTATATATTGATCAGTAATCATATCTCCATCCATATTTTCAGTGATATTAAGAGTTGATGATACGTTAGATCCTAATTCTACGGATGCAACCTTTATTATCAAAGCAGCACCGACAAACATAGCAGCCATATAGAACAAAGGTTTTAATTTGCTCCATCTACCCACTTCTCTATGAGCAACTATAGTTTCCTTTTCAGGGAGCTTACTCATAACTTCAGAAGTGAGATTTTCAAAATAGTTATCAGGCACTTTAAAAGAGCTCTCTTTACCTATTTTCTTTAATATTTCATCTTCTTCCTTCATATATTCTCCACAACTTTATTTGTTAGACTACAAGATAAATAAAAGGTTTAATTCTCATCCTCCA
>DKPL01000025.1:28685-29411 GCA_002471185.1 Bacteroides sp. UBA7335
AAAGGTTTAATTCTCATCCTCCAAAAATTTCTCAATTTTTTTCACAGCGTGATGATAAGAAGCCTTTAGAGCCCCTACTGTAGTTCCAAATATTTCAGACATCTCTTCATATTTCATCTCTTGAAAGTATTTAAGATTAAATACCATACGCTGCTTTTCTGGTAAACTTAATAAAGCCTTTTGTAGTTTCAACTGTACCTCATCACCTGAAAAATAAGGATCGCTTTCTAGCTTTTGCAACACATCAGCTTCCGAATCATCAATAGCAATAGTTTGTTGAGCACGTTGTTTATTCAAAAATGTAATACATTCATTTAATGCAATGCGATATAACCATGTAGATAGTTTAGCTTCAGCTCTAAAATATTCAATATTGGTCCATGCTTTAATAAATGTATTTTGAAGTAAATCATTAGCATCATCATGAGACAGTACCATTCTTCTTATTTGCCAATAAAGCAGTTCGCTATATTGGGCTACAATCATCTCAAAACCTTTCCGCAATGTTTTTTCATCTTGAATAAAGTCTAAAATATCTTGTTCGTTATAAGATTTCATGGGATATTACTATGTATGATACAATTCTAAAACTTAGAATATTTATGAGAACATTTACTTTATTACAATCTTTCTAACAACATTCCCTATCTTAAATATATAATATCCTTTAGGGAGAGAAAGAGTAATTGTTTTATCAATAGTATCAAAACATTTTCTGTCATTCAA
>DKPL01000062.1:0-739 GCA_002471185.1 Bacteroides sp. UBA7335
CATTTCAAACCACTGCGCACGCAGGCGTGCTCCGTTATGCCCCTTAGTTAGAAGTTATACCACTGTTTTTACCTTTATGGCGTTTCATGTAATATATATATGTGTCTCATATAGGGCAGGAAGCCAAAGTGAAGATTATATTTGTAGATGCTGAGAATATTGGTTTAAAAGAGGTCGAGAAGATACAGGCTACTGTAATTGATAAGGTTTTTGTCTTTTCGAAGGCAGAAGCTGTAAAGCTTCATTGCGAAAAGAAATTATACTTGTATCTATCAGATTATCCAGCAGGAAACAATCAGGCAGACTTTTATGTTATTGCGTGTTTGGCTAGGATATTATCTCTTCTGGAGAAGAAGCACTTATCAGTGGTAAATGTTGAATTGTTCAGCAATGATGAAAATCTAATCTCTGCGTTTGAGTTCCAATCTGAACTTATTGGTGTAACCAGTATTATTCACAGAACAAAAGAAAATGTAGTTGTTCCATTGCTAAAAAATGCGAACGCCATCCAAAACCTTACAGAAGCTGAAGAAAAAATCTACAAATTATTGAGATCACCATTAGCCTTTGGGCCTGATTTTCAAAGTAAAGTAGGGTTATCTAAGGCTGAGTTTACTAAAGCGGTAAATTCATTACGTAATTTAAATTTGATTGAGAGATCGTCTGAAAGTAAGAAGAAATGGGTCCGGTGTTAATCGTGGTATAACAAAAAATTAAAGCAGGGACATTTTGAAATGGG
>DKPL01000062.1:997-2949 GCA_002471185.1 Bacteroides sp. UBA7335
GCGTGCTCCGTTATGCCCCTTAATTAAATGTTATCAGGAAAGGCATTTAATTAATGTTTTCGGCGCATGAGATAATTGTAATATTGCCGTGGTAGGGTACTACGGCGAATGAGAAATGTTATATCTTTAACGCTCTGTTAAGGGGTGAGCAACGCAATACCTAGCCGCCGCATACCACCTTAATCACTAAAACCAACGTACAGTAAAAATGCCACGCGTTGCGAATCCCTCTTGAACTGTTTGTATGGCTATTGACTCTCTGAGGTTCTCCGGTACGTCCCATTAAAGGAGACATTTAACCCGCCACAACCATTGTCTTCACTAACTACGAGTCTATTTTGGTCTAATATAATTTGTAGAGTACAGCCGTCAACATCATAGTCTATTTGATTGCCTGTTAACGTTACTACGCCGTCGATTTCTCCAAGATTTACCAGACCAGAGGATGAGTCGCCTACCCAAACTGATGTCCCTGATAGTTCGTATGTGCTCGACCCAACCTTAGTTAAATCAATAAAGGCCGAGTTTGTATCCAACAGGTCATTATAATATCGCTCATAATGCCCCTGAAAATCAGGAGCAAGTGCTGCATATGCAAACGAAGAAATAAGCAGCACACTTAGTGCAACGCAAACTGTTTTCAAGTTCAAGATCTCATCAATAGCCTAACTGCGTTATAAAGTTGAAACTTTCCGTATAGTAACGCGGTATGTACTCTGAGTCACCAGATGTAACGTTCTGTAGTATGCTGCGTAGTGATTTTAACTGCGAAAGTAGAGTTAATTCATGTTTTGGGTACGCAAAACACATTGCAGTGTGAGCACCGTGTTCCGTGATAACAAAAAGTTGAAGCAGGGACATTTTGAAATGGGCATCCGCTACGCGAATTTTATGCCCATTTCAAACCGCTGCGCCCGCAAGCGTGCTACGCTATGCCCCTTAACTAAATGTTATGTTTTGGGACCATTAGATTAGTCTACTATTTTGCATTTTTTAATTAATTCACTAAAACTAATCTGACATGAGTGTTGCGTGATGAAATCAAAAGCATCGCAATAGAATTGATCATGTGTAGCTAATCTATTTACTATTCCAAGAACGATGCGCTGAATTTCGTTGACTATGAGCATGTATAATATAGTATCTATATTACGTCGGATGATATATGACACTGGATTTTCCGTATCAAGCATCGTTAGTTCATCTAAGGCTTGATAATACATATTAATTTTGAAGTCGCGCAACTCGCTTTCAATGTCGCTATCGTATCTTTCCTCATCAAAAAAAGAACTGGATACATACAATTCTTTGTCTTTGCTTGACGTTAACTCTTGTTTTAAATCTATTGATTGTTGTTCGATGCTTGAAACTATTGCATGAATATTTTTGCTGCATTTAATGATGTAACTATCAAGTTGTTGCATACTGTTTTCAAGTTGATTTATTCTGTCATTTATTACTTCGAGCCCTCCGTTTCTTAAAATTTCGTAGCAGATCTGATGTTTAAGTTTTTTTAGCCGTTCAATAATGTTTTGGGGGTGTTCATTATATTCCAGCGTGAAGTAACTAGAGAGATTTGAGTGAAGAAATAAAATGTGTTCTATTTCAATTCGGTCAATGGAGTAGTTATAATGTTTTATTTTGCACTCATTATGCGAACCAACAAATAGTGGACATTGAAATCCTTTGTCAGCACATTCAATATAAATTATACTTTTCTCAATGTTGTTACATTTTTTTTGTTTTTAACTTGGAAAAAATACTCATTTTTATATGGAGATTCTGATCTTTATGAATTTATTCTACGACTCTGTCTTGTTTTGTCAATAATGGTTAGGCAGTTTGTGCTGTACACAAGTATTAAGTTAAAAGTTTACGAATGATCGACATAGCATCCGAAAACTTTGAGAGTTGCTTAACATAACAAAGAGCTCAAGCAGGGACATTTTGAA
>DKPL01000017.1:0-1493 GCA_002471185.1 Bacteroides sp. UBA7335
GGAAATTATTCGCAATCGTGATAAAAAAGAAAACGAATAAGAAACAGTTTACATTAAATACTCAAGAGTCGATAAGTAATTTCTTATAATCATCAAACGACTATTTATAATGAGTTATATTTTATATCTCATAGCGTATTATTTTTCCAATATCTCAATACTTGAAAGAAGCACAATAGTCAAATTATTATTTAATAAGAACATAAGCTTTCAATATTAGCAGTTTTTTTATCTTTGTGCTTTCAAATAGTCAGCAACAATGAAAAATAAGTTTAAACGCATTACTATAAAAATAGGAAGTAACGTACTAACTCGTTCGGATGGGACATTAGACGTGACACGAATGTCGTGTTTGGTGGATCAAATCGCTACTCTCCATAAAAAAGGAATAGAAATTATCCTTATCTCATCGGGAGCCGTGGCTTCTGGTAAAAGCGAAATACAAATCAACAAAAAGCTTGATAGTGTAGATCAACGTCAATTGTTTTCAGCCATTGGACAAGTAAAATTGATAAATAGATATTATGAGCTTTTTAGAGATTATGGCATTACAGTAGGACAGATTCTAACAACCAAAGAAAGCTTTGCAACGCGAAGACATTATCTCAATCAAAAGAACTGCATGAATGTAATGCTTGAAAACAATGTTATTCCCATAGTGAATGAAAACGACACCATTTCTGTTACTGAATTAATGTTCACCGATAACGATGAGCTATCGGGATTAATTGCTTCGATGATGGATACACAAAAACTAATTATACTCAGCAATATCGATGGAATATACAATGGTATTCCATCTGATCCAACATCTACTGTTATTAGAGAAATTGAACATGGTAGAGATTTAACTGATTATATTCAAACAAGCAAGTCCAGTTTTGGCCGTGGAGGAATGCTGACCAAAACTAATATTGCGCGCAAAGTAGCAGATGAAGGTATTGAGGTAATTATAGCAAACGGGAAAACAAATAATATACTTGTTAACCTAATAGAATCGCCAGAAGAAACTATCTGCACACGCTTTGTACCAAGTAACAATAGTGTATCGAGTATAAAAAAATGGATAGCACACAGTGAGGGGTTTGCCAAAGGACAAATACATATTAACGAATGTGCTGCTAATAAATTAAATTCAGATACTGCAGTTAGTATTTTACCGATTGGAATAACCAAGATTGAGGGTGAGTTTGAGAAAGATGATATCGTACTTATCGTCAATCACTTAAACAATACAATTGGAGTAGGAAAAGCAAATTGTAGTTCAACACAAGCATTAGATTCTATGGGAAAACATGGTAAAAGGCCTGTAGTTCATTATGATTATCTATATATTGAATAGTTATGGATTTGACAAAAACATTTAAAGCTGTACAAAGTGCTAGTAGAGAACTAGTAACTCTTAGCGACTCATCAATTAATGAAATATTGAATGCTGTAGCAAATGCAGCGATTTTAGAAAGCAACTATATTTTGGAAGAAAACCAAAAAGG
>DKPL01000017.1:1743-4117 GCA_002471185.1 Bacteroides sp. UBA7335
TATCCAAAATATGATAGACTAAAATTGACAAAAGAGCGTATTAAGAACATTGCTTCTGACATAAAAAGTGTAGCAACGTTACCTTCTCCATTAGGCAAGACAATTAAGCAAGAGGTTCGTCCTAATGGAATGAAACTAACCAAAACAAGTGTTCCATTTGGAGTAATAGGCGTCATTTACGAAGCACGTCCCAATGTCAGTTTTGATGTTTTTTCACTTTGTTTTAAAAGTGGCAATGCATGTATATTAAAAGGAGGAAGTGATGCTGAGTTTTCAAATAAAGCCATAGTTGCTGTAATTCATAAAGTACTTAATCAATTTAATATTGACACAAATATCGTTGTGTTGCTACCTACAGATAGAGAAGCTACTAGTGCATTACTCAATGCCGTTAATTATGTAGATTTAATTATTCCTAGAGGTAGTAGTAATCTTATTAATTATGTTAGAGATAACGCTAAAGTGCCTGTTATTGAAACTGGCGCAGGTATTTGCCACACCTATTTTGATAGTGAAGGAGACCTTTTAAAAGGAGCTTCTATTATCAACAATGCAAAAACACGTAGAGTAAGTGTTTGCAATGCGTTAGATTGTCTCATTAAACACAAAGACAGATTAAGTGACTTGCCACAACTATGCAGTAAATTACAAGAAAAAGATGTAACAATTTACGCAGATAAGAAAGCTTACGATGCATTAAAGGGAAGCTATAATGATAATCTTTTAAAAGAAGCGAATCGTGCAAGTTATGGTACAGAGTTTTTAGACTATAAAATGGCCATTAAAACAGTAAACAATATAGAAGAAGCGTTAGGACATATTTACGAAAACAGTTCGAAACATAGTGAATGTATTATTACTGAAAACAAAGAGCATGCATTTTTGTTTTCACAATTAGTAGATGCAGCATGTGTATACACTAATGTATCAACAGCTTTCACCGACGGTGCTCAATTTGGACTAGGAGCCGAGATCGGAATTAGTACTCAAAAATTGCATGCACGTGGTCCAATGGGATTAGAAGAAATAACCTCTTACAAATGGGTAATTGAAGGAAATGGACAAATCAGAACATAATGAAAAATTATAAGGTATATATATTAATATTGTTTTTCACAATATCTTGTGGTTCGTGTCAGTCTAAAGACAAAGTCGAATCAGTTGTTTTCAATACAATTGTAGAGCTTGATTCGATTTCACAACCAACACAGTTAATAGAAGAAGAAACTCCATTATTAACTGCTGATGATATAGCATTAGAAAAATCACTATTGTATGATAAATATACTTTAGATGATGTATATCCTTATAAAGATACAACACGCTGTTTTCAATGGAATAAAATAAAAGAGCGTCTAGCATTATTAGAAAACCTGCAACAAGAATCAACAAGGTGGGCTATTCTACAAAACTACAAAAATCGAAATGGAGAAGCTCCACTAATAAGAACTTACAAAAGAGATGCTTATAAACGTATAGCAGATACGCTTGGGATAGAACGTTATCAATCGGCACCACTCTATGCCTTAAATGACACCACTATTCCTGTAAGATATGGTAAAGATGGAGGTCTAGTTCGCTATTTAGGAGAAGAGGGTAGTTTTATCAAAATAGCACCTGTTCATTTTGGTGGCGAATGGTTAGTGCCAAAAAAATATATTAAACAAATTCCAGACACTCTCAATTTATTTAAAAAAGCAATTGTAGTTGATCGAAGCAATCAAAACATAGCAACAATTGAGCATACAGACAAAGCAAAGTGGACTATTCGTAGCATGAATCCAGCAACTACAGGTCGTTATGCTCCTCCTTACGCTCAAAGAACCCCTCTTGGTATTTTTGTAATCCAAGAAAAAAAACAAAAAATGGTTTTCCTCAAAGATGGTTCTCAAGAAAAAGGAGGTTTTGCTCCCTATGCTAGTCGTTTCTCAAATGGAGGCTATATACATGGAGTACCGACTAACTTACCTCAAACCAGTTTAATTGAATACAGTCCATCTTTAGGGACTACTCCTCGTTCGCACATGTGTGTAAGAAATGCTACATCACATGCCAAGTTTGTTTATGACTGGGCACCTATATATGAATCAGTAGTTTTTGTTATAGAATGATTTAGCAAGTCCATATATAAGATCTATATTTTCAACAGAATAACAAATCAAAGAAGTTCTAGTCCTCTTACTTGTATACGTAAAATTAATCTGCATACTATTATATATTCATTTATATATAGTTCAGCCGATCTTATAGTGCTTTTAAAAAGTAGGTAAAACTCTACAATACTCTGTTTTGAAAGTAGTATATTTGCATCAAATAACGTTTTGATAATTACCGATAAATATTTATTTCATTGAAAACTAGCAAATATATAGCA
>DKPL01000017.1:4391-50317 GCA_002471185.1 Bacteroides sp. UBA7335
GCTATTGTGGTTCCAGATGTTACAGGCTTAAATGTCAACCAAGCAACCGAAATGCTTAACAAGCATGAGTTAGAAGTAGTTGTCTCAGACTCCAATTATGTAAAAGATAAGACACCTGGTACTATACTCGATCTAAATCCTGCTGCAGGCCAAAAAGTAAAAAAAGGCCGCACAATCTATTTAACAATCAATACTAATAAAGTTCCCCTATTTTCTGTACCAGATGTTGCTGATAACAGTTCAGTACGTCAGGCACAAGGACGAATATTAGCCTCAGGTTTCAAACTTACAGAAAACGAGTTAATATCTGGCGAAAAAGATTGGGTATATGGAGTTATTTATAACGGTCGTGAACTTCAACCCGGTGATAAAGTTCCAGCAGGTGCAACACTTACATTAATTGTAGGTGATGGCCATAAACCTATTATATCAGATAGTGATTCTATTGATATAGAGAATATTGAAATTCTGAACGAATCAGCTCCTTTAAGTCAAAAATCAGGAAATAAACATGAAGAAGAATCGTGGTTCTAACAAAATGATAATCGTCTAAAAGAATAAATATAAAATATGATAGAGGAGATACAAGATGAACTGGACGATTCAATGGATGATATTGAGCCAGTAGGTGATGAAGCTAATTCGCAACTCTATGAGCACTTTAAAGTAGTAGTTGATAAAGGACAAAACCCCATTAGAGTAGATAAATATTTATTTGAACGGATTGTTAATGCATCTCGTAATCGCATACAAAATGCTGCAGATAGCGGCTTTGTGATGGCAAACGGGAAACCGGTTAAAAGCAATTATAAAGTTAAGCCCGGCGATGTGATTACAGTAATGATGGATCGTCCGCGATATGAGAATGAGATTATCCCAGAAAATATACCACTAGATATTATTTATGAAGATGAAACATTGATGGTGGTCAATAAGCCGGCAGGTCTGGTAGTGCACCCTGGTCATGGCAATTATCATGGAACTTTAGTCAACGCATTAGCATGGCACATGCAAGACAACCCCAATTATGATGCTAATGATCCTCGTTTGGGATTAGTGCATCGCATCGACAAAGACACTTCCGGACTACTTGTGATCGCTAAAACACCTGATGCCAAAACCCACTTAGGAAATCAGTTCTTTCATAAAACAACAAAACGTAAATACCGTGCTTTAGTATGGGGAACCGTTGAAAATGATGAAGGAACAATTGTTGGCAGCATCGCACGCAACCCCAAAGACCGCATGCAAATGGCTGTCACACCTGATGATGAGATGGGGAAGCATGCCGTAACGCATTATAAAGTTTTAGAGCGTTTAGGCTATGTGACGTTAGTTGAATGCGTGCTAGAAACAGGAAGAACACATCAAATCCGCGTTCACATGAAACACATTGGTCATGTACTCTTTAATGACGAACGTTACGGAGGACATGAGATACTCAAAGGAACTCACTTCGCTAAATACAAACAATTTGTCAACAATTGTTTTGATACTTGTCCACGTCAAGCGCTCCATGCCATGACATTAGGTTTTATACACCCTGTAACAGGCGAAGAGATGAACTTTAGTACTCCGATACCCAAAGATATGGAGTCAGTAATAGAAAAATGGAGAACTTATATTAGTAACCGAGATATAGAATGAAACGTATAATAGCTATTATAGCAGGAGGAGACACCTCCGAATTTCAAGTCTCTTTGCGTAGCGCGCAAGGAGTTTATTCATTTATAGATAAAGAAAAGTATGACTTATATGTGGTTGAAATGGAGGGGTTACGTTGGGAGGTAAATTTGCCCGACGGCACAAAAGCACCAATTGATCGCAATGATTTTAGCTTTATTGTCCAAGAACGTAAAGTTATATTCGATTTTGCATACATTACTATCCATGGCACTCCTGGTGAAGATGGTCGTCTCCAAGGTTATTTCGACCTACTTCGCATCCCCTACTCATGCTGTGGTGTTTTAGCAGCAGCTATTACTTACGATAAATTTGCTTGCAATCAGTACTTGAAATCATTTGGCGTACGTATTGCTGAATCACTAATGCTACGCTCAGGACAAACCATTTCAAACGAGGAAGTAGTTGACAAGATTGGATTACCTTGTTTCATTAAACCTAGTTTAGGAGGATCTAGCTTTGGGGTAACTAAAGTAAAGACAAAAGAACAAATTCAGCCTGCGATTGTTAAAGCTTTTGAAGAGGCTAAAGAAATTGTAATAGAGGCATTTATGGAAGGAACTGAAGTTACTTGTGGATGTTACAAAACAAAAGAGAAATCAGTTGTATTCCCTATTACAGAAGTTGTAACAATAAATGAGTTTTTCGATTATGATGCAAAATACAATGGTCAGGTAGAAGAGATTACACCGGCGCGCATTTCAGACGATTTAACTCGACGTATACAAGCCTTGACTTCAGCTATATATGATATATTAGGTTGTTCAGGCATTGTACGAATAGACTACATCATTACTGCCGGTGATAAAGTAAACTTGCTTGAGGTTAATACAACTCCAGGAATGACAGCCACAAGTTTTATTCCTCAACAAATTGCTGGAGCAGGTTTAGATATTAAGGATGTAATGACTGATATTATAGAGAATAAGTTTCACTAAATTCATGATAAAGATGGATACAAAAGAGTTCGATGAGATACGTCCTTACCACGATGAGGAACTTCCAATAGTTATAGAAGAATTATTGGCTGACCCTGCATTTAAACAAATGGCAATAGCAGTTTTTCCGGAGTTATCGTACGAAAAACTAGCTGAAGTTATTCGTTCATGCAAGACTAAAGCTGATTTTCAACGTGCTATTTGTTATGTGATTATCAATAAAATTATTGATCAATATACAGATGGAGTTACATTAGAGTTTTCTGATTTAACAGATACATCCAAAGCTCACACCTTTCTATCAAATCACCGCGATATAACTCTCGATTCTAGTTTTCTTTCTGTAAAACTAATCGATGCCAATCTTAATACAGTAGAAATAGCAATTGGTGACAACTTGTTTATCCACCCTTGGATTAAAAAGTTTGTACGTATAAACAAATCGTTTATTGTACAAAGAGGGCTCACTATGCGCCAAATTCTCGAGTCATCTGGTCGTATGTCACGCTATATGCACTATGCCATAACCCAAAAAAAGGAATCTATATGGATAGCACAGCGCGAAGGACGTGCAAAAAACGCAGACGATCGTACTCAAGATAGTGTATTGAAAATGATGGCTATGGCTGGCGAAGGTAATGTTATAGATAGAATAAAGGAGATGAATATTGCCCCCCTCACCCTATCTTATGAATACGATCCATGTGATTACTTAAAAGCAAAGGAGTTCCAACAGAAGCGCGATAACCCTGAATATAAGAAATCGCCTGCTGATGATATGGCAAATATGCAGATCGGTATTTTAGGACGTAAAGGAAGAGTGCATATGTATATTGCTCCAAGCATTAACAGTGAACTAGATAAATTAGACCATTCACTTCCTAAGACAGAGTTATTTACTGCAATATCTACTTTGATAGATAAGACCATTCATAGCAACTATCGTTTGTATCCTTGCAACTATGTGGCTTATGATTTATTGGGTGGAACAAATAAATTCAACAATCGTTACTCACAAGAGGAGAAATCAGCTTTTGAAGTTTATGTGGCTGGTCAAATTGACAAAATTGATTTAGAGAATAAAGATATTCCATTTTTATACGAATCCATTCTTGAGATGTATGCAAATCCATTAAAGAATTATTTAAAAGCTGTTCAATGATTAAGTTTCTGCACGCTTTTCTCTGTCTTCTGACACTAATTGCTATATCTGCATGTAGCAATAGTGAGAATTCGTATCCACCCGTAAAACTTGATTTTTTGTCTATGAAATCAGACGGATCAGGTACACTAACCTCAGCAGTTACAGATAAAGGCGAAAGAGTAAAGATTGTGGAAGACAGAACAGGAACAGTGATAAAAAAAGATACCACAATTAGAGTCGTTGCCAATATTGAACAACCATCTAAAGGTGAGGCTATTATTTATGCTTTAGCACCTACCACATCATCTATTCCATTACTTCCCACCTCCAAAGAGTTGGAAAATGGAATTAAGACTGACCCTGCTAGGTTATTAAGTATCTGGGAAGGATATGGTTATCTTAACATTTTGCTTTCTATAAATACTTATCTAGATAAGCATACATTGTGTTTTGTTGAAAAAGAAAACATTATTCAAGCAGAGAGAAAAATTATCAAAATATTACTTTATCATGATGCAGGAAAAGATAAAGAGAATGCTTTCAATGCAAAGAGAGCTTATCTTTCTATTCCTATTCAACAATATTTTGAGGCTGATCATACAACAGTGATAGTTTACTTCAGCTACAACAATGAGGCCGATCAGCTACAAGAATGTGGTCCGTACGAATTTAAAAACAATAGTATTCAATAAACGATGAATTATATTCTAATCATTATGTTTTCTCTACTTAGCTCACTTTTTTCAAATCAACAGAAAGCTGATTTTGAATCGATGAACGTTAATGATTTTGAGACTCTCTTGCAACAAAAGAGTACTCAACTGATAGACGTCCGCACTCCAGAAGAGTATATTGATGGCCATATCGCCAAGAGTAAAAATATCAATGTGCTCGATGCCTCGTTTGCAGATCAAGCTGATAAAAATCTCTCTAAAGAAAAGCCGGTTGCAGTATATTGTCGTAGCGGTCAACGCAGTAAAAAGGCAGCAACTATTCTTGCTAAAAAAGGGTATAAGATTTATGAATTGAATACGGGAATTAATGGTTGGATACAAGCAAATAAACCTATCGAAAAATAGAGTAAGATAATCCTAAGAAAATAAAAACGGTCTAAAGAGTATTACTGAAATTTCAGTTGCTCTTTGGACCGTTTTTTCTACATAAAACATTTATTATTGCACAACACAAAGCATTCTTATTCGTATTCTTGCAACTTAAACCACTATTATAATTTTTAAAAACTACATTTAATAAATTAAAACTATGAGAATCAAAACTCTAATGTTGGTCATGTTATTTGTGTCAATGAGCTCTTTCGCTCAAATTTCTATAAAAGAGACACAAGGATGGTTCGAATCAGCATTTACTACATGGACACTGATTGATGATGCCACTGATTATCATGTATATTATAAAGATGCATCAAGTGAATATATTCAACTTGACAAACAACTAGTGCGCAACTATGGAACATATGGTAGAGCAGATGTGGTTGGCATTAAAGCTGGGACATATCAATTTAAAATTGTACCCATAAATGCAAATGATGCAGAAATAGCAGACCAAGTTATAGAAACACCATCGGTAGCTGTTAAAGCCAATGATCGAGGAGGTTTTGCACATCTAAACTATTCGGGGATTGGTGCATACAATGATGATGGTACATTAAAAGAGAATGCAAAAGTAATTTATGTTACTGCTGCTAATGCCAAAACAGTAACTTGCCCGATAGTAATAAGTAGCAAGGGGGAATCGCAAGAATTTGTTGGAATGCAATCTATTATCAATGCAAAACAAAAAGGATACGATACAACTCCAATAACATTTCGATTGCTTGGCACAATAGAATATGCCGATATGGATGAGTTAATGAGTAGCGCCGAGGGTCTACAAATAAAAGGTTCTAAAGCCTATAGCGAAATGAACTTAACAATTGAAGGAGTAGGAAATGATGCTACTATTCGTGGATTTGGAATATTGATACGCAACAGTAAAAGCGTAGAGCTGCGCAATTTTGCTGTTATGCTTTGCCTAGACGATTGCATTTCATTTGATACAGCAAACAGCAATTGTTGGGTTCACAACATTGATTTCTTCTATGGTAAAACAGGTAGTGCATCTGATCAGGCAAAAGGTGATGGCTCGTTAGACTGCAAAGACGATTCCAAATATATGACTTTTTCATACAATCGTTTTTGGGATTCTGGGAAAATGGCATTGTGCGGTATGAAGAGTGAAACTGGAGAAAATTTTATCACGTATCATCATAACTGGTTTGACCATTCGGACTCACGTCATCCTCGTGTTCGCTCAATGAGTGTACATGTATACAACAACTATTTCGATGGAGTTTCTAAATATGGCGTGGGAGCAACTACTGCATCAAATGTTTTTGTTGAAAGCAATTATTATAGAAATACCAACAGACCCATGATGATTGCCAAACAAGGAACAGATATAGCAGGAGGAACAACTACTTTTTCGGGCGAAGATGGAGGAATGATTAAATCTTTTGGAAATCACTATGCTGAAAAAAGTTCTAACTTCCGATTGGTTACTCAAAAAGAGTCAGCCACAGGCTTTGACTGTTATGAAGCAACAACTCGTGACGAGCAAGTTCCAGCCTCTTACGTCACACTAGCAGGTGGCACCACTTACAATAACTTCGACACCGATCCTTCTAAAATATATAGCTACAGCGTTGATGAGGCAATCAATGTTCCTACGGTAGTAACTGGTCAATATGGAGCAGGACGTATGCAACATGGTGATTTTGTATGGACATTTAATAATAGTGTAGATGATGCATCTTATGCTTTAAATGATGCACTCAAGAGTGCTATCACTAATTATCGCTCATCATTTGTAGGCTTTTTTAATGATGACAATAGTGGAGGTAACCCTGGTGGTGATGGAGACGGTGATGGTGATATTACGCCTCCTCAACCTGTAGATAGTTATGAATGCTTTTTCTCATCAGACAAAAAACCATCAAACTCATTTTATACAGTAATAGGCAACTACTCAAACGATAAAGGGAGTGCAACTGTAAATGGAGTTGTGTACGACTGGTGCTTAAAAATGGAATCTGCCACATCAATCACTTTTACTACAACCGAAAAAATGAAGTTGACTCTTGTTTTTGCCAATGGATCAACACCAAATATTAAAGTGAATGGACAAAAGGTTAGCAGCACAGCAGGCAACATCATTGAGGTAGAATTAGAAGCTGGTAGTCATGAGCTAAAAAAAGCAGATACAAACAATCTCTTCTATATTAATCTTACCTCTCTGTCTACAGGCATCGAGTCTATTTACGACGAAAAGAAAGATGGACCAATTTTCGACTTATCAGGTAAAGTGGTAAAGAACCCAACTCGAGGTATATACATTAGAAATGGAAAAAAGTTTGTTATTAACTAAACAAACTCATCGACTAAAACAAAGAAGGCTCTCACTACAAATGTTGTAGCAAGAGCCTTTCTTGTATTATAACGCTATCTAAAGAATCAATCACAATACTTTATTTAACAAGAAAAGATAGAAACAGGCAGTTTACACTCCCCATTGTGAGATATTTTAGATTAGTATTCTACAAAAAATAACATAGTAAGTTATGTATAAAAAGTTACTATGTTTTGACCCAAAAGTATCTATGTTTTGGTGCAAAAGTATCTATGTTTTGAGGCAAAAGTATCTATGGAATTTTTAGGACAAAGCAATCTCGTAATATAATAGTAATCAACACATTAATAATCATAACACAAAATTATAAGACACCCATTTATTTCTTTTTAAAGTAAGTAAGCTTGTGTAACACAAAAAGCGAATATCATTATAGCAATTAGCACAATAATATTCGCTTTTGACATTTAGACTATATAGACATTATTTTTCTAATCCCTCAAGAAGTCGTTTAATAACCACCTGCGCTGATATTTCTCGATTAGCCGCTTCGGGAATAACAAGTGATTGAGGACTTTCGATAACCTCATCTGTCACAATCATATTTCTGCGCACAGGCAAACAGTGCATGAAATAGGCATTATTAGTCACAGCCATTTGTCGGTCGCTAACAGTCCAATCACGATCAGAACTTAATATTTTTCCGTAGTTATCTCCCTCGTAAGCAGCCCAGTTTTTAGCATAAACAAAGTCAGCGCCTTCAAAAGCTTTCATTTGGTCATATTCAACCTTAGCTTTTCCCACAAAGTTAGGATCAAGTTCATAACCATGTGGGTGAGTAATAACAAAATCATAATCAGTAGCATTCATCCATTCTGCAAAAGAGTTAGGCACTGCTTGCGGAAGAGCACGAGGGTGAGGCGCCCAAGTCATAACCACTTTAGGACGAGGAGTCTTCTTATACTCTTCGATAGTAATCAAATCGGCAAAACTCTGAAGCGGATGACGTGTTGCAGCTTCCATTGAAAATACAGGACGACCAGCGTGTTGAATAAACTGATTTATAATTGTTTCTTGATAGTCGAAATCGCGATTTTCAAATTGAGCAAAAGCACGAACTCCGATAATATCGCAATAACACCCCATTACAGGGATAGCCTCCAACAAGTGTTCAGGTTTATCCCCATCCATAATTACCCCACGTTCAGTTTCAAGTTTCCAAGCTCCTTGGTTTATATCAAGAACCATCACATTCATTCCTAAGTTCATAGCCGCTTTCTGAGTGCTCAATCGGGTGCGCAAGCTAGAGTTAAAGAAAATCATCAATAACGTTTTATTACGTCCTAACTCTACAAATTTAAAACGGTCTTTTTTTATCTCAAGTCCTTCGGCAACTGCTTTCTTAAGATCGCCGATATCTTGTACGCAGGTAAATTTCTTCATGTCTATATTA
Organism: Bacteroides sp. UBA7335; assembly: GCA_002471185.1. GTDB lineage: Bacteria > Bacteroidota > Bacteroidia > Bacteroidales > Bacteroidaceae > Bacteroides. The sequence goes on from DKPL01000017.1 coordinate 13,015, forward strand.
AGTATTGATTATTTATTGTACGATAGAAGCTCACGTGGTTGCTGAGAAAGAATATTAGTTTTAGCCATATAGTCTTTATTATCAGCATAAATAAATAGTACACTTCCATCTTTTATTGTATTTATGATTGGTTTTGTAATACTCAATGGCAATGCAGGACAACCAAGACTTCTTCCTAGCCTGCCATTAGCAGAAATAAGTGCTGGATTTGCATAAGCTGCCCCGTGCATCACGATAGCTCGTTCGCGAGCTTTGTCATTTATACCATTCTCAAGTCCTTCGAGAATAAGCGAATATCCATTCTTTCCTTGATATGTACCTTCGGTTAAATAAAAGCCTAAAGAGCTCTGAAACGAACCTACTTTATTTGAAAAAGAGGTTGCATAGTTCTCGCCGCTATTGCGTCCATGAGAAACAACCGAATGATATAGCATCTTCTTATTTTTCATATCAAACACATACAAGCGTTTCTCAGTCGAAGGTTTGGTAAAATCAATTAGTGTCAGAATTTCTTTATTTTTATTTTCAATTCTGTTGTATCCTTCAAATGCATGTTTAAAGGCTGTGTACCCTACAATCCCTCCCAAGTTCATCTCTTCGTACAGCTGTTCGTAAGTGGTAGAACTAGTTGTGTTCGAAACCTCATCTACCTTTGTTGTTTGAGTAGGGACCGATGCTTCAAAAAAAGGAATAATTAGTAATAGTAAAAATAAAATGCTTTTGTACATAAACAATTTGGTTAATTCGTCGAATGTAAAGGTAGTCTATTTAACTAAACATCAAATGAAAACCAACACAAAATTCAGATTATATTTATAGTTTTAACAAGTTACAATTATCTGATTAGAAGTATCTAAAGGAATATTTATTAAAAAGAAAAGCGTGTCATCTCTCCACAAGCGAAGAAACAACACGCAGACACACACAAGTTATGAATTAATGAATCTGTATTCCTTTGTAAAAATCGAGCACTTTGACACTAAACAAATATCCAAATTTAGCTTGTACTTGGTCGGCCTCAGCCTTAGCTAAGTTTTGTTTTGCTTCGTCATACTGCAACAGTGTTGCTTTACCATTGTCAAACTTCTCGCTAATAAGTTGAAAAGCTATACGATTGGCATCCACGGCTACCAAGCTACTGTTGTATTTACTTTCAGCAGCAACAGCATTATACCAAGCCTGTTGTATTTCTTTATAAAGCACTTTTTTAGCATTATCTAGTTCAAGTGCCAAACTCTGTTGTTGAAGCCTTGCCGTACGTACGCGATTTCTAGTAGTAAAACGGTTAAATAAAGGTATGCTTAAATTAAACCCTGCATATTTATTTAAGTTATTCTTTAGTTGCTTGCCAAAAGCATCAGCAGAAACACCCGCAAGGGTATAATAGCTTGTAGACAAGTCGGCACTAAAAGATAGTTGTGGATAATAAGCACTTTGAGCAATTCGAATACTCTTTTCACTACTAGTCAAACGATATTGAGCAGCTTTTATCTCAGGTTTATTACCCAATGCTTCGGTATAGATAGCATCAGGAGGAGTTAGTGGTGTAAAGTCAGGCAATGCCTCTGAAGTGTCAAGTACAAAACCTTCGGGAGTAGGAAGTTCTAGTAACTGACTCAAATCGAGCAGTGCTAATTGATAATTATTACTCGCTTGCACAGCATTCATCTCATCTTGCGCCACACGAGCTTTTGCCTCAGCCACCTCGGCAGGAGCAGCCTTACCAACTTCAAGCATGGTTTGCAAGCGACGGTATTGAGAAGTGCTTAACTCCACTTGCTTTAAAGCCACTTGATGAATTTCAAAGTTTGAGAGAACTTGCAAGTAAGCAGAGGCAACATTGATTGAGATGTCTTCTTTTATTTTATTCAAATCTTCAATGGCTGCCTTAAAGGCTAGTTTGGTATAGGCATACTGATTGGGTATCTGCAAACCGGTAAATAGAGGAACACTCGTCCCTACTCGTAGTGAAGTGCTTGAACTATGCGTATCATTATAAGAGTTGTCTACCGGAGAAGGAGCACGTCCCCAGCTCCACCCTTGTCCAGCCGACCCATTAAGATTGGGCAGTCTACTCCATTTTGCCGTATTCACATCAATGGCTGATTGTTCTACCGCATTAGCCCTTTGCTTTATTGTGATACTATTTTCAATGGCATAGTCAATACATTGTCGGAGTGTCCATTGCTGTTGTGCCTGCATAGGCAAAGCGAGCAAAAGAGCATATATCAAATTATACTTTTTCATTTTAGTTGATATTCAGTTATGATTTGTAAACTCAAATATTTATCCTTTTTTTTCGGTACCACGCAGTTTATCAGTCGCAGAAACGCCTTCTTTGATTTCTATTTTGATACCATCACTCATACCCGTTACCACCGGTTGACGACGGAAAGTTTGCACCGGAACTGAATCTGTGAGAACTTGAACAAAGGTTGAGTCTCCGCTAAACTCAATTACTCCCTCGGGCACAGTCAACACATTGGCTGCACGTTGCAACACAATCTCAGCATTGGCAGAGTATCCAGAACGAATCACTACAGTATCCGGAACAATAACAGCCGCTTTTATTTCAAACTGATTAGCTCCATTTTCTTCTACTCCTTTGGGAGAGATATATTCTAGATTGGCTGCAAATGTTAGATTCTGCAAAGCACCCAAAGTTAGCTTAATGGGCATACCATTATGCAATCTACCAACCTCGGTCTCATCAATTTTCCCTTTAAAAATAAGATCGTTCATATTGGCAACGGTTGCAATGGTTGTACCATCATTAAAGGTATTACTCATAATAACCGAATTACCAGCTTTAACAGGTACATCAAGAATGAGTCCATCAATAGTAGAACGAATTAGAGTACTCGATAGCGACGCACTATTTTTAGTAATACCCTCCTTTATAATTTCGAGAGCATCCTTAGCAGTTTGCAGCTCCTCACGAGATTGTTTATAACTGATTTCACTCTTCTCAAATTCTTCTTTACTAATGAGTTTATCTTTATATAGCTTTTGCGAACGATTATAATCTGTCTCAGCCTGAGTTGCATTAATCTCTGCAAGTCTCACACGGCTTTCTGCTGAGTTCACTTGTCCCAATTCAGGAATAACCTTTACTTTGGCTATCACTTCTCCTTTACGAATACTTTGTCCGGCCTCTTTATAAACCACATCCACAATGCCCGAGATTTGCGGTTTAATTAAGATTTCATCACGCGGTTCTACCTTACCGGTAGCCACCGTACTTTTTTCTAAGTCTGACACCTCAGGTGATACGAGTTCATATACAATAACTTTAGGTTTAGACTTCTGATAGAGAAATACAAAGGTTCCTACCAAGATGATGGCTACGATAACCAATAGTGCGATTTTAAAGAACTTTTTCATATCAATTTATATTTATTTTTTATATTATATACGTAAATAATCTCTGCATACTATAACCACTACTCATCACGAATGGCTTCGATAGGTTTAATGGCCATCGCACGATAAGCAGGGGCCAACCCTGCCAGCACCCCTAATGCGATAAGCAATGCACAAGTACCAATGGCAGCCCAGAAAGAAACTTGAAAAGCATATACCCTACCCGTATCGGTAGTGGTAGCCATTTCAACACCTTGCAACACTAGTACAGCAAAAGTTATTCCTGCCATACCCGCAACAGTAGTCAGTACAATACTCTCGGATAAAATCTGTTGCAATATATCTTGTGGTCGTGCTCCGATAGCGCGTCGAATACCAATTTCAGTGGTACGTTCTTTTACTGTCACCATCATAATATTAGATACCCCAATGGCTCCGGCTAGCAATGTTCCCAATCCTACCATCCAAATTAGTATTCGTATACCCTTAAACAAGTTATCCATCATCGAAAACATCGCTTCGGTGTTGAGTAGCATTATGGCTTGTTTATCATCAGGAGATATCAGATGAGCTTCCTTAATAATGCCTTCGACTTTAGCTTGAATATCTGATATTTTTATCCCAGGTTTTACGGTAAAGCAAACCAGCTCTATATCACGACCAACATTGTAGGCACGTTGCATTGTAGTGAAAGGCAAAATAATACTCTCAGCATTATTGCCTTGTATATTAATATTTCCATTCGATTCGGTCACCCCAATAACCCGGTAGTAGATTCCATCAACCTTCACATATTTACCCAATGGGTCATCACTTTTATCAAATAGATTCTCATAAATTCGCTTTCCTAGAACACAGACCTTACGACCTTCTTTTATATCAACATCATTAATAAATCTACCCATTAATAAATCTTGCTGTTCAATATTATTATACACAGGATAAAGTCCTTTTACTATGGTAGTTGCTTTTTTATCTTGATAGACTGCATTTTTATTCCATCGAGTTAAAGTAGCAGTAATCACATCCATTTCCTGAACACCATTACGCAGTCGTTCAATATCATCTAAGTTCATTGTCCACCAGCGACCTTTACGAAAACCTTTATAAGCTTCGCCAGTACTTTGTGGCCATAAAAAACCAGAATTTGTAGCAAAGCCATCAAACTGTGCTTGCATCATTTCTTGCATACCCTGACCTCCTCCAATGAGTGTCACTAGCATAAAGATGCCCCAAAACACTCCAAAAGCGGTAAGAAAGCTGCGTGTCTTATTACGTGTGATGGTAATAAGAATTTCTTCGAATATATCTCTATCAAATTTCATAATCTTTTAATCTGCTCTAAGTGCTTCAATAGGACGAATGCGAACCGCCTTGCGAGCGGGAAAGAAACCGGCCAATGTGCCAGCTATAACCAAAGTAAGCGTTGCTTGAATCGCAATACTTAAATCGACAGTAGGATCAGAAAACACAGTCGAGCTCCACATACCATTATCCATAGTTTGGTTACCAAACGCTGCATTCATCCATTCAGTTACCCCAATGCCTGCCACCATACCGATGTATCCAAAAAAGGTAGTTATTACGATACTTTCTACAACAATAAGCAGCAAGATAGAACTTGGCTTTGCCCCCAATGCTTTACGAATACCAAATTCGCGTGTGCGCTCTTTTACTGTTATAAGCATAATGTTAGATACTCCAACAATGCCGCTCAACAAAGTAAAAATACCAATAACCCAAATTGCTGTACGCAAAATATTCATCGCACCCTGGCTTTGTAGGTATTGTGTGAAGCGGTTCCACATCCACAGTGAGCTTTTATCAGTAGGATCAAAGCGATGGTTGCTTCCCATCATTTTACGAAACTGTTCTTCAAAATTTTCATTAGCTTGTTCAGATTCTAAATTCTTGGTGGAGAACACAAAATTATGCAACTTGTCACCTTTACCATAGATTGTTTGTAGTGTAGAAAAAGGAATTAGTACATCATTATCAGCACTACTAGCATCATCTGTATAAAGACCTACTACTTGAAAAGCAATTCCATTGATATTGATGAACTGCCCGATAGGTTCAGTATGAGTTTTTTCAAAAAGAACTTCCGCAGTCCGTCTATGTAAAATAGCAACTTTACGGCGCTGTTCTAAATCAATATTATTAATAAAGCGTCCGGCATAATGTTTCTGCGATTCCATTTCTAAATAGTTAGGATAAACACCTGTCAAACCTACATTCACATACTCTTTGCCGAAGCTTATATTTTGTGAGCCTTGATAAACAGTAGCTCCCATCGTGATGATATTGTCTTCGAAGTTTTGTTGAGTAGAACTAAGATCACGATTATCAAATTGAATGCGACGCCCTTCTTTCAATCCATCAAATGATTTGGTAGTACGTCCGGGGAATATTTTAATTGAGTTGTAGGCTCGTTGTTTTGAATCTTTTTCAAAAGCATGTATTATCCCATTACCGGCACCCAGTAACACAATAAGCATAAAGATTCCCCAAGCAATGGCAAATCCAGTAAGACTGGTACGAAGTTTATTTCGCTTTACCGTGCTGTATATTTCCTGCCAAAGGTCAATCATATTTTTAAGTGGTTAGAAGTATTGTATAAATATTATTTCATAAATCCATTGACACCAAACGGCGAAGCATCATGGTTCAGATTCTCTTCGATACGCTCAATTACTCCATCTTTGATGTGTACTATTTTATCGGTTTGATTGGCTACTCCACTTTCGTGAGTCACAACAACAATCGTCATTCCATTTGTGTGAAGTTCTTTAAGAATCTGCATCACTTCCACCGATGTTTTACTATCAAGAGCTCCAGTAGGTTCATCGGCCAATATAATATCAGGTTTTGAAATTAATGCCCGTGCAATAGCCACACGCTGTTTCTGTCCTCCACTCATTTCATTTGGCATATGGTGTGCCCACTCTTTCAGTCCAAGTCTATCTAGATATTCCAAGGCTAATGCATTGCGTTTTTTCCGAGGAACACCTTGATAAAAAAGTGGTAAGGCTACATTTTCAACAGCATTCTTAAAAGAGATTAAGTTGAACGACTGAAAGATAAAGCCTATCATACGATTGCGGTATTCGGCAGCTTTGGTTTCACTCAAGTTCTTTATCAAAGTTCCATTTAAGTAATATTCGCCAGAATCATAATTATCAAGAATGCCTAAAATATTTAAAAGAGTGGACTTTCCGGAACCGGACGATCCCATAATTGAAACGAATTCTCCTTTAGCAATATCTAGATTGATGCCTTTGAGTACATGAAGCGGTGCTCCATTATAATAGGTCTTATTAACGTCTTTAAGGTGTATCACAATTCACAGGATTTATGTTTATTTTTCTTATAATTTTATTTATTAGACGATGATATACTATCAAAAGTTGCATAAGCCCTAAACTTTTTTTTAAAAAGATTTTGTAGACTCATACATCTTTGCGTAATTTGTAATCTATATTACTAAATAAACTAACCCTTTTAAACAACAGAAAATGAATTCTTACATGGAAAAACCCTACGTAGTAGGTATTGATATAGGCGGCACTAACACTGTCTTCGGCATTGTTGACGCACGCGGAACTATTATTTCAAATGGATCGGTTAAAACACAAGCATATACAACCATCGAAGAGTATGTAGATGAAGTATGTAAAAGTCTTCTTCCACTTATTATTGCTCAAGGTGGTGTAGAAAAAATAAAAGGAATCGGTATTGGAGCTCCTAATGGTAACTACTACAGTGGTACTATTGAGTTTGCACCAAATCTTCCTTGGAAAGGCATTATCCCATTGGCTGCTATGTTCGAAGAACGTTTGGGCATTCCTACAGCCTTAACCAATGATGCTAATGCGGCTGCTGTAGGCGAAATGACTTATGGTGCTGCACGTGGCATGAAAGAGTTTATCATGATTACCCTAGGTACCGGAGTAGGTAGTGGTATTGTTATCAACGGTCAGGTAGTTTATGGACACGATGGTTTTGCAGGCGAACTAGGACACGTTATCGTACGTCGTGGAACAGGTCGTTTATGTGGATGTGGCCGTCATGGTTGTTTAGAGACTTACTGTTCGGCTACGGGAGTAGCTCGCACAGCTCGCGAACTACTTGCTGCTCGCACTGACAAGAGCTTATTGAGAGAGATTCCAGCTGAAAACATTACCTCTAAAGATGTATACGAAGCAGCAATAAAAGGCGATAAGATGGCTCAAGAGATTTTCGAGTTTACCGGAACTATTCTTGGTGAAGCATTGGCTGACTTTATTGCCTTCTCAAGTCCTGAGGCTATCGTTCTTTTTGGTGGTTTAGCGAAATCGGGTGATTACATCATGCACCCTATTCAAAAAGCGATTGACGACAATGTATTAGCAATTTACAAAGGAAAAACCAAATTATTGGTTTCTGAATTGAAAGATTCTGATGCAGCAGTGTTGGGTGCTAGCGCATTGGCATGGGAGTTGAAAGATTTATAATCTGAAATACAATAATATAACAAAGGAAGGGTAGATAATTGTAGTTATCTGCCCTTCTTTTTAGCTTAAAGAAGAAACAGTTCAGTTATTATTCTTGGAGATAATCATTACGCATATAGCATCATCACTTTATAAAGATAGAGCCTAACATCATCTACCCTTCTGAATGTAGCTCTAAATGACTTCAGTTTGCGTTGAAAAATAGGTTTCCACTTGCTTCCAAAGGCTTGGAACTATGCTTCCAATAGTTCGGAACGACAGTTTCAAAGGCTTGAAACTACTGGAACACTTCCTTCTTTACCTATAGGCCATGCAAGCTAGCGACATATTTTTTTTGAGCGCACCCACCAGGTTTTCTGCCTGACTCACATATCGTTAAAACCCCAACTTTACAAACTGAGCCGAAGAAATACAGTTAACCCTTGTATTGGGAACAGACCGATATTTCGATGCAAGTCTTCTGCATAAACAAAAAAAAAGAAGACTCCATAAGGAATCTTCTCTTTTTATCTCGAAACAGAGTTTGCGATTACTTCGCGATGTTAACTCTTTTTTCTTTGATTCTAGCTTTCTTACCAGTAAGAGCACGCAAATAGTACAATTTAGCGCGACGAACTTTACCAATTTTGTTCACTTCGATGCTATCGATAGCAGGTGATTCGATTGGGAAAATTCTTTCTACACCTACTGTTCCTGACATCTTACGTACAGTAAAGCGTTTCTTTTCGCCGTGACCAGCGATTTTGATAACAACACCACGGTACAACTGTACACGCTCTTTGTTACCCTCGATAATACGATATGCTACAGTGATAGTATCACCAGCTTTAAACTTTGGGTGTTGTTTGCCTGTAGCAAATGCTTCTTCTGCAATTTTAATTAAATCCATTTTTTGCTATTATTAAATTGTTTATCGTTACAACGCAACATATCAAGCAACACTCTCTTGACAGCGATTGCGCGAAAGCGGTGCAAAGTAACGAATTTATTAGCAATCTACAAACTATTTTACTACATTTGTAGCAATATAATCAAACGTATATGGCACATATTCAGACGAAAACAGTTCTTTTTACATTTTTTGCAGCTATTGCAATTGCATTAACTTCATGCCGTCCATATCACATTACTCAGGTCGATGGTGGAGTTATCACAGTAGATTCTACATTGGATCTAAAACCAGACAGCGCAGCTATAGCACTATTGGCTCCCTATAAAGCAGCTATCGACAGTATGATGTATCGCAAAATCGGAGTTAGCGAAATGACCATGGGCAGAGGCACTCCCGAAAGTTTGTTATCTAACTTAGTAGCAGATGTATTACGCGAATCTGCAAAGATGGTTATCGATAAACCAGCAAATATCGGTTTGGTCAATATGGGGGGACTTCGCAACGACCTACCCAAAGGCGACATTACCTGTGGAAATATTTACGAAATTCTTCCTTTTGACAATTCATTATGCGTGCTAACCCTTGATGGAACAACACTGAACGAACTACTTACAGCAGTCGCATCAAAAGGTGGTGATGGCATCAGTGGTGCTAAACTTGTTATTAACCAAAGTGGCAAACTATTGAGTGCAACAGTAGATGGTGAACCAATTGATACCCAAAAGTTATACACAGTAGCAACGATCGATTATCTTGCCGATGGCAATGATGGAATGCTACCACTAACCAGGGCCATTAAAAGAAGTTGCCCTCCGGGAGCTACTTTACGTAGTTTATTTATGAACTATGTAGAGAAAGCAACCGCTGAAGGAAAGCAAATCACTTCGAAAATTGAAGGACGAATTAAAGTAAACAATTAGTCATACCAAATCATGAAAGCGATGAGAACAACTAAAATAGTACCTATTTTTCTACTCTTTATAATAACATCATTCACGCTATCGTTTGCTCAACAAGCCAAAACCATCAAGTTACTGAGCACGAGTGACACGCATAGCCGCATCGAACCAATTGACCCGCTTTCGGCAGATCGTTATGCCAACATGGGTGGGTTTGTACGCCGAGTAACCCTTATCAACGAGCTTCGCAAAGAAAACCCCAATTTATTGCTTTTCGACTGTGGTGATTTCTCACAAGGTACTCCTTATTACAATTTATTTCAAGGTGAGGTTGAGGTAAAAATGATGAACCTCATGCACTACGATGCGGTATTAATTGGTAATCATGAGTTCGACTTTGGAATGGATGTGTTAGCTCACCTATTTAGCATAGCCGATTTCCCGGTTATTTGTTCGAACTACAATGTTAGCAATACAGTACTTAGTCCGTATGTGAAGCCTTATATTATTATTGAGAGAGAAGGTTTGAAACTTGGAGTAATTGGTGTAGCACCTCAACTCGAAGGTTTGGTACAAGCCGATAAGTATCAAGGGGTAGTTTACGAGAACCCCATCACTGTAGCTAATCAACTTGCAGCAAAGCTAAAAAACGAAGAAAAATGCGATGCTGTTATTTGTTTATCTCACCTTGGAGTTAAAGATGATGAGGTTTTTATCAAACAAAGTAGTAATATCGATGCAGTGTTAGGAGGCCATTCACACACATTCATGGATAAGCCAGTTTTCTATATTAACGCTAGTGATGAAAAGGTTCCGCTACTGCACACTGGGAAAAATGGAGTATTTGTAGGCGAGATGAACCTCACCTTCGAAAAGAGATAAACCGATAGTTAGGATAAGCATTCGCACGCCTTTTACATGAAAAAATATATTATTGTCACAGTTCTTCTCCTGATGCAGTCGGGGATTATAAATCACGCTGAGCAGCATAGGATACAGTCGGCCAACTACAATCTTACGAATGAGTCTCAACCTATTATTCTGAAAAAAGTGAGTCAATCATCGGCTTGCATACAGTGGGTAGACTCAGTGATGGACAAACTGAATTTAAGAGAGAAGATCGGACAATTGTTTATTTATACGATAGCACCTCTTGATACAAAACATAACCTCACACTACTAAACGATGCTGTAAAAGTGTATAAAGTAGGTGGTTTATTGTTTTCGGGAGGACAGATGCAGACTCAAGCTTCATTGACCAATCGTGCGCAACAGATGGCTAAAGTACCGTTACTCATCACTTTTGATGGTGAATGGGGATTGGCTATGCGCTTAAAAGGTACACCATCTTTTCCACGCAACATGGTTCTAGGTTGCATTACCAACGACTCACTTATCTATCAATATGGCGCCGAAATGGCTAGACAGTGCAGAGAGATTGGAGTACAAGTAAACTTTGCACCGGTGGCAGATGTCAATATCAACCCCAATAACCCTGTTATCAACACTCGCTCTTTTGGCGAAGATCCGACTCGAGTGGCTCAAAAAGTGATAGCCTATGGTAAAGGATTGGAAAGCGGCAATGTACTTTCGGTTTCTAAACACTTCCCTGGACATGGAGATACCGACACTGACTCTCATCATGCTCTTCCGATACTCCCATTTGATAGGCAACGGTTGGATAGTATTGAGCTTTATCCATTCGATAAAGCCATTCGAGCCGGATTGAGCGGTATGATGGTGGGACATCTTTATGTGCCTAAGCTCGAGAACAAGAATAATCTTCCGGCTTCGCTTTCACGAAGCATTGTTCACCAGCTACTAACCGAGGAGTTAGGGTTTAGTGGACTGATTTTTACTGATGCCTTGGCCATGAAAGGGGTGTCGAGCAATAAAAATGTATGTTTACAGGCACTTCAAGCAGGCAACGACATGGTGCTATCACCACGCAACCTAAAGGATGAAATAGAGGCGGTACTATTGGCTGTGCAACGTGGTGATATGGCCGAAAGTGTGATTGATGCAAAATGCCGTAAGGTTTTAACTTACAAGTATGCTTTAGGTCTTGAGGTTGAACCTCGCATCAACCTTTCCGGATTAAGTAACCGCATCAACACTCCTCAAGCTACGGCATTAATCAATGAACTTAGTTTGGCAGCCATTACAGTTGCTAAGAATCAAGACTACTTTCTGCCGCTTGCTTCTGACAGGGATGTGGTTTCTACTGCCTTACTCGAAGTCGAGGGTAAGACTTCTTTTTCACCCTTGAAACAGCGTATCGCCGAGAACACATTATTAAAATCGTTCAAGCTCACGAAGGGAACTACTCCGCAGCAACGCAAACTATTGCTCGACTCACTGTCACAATATCCTAATGTATTGATTGCAATTGGCGAAAACAAGCTGGACGACTATCAACCATTTTTTAAAGAGTTAGCAGTGCAATATCCTAAGTTGCCAGTAGCTTATCTTTGCTTTTCAGCAAGTAAAACGCTCCTTCAAATCGAAAATGCAGTAACAAATGCTCAATCGGTTATTTTTGCTCATACAGCTACCAACGAAGTTCAAAAACAAGTTGCTGATATCTTATTTGCTAAGGGCACAGCTACAGGACGGTTATCGGCTACCCTTGGAAACTTATTTAAAGTAGGAGCGGGAGTTGATATTTCACCAAAGAGTGAAGTTCACTACGAACCCGAGGATTTGGGCATCTCATCAATAACCATTACGCAAATAGATTCGATTGCCAAAGATGGAGTTGAGAAGGGAGCCTATCCTGGCTGTCAGATTGTAGTACTGAAAGATCAGAACATCGTTTACCAGAAGTCGTTCGGAACCTTTGCCGGCAAAGGCACAGCAGCTGTCAACGATACTGTGCTTTACGACTTGGCCTCTCTTTCTAAAACAACCGGTACATTATTGGCGGTCATGAAGCTTTACGATAAGGGGATGTTTAATCTTTCGGATAAACTATCAGACCACTTATCGTGGCTAAAGGGAACTGACAAAGAGAATATTACCATCCGCGAAGTCTTACTCCATCAATCGGGACTTCCGGCTAGTATCGGTTTCTACCAGGAGCTGATTGATAAAGACTCTTATAAAGGAAGACTCTACTCGAACAAGCGCGATAGTAAGTATAAAGTGCGCATTGGCAATAATCTTTGGGCAAACCCGGACTTCAAGTTTATTGCGGGCATGACCTCTGCTACACCTACCCAAGAGTGCACAATACAAGTTAGCGAGAATTTATGGCTGAATAGTGGCTATCGAGAACAGATGAAGAAGATGATTGCCGAAGCTCCAATGAAGTCAAAGCAGTATCGTTATAGCGATGTAGGGTTCTTATTGATACAGTATTTGGTAGAACAACTCTCAGGAATGTCCATAGATAGGTATCTGCAAAAGGAGTTCTATCAACCTATGGGATTGAATAAGACAACCTATCAACCGCGATTGAAATTCGACAAAAAAGAGATTGTACCCTCGGCAAACGATAAGTTCTTCCGTAAAGATGTATTGCAGGGCTTTGTACACGACGAAACAGCTGCTTTGCAAGGAGGTATTGCAGGAAATGCCGGTCTCTTCTCGAATGCAGAAGAGGTGGCACGTATCTATCAGATGCTGCTGAATGGTGGAAAATACAATGGACGAGAGTATCTCAGCGAAGAAACTTGTCGTCTATTTACTACCGAAACCTCTAAGGTTAGTCGTCGGGGACTTGGTTTTGATAAACCAGAGCCAAACACCACAAAAACATCTCCATGCTCAGCATCAACTCCACTGGTTACTTTTGGACATACCGGCTTTACGGGAACTTGTGTTTGGGCAGATCCCGAAAATAATTTGGTATATGTATTCTTAAGCAATCGTATCTATCCTGATGTACTCAATAGAAAACTAATGCAGCTGGATATACGCCCCAAAATACAGGAGGCCATTTACAACGCCATTATCGATGAGAAATAAATAAAGAGAACGATAACTATGAGTCCCATTGCCGTAATATGCACCATGTTAGCTTACTTTGCTATGTTGTTTACCATATCTTATGTGGCAGGTAGAAAAGCAGACAATGCCGGATTCTTTATGGGGAACAGAAAGCAACCTTGGTACGTCGTGGCTTTTGCGATGATTGGAGCAAGCATATCGGGAGTAACTTATATCTCGGTGCCGGGTATGGTGGCAGCAAGTGGCTTTTCTTATTTGCAGATGGTGTTGGGCTTTGTGGTGGGACAGTTTATTATTGCTTTTATTCTGGTACCACTATTTTATCGCATGAACCTAGTCTCTATCTACGAATACCTTAACAATCGTTTTGGTTTTTCATCGTATCGCACAGGAGCATGGTTTTTCTTTATCTCTAAAATGCTGGGCGCATCAGTGCGTCTATTTCTAGTTTGTCTCACACTCCAGCTATTGGTATTTGAGCCTTTTCACCTACCGTTTATACTAAATGTAGCTATCACAGTATTCATCGTTTGGCTTTATACAGTGAAGGGGGGAGTTAAGTCGCTCATCTGGACCGATACACTGAAAACGACTTGCCTCATCGTATCGGTTGTGTTGTGCATCTACTACCTCTATAATAATTTGCAGTTAGGATTTACCGAAAGTATTTCGACCATCAGTAAGAGTCAGTTATCACAAATGTTCTATATTGACGATGTAAACGACAAGCGTTTCTTCTTTAAGCAGTTCTTAGCCGGTGTGTTTACGGTAATTGCCATGACAGGGCTCGACCAAGACATGATGCAACGTAACTTGAGTTGCAAAAACTTCAAAGACTCGCAGAAGAATATGATAACGAGTGGCATCCTTCAATTTTTCATCATTCTACTATTCTTAATTTTAGGCGTGTTGCTCTACACATTTACCGAGAGATCCGGGATTGAAAATCCGGCAAAGAGCGATCAACTTTTCCCTATGATTGCAACGAGCAATTACTTCCCAGCCATTGTTGGGGTATTGTTTATTTTTGGACTGACCGCATCGGCTTATTCGGCAGCTGGTTCGGCTTTGACCTCACTCACAACTTCGTTTACCATCGATATTCTTCAAGCCAAAGATAAGACCGAGCAACAACTCAAAAAAGTACGAACTCATGTTCATATAGGTATGGCTTTTATAATGGCAGTTACTATATTTGTTTTCGATTTACTAAATAGCACCAGTGTAATTGATGCAGTATACATCTTGGCTAGTTACACTTATGGTCCTATTCTTGGTCTATTTGCTTTTGGGATACTTACCTCATGGCAAGTACGCGACAAATATATCCCATTAATAGCCATCTTATCGCCTGCTCTTTGCTTTGTGTTGCAACGCAACTCCGAAAGATGGTTTGGTGGATATCAGTTTAGCTATGAATTATTAATATTGAATGCGCTATTCACCTTTATCGGTTTATGCTTAGTGATAAAACGTAGGCAGTAGCGCATTTTCTAAGAAGAACAGACGTATGAAAACACGGATTAATTGCTTTATATCTTATGCCGGGCACGAACAGGCTTCGCAAACCATTCATGAACTTCGTAAATGCCAATGGGTTGATCGAATCTTCTTATTAGCAACAACACCTATTGACTGCATTCCTACCGGGTGCGAAGCATTAGTGGTAAGTCACCTTTTCGCCTCGGAAACCATAAAGAAAATAGCGACCTGCTCTACCAACAGTTACACGCTACTTTATACCAAATATACTACGCTAAAACCGGGAATGTTTGCGCTTGAACGTATGGTTCAAGTTGCACAAGACTGTCATGCGGGAATGGTTTATGCCGACTATTATCAAGCATCGAATGAACAGCTGAAGCCCAACCCGGTGATTGACTACCAGAAAGGAAGCCTGCGCGATGATTTCAATTTTGGTTCTCTGCTACTTTTTAATGCTGTCGCACTACGAGAAGCAGCAGAACAAATGATAGACAACTACCAATCGGCCGGATTGTATGATTTACGCCTCAAAGTATCGCAAAGCTATGAGCTAGTACACATCAATGAGTACCTCTATTCGGAGATAGAAAATGACAACCGTAAAAGTGGCGAGAAGATATTTGACTATGTTGACCCTAAAAATCGCGAAGTACAAATTGAGATGGAGCACGCTTGCACCCATCACTTAAAAGCAATAAAGGGGTATCTTGCACCTCAATTCGAACCCATCAACTTTGAGCGCGAGGTTTTCGAATATGAAGCATCAGTCATCATTCCGGTACGCAACCGCATTCGTACTATTCGCGATGCGATACGCTCGGTATTGATTCAGAAAACAGAGTTTAGGTTTAATCTAATTATCATTGATAACCATTCAACCGATGGTACTAGTGAAGCTATTGAGGAGTTTAAAGCCGACAGCCGGGTAATACACCTCATCCCCGAACGCAACGATTTGGGCATTGGGGGCTGCTGGAACGTGGGTGTGCATCACGAAAAGTGTGGTAAGTTTGCCATACAGTTAGATAGCGACGATATTTATAAAGATGAGCACACATTGGCCATAATGGTAAAAGCCTTCTACGAGCAAAATTGTGCCATGGTGGTAGGAACTTACAAAATGACCGATTTTAATCTAAACGAGATTCCGCCGGGAATCATCGACCACAAAGAGTGGACTCCTGACAATGGTAGAAACAATGCACTTCGCATCAATGGTTTGGGTGCTCCACGAGCATTCTATACACCGTTGCTGCGCGAAATCAATCTACCCAACACCAGCTATGGCGAAGATTATGCTTTAGGACTTCGATTTTCGCGCTACTACCAAATAGGTAGAGTATACGAAGTTGTTTATCTATGCAGACGGTGGGAGGATAACTCGGATGCATCGCTAGATATAGTCAGGATGAATGGTCACAATCTCTACAAAGATCGTATCCGAACTTGGGAGTTAGAAGCTAGAATTGCAATGAACAAATAAGTCAATCAAGATGAATAAAGAGGTAGAAAATCTGTTTAACGATCAGCTAAATCAGTGGAAGCTGGTAGGTAGCAACTATGAGGCGCTGAGCAATGTACTAATTAAAGAGTTTGATATAAACGGACACACCTATCGAGTACAATTTAACCCGGCACGTATTCACTCTTCTACGGCCAAAGTAGATCAGGAGTCACTGCTGGAGCGAAAATGTTTTTTGTGCGCCAAGAATCGACCTGTCGAACAAAAGGGACTGCCTTTTGGTACACAATACCAAATTCTGGTTAATCCCTATCCTATCTTTAATAAACACTTCACGATACCTACACTACAACATATCAACCAGCACATCTTGGGCAGACTAGGTTATATGCTTAACTTGTGCGAGTTGATGAATGAGTATGTTGTCTTCTATAATGGTCCGCGATGTGGGGCTTCAGCACCCGACCATCATCACTTTCAAGCGGGCAACAAGGGTTTTCTACCTATACAAGAAGAGTGGTCGGAAGAAGAGGGAGAATTAATTGTGGGTAACACAACAGATGGACTTTGGTTTTTGAATGACACACTGCGCACCATGTTTGTGATAGAAGCAACACACAAAGAGAAGGCCTTAGAGTTGTTTAATATACTCTACCAAACACTATCTACGACCCCCGAAGAACCCATGATGAATATACTAGCTTGGAGAGATAAGCACAAGTGGATTATTGTAATTTTTCCACGCCAAAAGCATCGCCCATCTTGTTACTCGGCAACGGGTGAAGCCAATTTACTAGTTAGCCCGGGATCGGTAGATATGGGGGGAGTTATTATCACTCCACTCGAAAAGGACTTTGATAAGATAACAGCAAAACACATTGCAGACATCTTAAAAGAGGTGAGTCTTCCACACGAAAGATGCGTAGAACTGATAACACAAATAAAAAAGTAAAGACATGAACGAGCCTTATATCCATGTAGGTATCATGAGCGATGGCAAAATAGATTTTGCACTTTTATCGACTTATCGATGTCACAACATTGAGGTTACCGGCAAGCAAGAGGTGACTTATGAGAATGGGAAAATAAAGTGGAACAATGGGTTCTACAATGAACTACTATTCGAAACACAATCGCATGCAACTGCTGCTTTTGAGCTATATAATGTAACCATTGGAGTTAGCTTTCATTGGGAACGAAAAGAGAGTCAACGCTTTATGGGCAACATTAAAATCATTGTCGATGGGAATAAGCTGACTGTCATCAATGTGATTTACCTAGAAGATTATTTAACGTCTGTGATTTCATCGGAGATGAGTGCTACGGCTTCGATAGAGTTACTCAAAGCCCATGCAGTGATTTCGCGTAGCTGGTTGCTAGCACAAATCGAGCGAGATAAGAGCAAAGCTGAACTGCGAAGTGATATTATATCGACATTGCACTCCGACAATGAATTGATTTCTTGGTTCGATCGAGAAGATCACACCCTGTTTGATGTATGTGCTGACGATCACTGCCAACGCTATCAAGGCATTACTCGAGCAACGACTCAAGCGGTAAGAGAAGCCATTGCTGCGACACGGGGCGAACTGTTGATGTATGAGAGTAGCATTTGCGATGCACGATATTCTAAATGTTGCGGAGGAGCACTCGAAGAGTTTGAATTTTGCTGGGAAAACATACACCTGCCTTATCTTATCAAAAAAAGAGATTGGATAACAGACTGTGAGTTGCCCAATTTGCAAGATGAAGCACAAGCAGAGGCCTGGATTAGAAGTACACCGAAAGCTTTCTGTAATACCAAAGATAAAAAGATACTCAATGAAGTGCTCAACAACTATGATCAAGAGACTACCGATTTTTATCGCTGGCGGGTAGAGTATGACCAAGAGGAGCTAGGCAAACTTATCTTCAAGCGCTCGGGGATAGACTTTGGCGAAATCAAGGATTTGGTTCCTATTGCACGCGGGACTTCCGGAAGACTTTGGAAATTGAAGATTGTGGGAACTAAACTAGCTCTGATCATCGGCAAAGAACTCGAGATACGTCGCACCCTCTCTTCATCACACTTGTATAGCTCGGCATTTGTAATCGACAAAGAGAAGGTATCAAGCGAAGGTATCCCGCAAAGATTTATATTTACCGGAGCAGGCTGGGGTCATGGAGTAGGCTTGTGCCAAATTGGTGCTGCGATGATGAGTGAACAAGGTTATAACTACCGCGAGATTTTGAGTCACTACTACGCAAATGCAGAAATTGAGAAACGGTATCAGTAACAATACCTTATACACGCAAAGCTGCGTGAAATAACAGAACATCACACCTATGAATTTAATACGATGAACAACACACTAAAAAATATAAATCCGTGGGCATGGATTCCTACCTTATACTTTGCACAAGGTTTGCCCTATGTAGCCGTCATGACGATTTCGGTGATTATGTACAAGCGGATGGGCATCTCAAACACTGATATTGCTTTATATACCGGGTGGCTCTACTTGCCTTGGGTCATCAAACCATTTTGGAGTCCGTTTATCGACTTACTAAAAACCAAGCGTTGGTGGACGGTCACCATGCAGTTTGTGTTGGCTTTTGCTTTAGCTGGAATCGCTTTTAGCATCCCTACTCCATTCTTCTTTCAACTCACATTGGCGGTGTTTTGGATTGTTGGGTTCACTTCGGCCACACACGATATTGCTGCCGATGGATTTTACATGTTGGCACTGACTGAGCACGAGCAATCGTTCTACGTGGGTATTCGCAGTACGTTTTATCGCATTGCTACTGTAGCGGGTCAAGGACTACTGGTGATTATAGCGGGACTGATAGAAACGGGTACCGGATTGGAGCCGGCAACCGTTATGGTGAATGCATCAACCAATTATTCGAATGACATTGTGTTGCCAACTTTTGATGAGGCTACCATCGATACCACACGCCAACCCTACTTTATCTTCACAACTCCGGTTGTGAATGCCGGTATCAATATTGCAGCAGTAGATACTCGACAAGCACGAGAGCGAATAGCCGAAATTGAACGTGAAATAGAAGCACACAACACAAGCTATGGATTCACCACCAACGAAGCCAAAGAGCAGACTCAGAACTCACTCACCAAACACTCACAAGAGAGCCGCTTTACCACTTGGCTGAGAGATACCTTTGGCGAAAAGCGAGAAGTATCGACAGGAGCCATAGACAATGCGGTGGTGGTGGGAGTAAGACTATCCAAGCCACCCATTGATGGAGAAGGCAAAGTACTAAACATGGCCTTCAAGCAAGGAGATCAAAGCATTCGTTTGGAGCAAAGCAAACTCGCATCGCGTTTTGCATTTGATGCTAACAATTGGGACAAGCCCGCTTATCTGCTGTTTAGGATTGATCATAAAATAAAGTCAGACACTTCGGCTACCTTCGAAGGGGCTTCGGGCAACATCTCGTTTGCTTGGATGGTGGTGTTCATTGTTTTGTCTATCTTCTTCCTGATAGTCAGCATATATCACACTCGCATTTTGCCACGTCCTACCACCGATCATCCTTCAAAAGATGTCACTGCACAGAATTTACTGAGGGAGTTCTTCGAGACTTTCAAGAGTTTCTTCACCAAGAAGCAAGCCTTTGTAGCTATTCTCTTTATGTTGCTCTACCGCTTCCCCGAAGCTCAGTTAGTAAAACTTATCAATCCGTTTTTGCTCGACCCCATTGATAAGGGAGGATTGGGTTTGACGACCGGACAGGTTGGGTTTGTATATGGCACAGTGGGTATTATTGGGCTTACCTTGGGAGGCATCATTGGCGGTTTTGCGGCTGCAAGAGGTGGACTGAAGCGCTGGCTATGGCCTATGGCTTGGAGCATGTCGCTCACCTGTCTCACCTTTGTTTATCTAAGTTATGCCGCTGCACCTTCACTATATATGATAAATATCTGTATCTTTATAGAGCAGTTTGGCTATGGCTTTGGGTTCACAGCCTACATGCTTTTCTTGATTTATTTTTCGGAAGGCGAACATAAAACAGCTCACTATGCCATCTGTACAGGATTTATGGCATTGGGTATGATGCTTCCGGGAATGGCAGCAGGATGGCTGCAAGAGACAATTGGCTATCGCCACTTCTTTCTGTGGACCATCATCTGTTGTGCGGCAACCATTGCCGTATGTACTTTTATCAAGATTGATCCGAACTTTGGAAAGAAACAACAAAAAGATAACAACAACTAAAAGCAGCATGATACTTATAGCAGATAGTGGTTCAACCAAAACCGATTGGGCTATTGTAGAGCAAGGTAAAGAAACGATACTGGTATCGACCAAAGGAATGAATCCTTATTTTCAAACTGAGGAAGATATTAAAACCGAAATAGAGTTGCATCTACTGCCATTTTTAGCAAACAGAAAACCGGTAGAAAGTATTTATTTCTATGGTGCGGGATGTACGGACGAGAAGAAGCCAATGATGCAATCGGCTTTGAAACATCAGCTACAACCAACCGGCCGGGTAGTGGTGTACTCTGACATGGTGGGCGTGGCTCATGCTCTCTGCAAAAATCAACCGGGCATTGCTTGCATATTGGGCACCGGTTCTAACTCTTGCTTTTATGATGGCGAGAAAATTGTAGAAAACGTCTCTCCACTGGGTTTTATCTTAGGCGATGAAGGTAGCGGTGCCGTACTGGGTAAGTTAATTGTTGGCGATTTGCTAAAGAATCAGTTGGGGGCAGAGCTCAAAGAGGCTTTTTTTGAATACACACAACTGACACCTGCCATGATTATAGAGCAGGTGTATCGCAAACCTTTCCCCAATCGTTTTTTAGCATCACTATCGCCATTTATCCATCATTACATCGCTCATCCTTGGGTTTATCAACTCGTTAAAAACAGTTTTTGTGCTTTCTTCAAGCGCAATGTGATGCAATATAACTATCAACACTACCCCATTCGCTTTGTTGGGTCGATAGCGTATCACTATCAAGAGGTATTGCAAGATGCAGCAAACGAGATGGGCATAACCATCGAGACGATAGAGAAAAGCCCCATCAGCGGACTAATCAGCTATTATCAAAATAAATAAGAAGAAAAGAATCATGTTCAACAAAATATCAGAGCAACCCTCACTTTATGCTGATCTAGAGAAAAAATCGGTTGCAGAAATCCTGACCGACATCAATGCCGAAGATCAAAAAGTAGCAATAGCCGTTCAGAAAGCAATTCCACAAATCGAGAAGCTAGTCAATCTCATTGTTCCGCGCATGCAGCAAGGCGGTCGCATCTTCTACATGGGTGCCGGCACCAGTGGCCGATTGGGAGTGCTCGATGCTTCGGAGGTTCCCCCGACCTTTGGTATGCCTCCCACGTGGGTGATAGGCCTCATTGCGGGAGGAGATAAAGCACTGCGCAACCCGGTTGAAAATGCCGAAGACAACAGCAACAAAGGATGGGAAGAGCTACAAGCTCATGGCATCAACGAGAAAGATACGGTGATAGGTATAGCAGCTTCGGGCACTACTCCTTATGTGATTGGAGCGTTGCACCAGGCTAGAGCTCATGGCATTCTTACAGGTTGCATCACCAGCAATCCCGATTCGCCAATGGCCCAAGAGGCCGATGTGCCCATCGAGATGGTGGTAGGGCCCGAGTATGTAACCGGTAGTTCACGCATGAAATCGGGAACGGGACAGAAAATGATACTCAACATGATTAGCACCTCGGTTATGATTCAGCTGGGAAGAGTAAAAGGCAACAAGATGGTAAATATGCAACTAAGCAATAAGAAGCTAATAGACAGAGGCACGCGAATGTTGATGGAAGAGTTAGCACTCGATTACGAACGAGCAGAGGCTCTATTGCTATTGCACGGATCGGTTCAAAAGGCAATCGAAGCTTTTCACTCACAACAGAAATAAAACAAAGTATCCCTTACGAATCTGTTTTCAACCCTTTGAAACTCTTGTTTCAAGTCCTTGAAAAGACAGTTCCAAGGGTTTGAAAAGAAGGGAATAAAGAGTAAATATCTTCTCAAAAAGAGGAATAGATAAGAATAAGAAAGTCGCCTTACGATTAAACCGTAAGACGACTTTGTTCATATTGTAAGATTTAGGTTTGCTTAGAAAGCTACACCAAGTGTAAAACCAAAGTTGTTCAAACCAGATTGATCGTAAATCAACAAGTCTTTACATTTATTGGTTGCATAGTTATAATACAAAGCCACGTGTAAGCCGGGACCATATGACCAAGGAAATACATTTAAACCTATCTCAGGAGATGCATAGAATCCCCATGTTTTGTCTCTACTTTCAAATACATTATAATCTGAAGAGAATTTAGCATAAGAAGCACCTAACTTAGCACTTACATAAGGTTGCCAAACACCACCACGATTGAATTGATAACGTACAGAAGCACCAAAAGGCAATTGGAAAATAGTATGTTGTTGGTCAGTACACAAACTTTCAGTTGGACTTATTGGAAGTACTTGTTTTGCTACATATTTATGGTTGCTGCTATAGTTTAAGAATAAACCGATACCAACATTTTCAGTAACGAAGTAACCACCTTCAAAATTCATACCCCAACCACTTGCTTTATTAGCGAAGTCATTGCTCAAAGGTATATTAAATTTCCAGTCAACACTTGCAAAGCCATTGTCGGATAGTTGTGCTTTGGCTGGTAGAGCACATACGAGAGCAACAGCCATAACAGCTAACACTCTTGTAGAAATATATTTTATTGTCTTCATAATCTATTAATCTTTGTTAGTTTGAATCATTTTTTAATATAAGGTGATTGGGCAAACTCTTGGTTAACACCCTTTACTGCCATAGCACCATTGATAGTACTTGCGTAAGCAGGAGCTACCATATAAGCAGTCCACCATACTGGCAATTTAGCGGTTGCACCTTTTTCAGCTGTTAGGTCAACAATTTCAGTAATAAATGAGTTAGTTGTCAAACTATAAGTCAAAGCATAAGGATAATAGTATCCGCCACCCCAATAGTTATTCCAATAACCTGGCCAGTAACCACCATTTCCCCAACCCCAGTTAGGATAGCCGTAATCAGTGAAATAATAAGTACTTTGAACATAGCTAATTTGAATACCCAGATCAGCAGATTCTTCGTCAGTTGCTTGAGTATAACCTCTGCTATTCATATTAGTAGCAATAGCATTCAAAATTTCTTGAGCAGCTTCGCCTTGCAAGTATTGTTTCTCTTCTTTGTCACTTACTACCAAAATTTGATCAGGTAAGTAATAAGTAGTAGCACTTGAGAAGTCTGCACTTTTGTCATAACTGGTATAAACTAAGTAGTCATTGTCCAGTTTGTTTAAATCAGGATCTTTTTCGCATGCTGCGAACGCAAAGACCGCTAACAGGATAGGAATTAATTTCTTCATAATCATTTATAATGTTTAGGTTTAATAAAATTCTGCCTTGGTACCTCGAGGCTTACGATATGAAAAACAACTTCTTTTTTAAAATGTTCGCAATTGATAGCACTTCTATCTTAATTTTTGTTATATAGTGTTCTAAAAAGGATTGAAATATGCATTATTATTCAATATCTAGCCATGACGAATAATAACAGGCAAAGTAGCTGCTTTATAGGTTTTCAGATCTGCCTAAAGACTCCAAACACGTTTATACCCACGCTGAACCCATATTGCGATAAGCTAAATAGCCGCTCAAACCAATGGCACAATATACATAGACATCTTTATCCATTGGTATCTCAGTTAAACGATCGAGCCATTCATCAATTGGTATATTTATAGCATCGGTAGTAAGCGGGTAGAAATCCTGTAGCAGTGCAAGCACACAATAAAAAATATTTTATATGAGGATATCGTAAAGATTACAACTATAGATACTTGCAGCTTATGGAGTTTAATACTATCTTCGTAGTGAAAATGTAAGTGAAGGCTACCATCTTTCCCCATAAGTATGGCCATCATTATTGCATCTCAACAGTTAACAATTGACACACCTTTAATCAACCCTAAAAACGATGAACACACCAGCGTCTAAACGCCTATTGGCCCTCGATATATTGAGAGGAATCACCATAGCAGGCATGATTATGGTAAACAATCCCGGCTCATGGGAGTATGTTTACACACCACTACTACACGAATCATGGAATGGATTATCGCCCACCGACCTTATCTTTCCGTTTTTTATGTTTATGATGGGAATATCGACCTACATCTCACTTCGGAAATATAACTTTTCACCTTCGGCAGATGCCTTCCGAAAAATAGTGAAACGAACGATTGTTATCTTTGCTATAGGACTAGCCATCAATTGGTTTTCGTTGGCATGCTACACTTGGAACTCGCTAGCAGCAGACAATCTTGACTTCGGGAGCAGACTATGCCATTCGGTGTTTGCTTTCGAGCATCTTCGCATCTTAGGAGTGATGCAGCGACTGGGCATCTGCTATGGCGCAACAGCCATCATAGCACTTACCATGAAGCACAAACACATACCTTACTTAATTGCTACTTTATTGATAGGATACTTTATTGTTTTAATGTACGGACATGGGTTTGCTTATAACGACACCAACATTCTATCGGTAGTAGATCGGGCAATATTGGGAACAAACCACATGTACAACGACCATGGAATTGATCCAGAAGGAATATTGAGCACCATTCCGGCAATAGCTCATGTTTTACTAGGGTTCTGTATCGGCAAAATGATGATGGAAGCAACAACAGTAGATGGTAAGATAGAGCAATTATTTATCGTAGGCACCATACTTACGTTCGCCGGATTCTTATTGAGTTACGGTTGCCCTATAAACAAAAAAATATGGTCGCCAACATTTGTACTGGTTACCTGTGGTATGGGAGCTACCTTATTAGCTTTATTAATTTGGATTATCGACGTGAAGGGATACAAAAAGTGGTGCAATTTCTTTGAAGCTTTTGGAGTGAATCCGCTATTTATTTATGTATTTGCTGCCTTCTTATCTATACTAATAGGAAATATAAAAGTAGTATATAATGAAGGGTTAGTCAGTGTCCACAGCTTTGTTTATCAAGCATTATTGCAGTCGTGGCTAGGCAATTACTTAGGGTCTTTGATATTTGCGATTCTCTTTATAACAATTTGTTGGGCAGTAGGATACTTACTCTATAAGAAGAAAATTTATATTAAGATTTAAACGGTAGATAAACAGTAAGTAAACGATAAATAGCCTGCTCCTTTAAAAAGAGCAGGCTATTTATATATTATAGATTAAGAAAAACTTATTCTTCTGTTGCTTCCGAAGGTAAAGCTAAATCAACCACTCTAAACAATTGCATATCAAATATCAACGTAGAGTATCCAAGAACATTAGTGTTACCACTTGATCCGTATGCATAGTTCCAAGGAATATATACTTCCCAACGTTCGCCAACAGACATACGTTGAAGAATTTCCCACCAACCTACGATTAATGATCCGTAATACAATTTGAAATTAGTAGGTGAATCGAAAACCGTAGGAGCATCACCTCTGAAGCCATCAAATCGCTCTCTCAAAATATTAACACCTTTATAATACATATCTACAGAAGAGCTCTGATCTAATGGTCTTTGAGTAGGATCTAACACGTAGCCTGGAAGATCGGTAACTGCTTCAAGTTTCTTATAAAAGATATAATCATTCGGAGCTGTCAATAGATGGATACTATCCAAACCACCTTTGTCGGGTGTGGTTGTAAACACATTGTACAAAGAGTCAATGTATGCTTCATTTCGTGCTTGCCAGTTATCATATTTGCTAACTTCCTTAGTCTCTTCACAAGAGGTTAGAAAGATAAGCATCAATAACAACGGGGCTAAAAAGATTTTCTTATTCATTCTTAATCAGTTTATTGTAATGTTTTCAACAACGATGTGATGCTAACTCTTTCAGCGATGATACCGCTCAAATCAGAAATAGCCACACGTTCTTGTTCCATTGTGTCGCGATTACGCAAAGTCACACAATTATCTTCCAAAGTTTGGTGGTCAACAGTCACACAGTAAGGAGTACCAATAGCGTCTTGACGACGGTAACGTTTACCAATACTATCTTTTTCATCGTATTGGCAGTGGAATTGGAATTTCAATCCATCAATAACCTCACGAGCTTTCTCGGGCAAGCCATCTTTTTTAACCAATGGCATAACAGCCAATTTAACCGGAGCAAGGGCAGCTGGAAGTTTCAACACAACACGACTTTCGCCATTTTCTAGTTTTTCTTCGCAATATGATGAGCTCATGATACTCAAGAACATACGGTCAACACCAATAGAAGTCTCGATTACATAAGGTACATACGATTCGTTCAATTCAGGATCGAAATATTTGATACTCTTACCCGAGAACTTTTCGTGTTGACTTAAATCGAAGTTAGTACGTGAGTGAATACCTTCAACCTCTTTGAAACCAAAAGGCATTAAGAATTCAATATCGGTAGCTGCGTTAGCGTAGTGAGCCAATTTATCATGATCGTGGTAACGATAATGATCATCGCCAAAGCCAAGAGCTTTGTGCCATTTCAAGCGAGCCTCTTTCCATGCTTTGAACCACTCTAACTCAGTGCCCGGTTTAACAAAGAATTGCATCTCCATTTGTTCAAACTCACGCATACGGAAGATGAACTGACGAGCAACAATCTCATTACGGAAGGCTTTACCAATTTGAGCAATACCAAAAGGAATCTTCATACGACCAGTCTTCTGAACGTTCAAATAGTTTACAAAGATACCTTGAGCTGTTTCAGGACGAAGATAAATCTTCATCGCACCATCAGCTGTAGAACCCATATCTGTGCTAAACATCAAGTTGAACTGACGAACCTCAGTCCAGTTTTTAGTTCCCGAGATTGGACAAACAATCTCTTCATCAACGATGATCTGACGAAGCTCTTCAAGATTAGTATCATTCAAAGCCTTAGCAAAACGCTCATGAAGCGCATCGCGTTTAGCTTGAGTTTCAAGCACACGACCGTTAGTGCTACGGAATTGAGCCTCATCAAACGATTCGCCAAATCTTTTAGCAGCCTTAGCTACCTCTTTAGCCATTTTATCGTCATATTTAGCCAATTGATCTTCAATCAAAACATCAGCACGGTAGCGTTTTTTAGAGTCTTTGTTATCAATCAAAGGGTCATTGAAAGCATCTACGTGTCCTGAAGCTTTCCAAATAGTGGGGTGCATAAAGATTGCAGAGTCAATACCCACAATGTTTTCGTGAAGCAACACCATGCTGTCCCACCAATATTTCTTAATGTTATTTTTGAGTTCAACGCCCATCTGACCGTAATCGTATACAGCTCCTAACCCATCGTAGATATCGCTCGAAGGAAATACGAAACCATACTCTTTGCAGTGCGATACTAACTTCTTAAAAACATCTTCTTGTGCCATTTCGATAATGTGATTAATGTGTCCGCAGAAAATAAACGTTTTATTGTTCTGCCACACTATGTTTTACTTTTTAATTTATTCTAGAATAAGCCGATTTATAAAAGTTACAATCATAATACAGATAAGTGTATTAGCATGTTAGCACTTCATAAATAATGCGCAAAGTAAATGATTTTTTTGCAGATAATTTGTATTTTTGCCTGCACACATCTAATAATTGATGTAAAAAAGATAATTTGTTGTTAAAACAAGAGGAATATTGACCACTATGAGTGACGAAATTAACGAAATACCAGAAGAACACTCGGATTATAAACCCGCAGACACCAATAATGAAAACCTCAAGCATCAACTCACGGGCATGTACCAGAGTTGGTTCTTAGACTATGCCTCATACGTAATTCTGGAGCGTGCCGTACCCCACGTTATGGATGGCTTAAAACCTGTTCAACGCCGCATACTACACTCTATGAAACGTCTTGACGATGGACGTTACAACAAAGTGGCAAACATTGTGGGGCATACCATGCAGTTTCACCCTCATGGAGATGCATCTATCGGAGATGCTTTGGTGCAATTGGGACAAAAAGACCTGCTTGTTGACTGCCAAGGAAACTGGGGAAATATCTTAACAGGAGACGGTGCTGCTGCCCCTCGTTATATCGAAGCGCGTTTATCTAAATTTGCGCTTGATGTGGTATTCAATCCTAAAACAACCGAATGGAAATTATCATACGATGGTAGAAACAAAGAGCCGATAACTTTGCCTGTAAAGTTTCCTTTGCTATTGGCACAAGGGGTAGAAGGTATTGCCGTAGGTCTATCATCAAAAATACTTCCTCACAACTTCAATGAACTTTGCGATGCCTCAATCAGCTATCTTAATGGGGAGCCATTCCAGCTTTATCCCGATTTTCAAACGGGAGGATCGATTGATGTAGCCAAATACAACGATGGCGAGCGTGGAGGAAGTGTAAAAATCCGTGCTAAAATCAACAAGATTGACAATAAGACACTTGCTGTGACCGAGATTCCTTATGGCAAAACAACGTCATCGGTTATCGACTCTATACTAAAGGCGGTAGATAAGGGTAAAATCAAGGTGAGAAAAGTAGATGACAACACCTCTGCAAACGTTGAAATTCTGATTCACTTAGCACCGGGGGTATCATCAGACAAAACCATTGATGCACTTTATGCTTTTACAGATTGCGAGGTAAGCATCTCGCCAAATTGTTGTGTCATCGACGACAACAAGCCACATTTCTTAAATGTAACTCATGTTCTTAAGAGGTCGGTTGATAGTACATTAGCCCTGCTTCGATTGGAACTTGAAATTCATAAGAATGAACTACTCGAAGCACTTCACTTTGCTTCGCTCGAAAAGATATTTATTGCCGAACGTATCTATAAGGATAAAGAGTTTGAGCAATCAAAAGATATGGATGCGGCTTGTGCACACATTGATGCTAGGTTAACTCCCTACTATCCACAGTTTATCCGCGAAGTTACCAAAGAAGATATTTTGCGCCTAATGGAAATTAAGATGGGGCGTATCTTAAAGTTCAATGCCGATAAAGCTGAAGAGCTTATAGCGAAAACCAAAGGCGAAATTGACGAAATAAATCATCACTTAAACCACATTGTAACCTACACTATCAACTGGTTTAAGATGTTGAAAGATAAATATGGAAAGAATTTCCCACGTCGCACAGAGTTACGCAATTTCGATACCATCGAGGCTACCAAAGTAGTAGAGGCTAATGAGAAGTTGTACATCAATCGCGAAGAAGGATTTATTGGAACCTCGTTAAAGAAAGATGAGTTTGTGGCAAACTGCTCCGATTTGGATGATGTAATCATCTTCTTCCGCGATGGTAAATTCTTGATTACTCCGGTGGCGGACAAGAAGTTTGTAGGCAAAAACATTCTATATATTAATGTATTTAAGAAAAACGATAAACGCACGATATATAATGTAACCTATCGCGATGGCAAAGAGGGTACCACTTATATTAAACGCTTTGCCGTAACATCAATTGTGCGCGATCGGGAGTACGATGTGACTCAAGGGGCACCCGATTCGCGTATCACCTATTTCTCGGCCAACCCTAACGGCGAGGCTGAAGTGATAAAGGTTACCCTAAAACCTAATCCAAGAGTTCGCCGTATCACTTTTGAACGCGACTTTAGCGAAATTAGCATCAAGGGGCGCCAAGCGCAAGGAGTGATACTAACGCGCCTACCAGTTCATAAGATTTCGTTGAAACAGCGTGGTGGATCAACTTTAGGAGGAAGAAAGGTGTGGTTTGACCGTGATGTGTTGAGACTGAACTATGATGGGCGTGGCGAGTTCTTAGGGGAGTTCCAAAGTGACGACACAATCTTGGTGGTGCTCAACAATGGTGAGTTCTATACTACGAACTTCGACATCAGCAACCACTACGAGAACAACATTAACATCATTGAGAAGTTTGATTCGAATAAGATTTGGACAGCTGCCTTATTTGATGCCGACCAGCAAAACTACCCATACCTGAAACGTTTTTGCTTTGAGAATACAGCTAAAAAGCAAAACTATATGGGAGAGAACAAGAACAGCCAACTGATTTTGTTGACTGACGAATACTATCCGCGCCTTGAAGTTATATTCGGAGGACACGATAGTTTCCGCGACCCAATGGTTATTGATGCTGATGAGTTTATAGCTGTAAAAGGATTTAAGGCGAAAGGAAAACGTATCTGTACCTTTACTATCGAAACGATCAATGAGCTAGAGCCTGTCAAGTTGTATCAGCAACCGGCAGTAGAAGAGGAAGAGACTATAGAAATAGTGGAGAACATGGACCCGGATCAAGGGAAAAGCGATAGCGACATTATTGATGAACTGACCGGACAAATGAAACTAGGCTTGGACGTAGAATAATGATAAGAATAAAGAATTATATCCTATTGGCATTCATCGGATGCAGTTTAGCTAGCCTCAACGGGTATGGACAGACTGATTCGCTGAATGCCAATCGCTATATAACCAAAGCAACACTTTATGGTGCCGGGTTTACCAATGTGTACGACACTTATCTTTCTCCACAAGAGTATAAAGGAGGTGAGTTTCGTATCTTGCGCGAAACCATGCGCATGACTAAGCTGTGGGATGGAAACATCTCGGTTCAAAACATGCTGCAAGCCAACTTGAGCTATAGTCATAATCGGGCTCAAAACAACAATACCTTCGCCGGACTGGTTAACTGGACTTATGGTTTGCATTATCAGTTTCGCATCACGCCCGGGTTTAAACTATTGGCAGGAGCACTACTCGATGCCAATCTAGGTTTCATATACAATTTGCGCAACACCAACAATCCGGCATCAGCACGGGCATTTATCAATCTTGATGCATCGGCTATGGCCATCTGGCACACCCGCATCAAGAACTACCCCTTAACACTTCGCTATCAGGTAAACTTACCTTTTATGGGAGTTCTATTTTCGCCACACTACGGACAGTCTTATTACGAAATATTTACGTTAGGCAATTCGAGTGGAGTCGTTAAATTCACCTCACTGCACAATCAGCCTACACTACGCCAATTTATATCAGTAGATTTTCCTATACGATACGCTAAAATGCGTGTAGCATATGTAGCCGACTTGCAACAATCTAAAGTCAACGGCTTGCGCACACACGTATATTCGCATCTATTTATGATAGGGTTTGTTAAAGAGCTCTATCAGATTCGCAGCAAAAATGGCACAATGCTCCCACCAGCCATTAGTGCCTATTAAACCACAACCTAAAGCCATATGAAGTTTAAATCAATCTATACTCTTTTATTAGTTGTGTTTCTCTTATCGAGCACCACTTCGTGCATTCGCGAGGAATCTTATGCAAATGATCCGTATGGTAACTTCGATCAGCTATGGTCAATTATCGATGAGCGATATTGTTATTTAGATTATAAAGATATCGACTGGGATGCTGTAGGTGCAAAATACCGTAAGCACGTGGTAGAGGGTATGAGCAACGACAATCTATTCAATGTGATGGATAGCATGCTATATCAGCTCAAAGATGGTCATGTCAATCTATCCGCTTCATTCAACCAAACTCGCTATGACTTCTGGTCTGACAGTCCACGTAACTTTGTAGAGTCAATACTCGAAAGCGATCGCTATTTAGGCAATGATTATCGCAAAGCTGCCGGCCTTAAATATAAAATTTTAGACGATAATATCGGATATATCTACTACGGAAGCTTTTCATATCCCATTGGCGATGGAAACTTAGACAATGTGCTCTCTTATCTGGCGGTTTGCAAGGGCATTATTATCGATGTTAGACAAAACGGAGGAGGAAATCTTACCTATGCCGATAAGTTTGCCGCTCGTTTTACCAACGAAAAGGTGCTCACCGGTTATATCTGCCATAAAAACGGACCCGGACATAATGACTTTTCGGCACCCTATCCCATCCACTTAGAACCATCAACCAGTATTCGTTGGCAAAAATCGACAGTGGTGCTTACCAACCGTCACTCATATAGTGCAACCAACGACTTTGTCTGCCAAATGAGAAATTTGCCCAATGTTACCATTATGGGAGATAAAACCGGGGGAGGTTCAGGAATGCCCTTCACATCAGAGCTTCCAAACGGTTGGAGCATTCGTTTTTCTGCCAGTCCTCATTTCGACAAAGACATGCAGCACACTGAGTTTGGCATAGAGCCTGATATTAAAGTAGATATGACCAAAGAAGACATGTATGAAGGCATTGATACGATGATAGAAACGGCACGCGAATATTTAAGAGGAGAATAAAAAATCATCGAAAAGCAAAAAAAACCGAGAATTTGTTTGTAGGTTAAAAATATATCCATATCTTTGCACCGCTAAACAAAAGAAAAGCAATAGTGATTGCGGCTGTGGCGTAATTGGTAGCCGCGCCAGACTTAGGATCTGGTGTCTCGCGACGTGGGGGTTCGAGTCCCTTCAGCCGCACAGATTTAGCAATAAAAGCCCGTTCAGATTATCTGGACGGGTTTTTTACTTATAGTTCCCTTCGGGTCAATTTACCTTTGTTCTAAACCAAACAACAAACTGAAGTGTTTTTACTAAGTGCTTCATCGTCCGAACCACTATACAACAACATAATCTCATAATTATTCAATATGGATAGCAGTGTCATTTCATTGATGGTATTTATCATCCTCAGTCTATTAGCCGGAGTAATACTCAAATTAATACTCAAACGTACCTTTATCCCCTACACCGTAGGATTATTTATTCTAGGCATTCTAGTTGGAGGGCTAACTCGATTTAATATTATCCATATGCCAAAATATATGGGAGAAGCTTTGGTCTCAGTCAGCAATATGGACCCAGAGATTATATTATATTTCTTTCTTCCTATTTTAATTTTCGAGGCCGCTTTAAACATCAACATACACACCTTTAGAAAAACATTCATCAATGCTAATATTCTGGCTATACCAGGATTGGTCATTGCTTTATTGCTAACTGCCGCTTTGGTTATGCTTATCAGTACGATGTATCCCAGCTACACTTCTTGGACATGGGCCACTGCATTGATGTTTGGTGCATTAATATCGGCCACCGACCCTGTAGCAGTTGTAGCACTACTGCAAGAGCTAAAGACAAGCAGACGCTTCTCTACCTTAGTAGATTCAGAGTCGATGCTTAACGACGGCACAGGTATATTATTCTTTATGCTTTTCTTCGGTCACTTCTCCAAAGGAGGCTTACCATTTAGTCCATTTGTCAATTTCTTGATTATCATATTTGGAGCAGTAGCGGCTGGAGCTATCACAGGAGCATTAAGTATTTGGCTTGCACAACGCACCAAACCCGATGCTGTATTGCAAAGCACAGTGATGATCATTGCAGCATACATTCTATTTTATGTAGCCAATAGTGTATTACAAGTATCAGGAGTTATTGCATTGGTAACTTTTGGTCTATACATAGCCTATATGGGAACAACGAGATTGCGTCCAAAGGTAAACTCGTTCATCCGTAACTTTTGGGAGTTAATGGGCTATATAGCCAATACTTTGATATTTATCGTTGTAGGATTGCTCATAGCAACTAAGTGCGATTTATATTGGAAAGATCTTGGCATTCTAATTCTCGTATATGTTGGAGTAAACGTCATTCGCTTTATCATGGTATTTTTCTTCCTCCCCATCATGCGAAAAATAAATTATGGTTTAAAAGTTCGCGAAGCAGTAGTGCTCAGCTGGAGTGGACTACGTGGAGCGGTAGGATTAACATTAGCATTGGTAGCATTTTATACGCCAGCCATCCCCGAAGGTATTCGCCATCAAATATTATTTCTAACCGGAGGCATCGTAACCCTAACACTACTTGTCAACGCAACAACAATGGGGTGGTTGCTCAAAAAAATGAAAATGATGTCGCGCTCTACCTCAAAAGAGCTGCTCGATTACAACGTAAAAATGATATATCAACAAAAGACAGAAGAGGCTTTTGAGCAGCTCAAAAAGAAAGACTTTATGGATAATGTAGATTGGGAAAAACTAAAAAACTATCTACCTAAACCAATAGAGAGCCCGGTGAAAAGCGAAGAAGTAGCTTTGTCAACTGTGGTTGCTACCATACGCCGCAGGTTGATGCAGCAACAATTATCGTACTGCTCCAAACTCTTTCAAGAAGGTACAATCTCATCGTATGCACGCAACGAAATCTCCGAAATGATTGAAGAGGAAGATGACAACGATGGAAATGCTCCTTTTACCGATATGCAAATATACTTTAGCAAGTTCGGAATAAAGACTCAAAAACAAATAAGATTAATGAAATTCAATACCTTTTTTATCAACTATTTCAGAGGTAAAATCGTGAATTATTATGGTTTTCTACGAGGCTTTATCTTAGTACAGCGCGATTCGCTAAAAACAGCTGCCAACCTAAAAGAGTCGCCTCAACTATCGGATGACGAAAAGAAAAGCATAGATAGCATATGCGAAGAGATAAATAGCAACATTGATGCTGCAAACAAGCAATTCTTAATTATAGAAGAGAACTTCCCTATCGCCTTCAAAATGGCAGTCAATCGCAAAGCAAAACGCATGTTGCTTTGTCAAGAGCGTCTTATCATTAAACAAATGGCTTCCACCGGAATATTAACAGCCGAAGATGAGGAGTCTATGATTGAAAACTTGGGTACACCTAACCTGGAAAAGGAGGAATAAGAAACGTCTTAAACCAATTAATCCTGTCTTTTATCTATTTATTTTATATATTCATAATCTATCAAAATTATGAATATATAAAATGATTACTATTGATTAAGGTTTAAAATAACAAAACTCAAGCAAAGTCCTTAACACCTTCACTTTTAACTTCAAAGATTCTTAAGTTTCCTTTTTTAAGAACACATAGCCAACTCTAAAACAGACAACGCAAAAGAAAGCAAGAGTTACCCCTCCAAAAAAGCCTGCAGCCAGCCTTAAAAAACTTTTACCCGATAGCAATAAAATAAATTTCTCACAAACAACCACTCACTTTTTTTACCGTAAATCATTTTACTTCTACATACCTACTCTAGCAGAATTACGCCAATATAACATTTCAATTTAAGGCAGAAGAAAATTTCAATACACACAAGCCAAATAAAGAAAAACATAAACCAACACAAAATTTACCACATAATCTACATTAATAAATAAATATTATTTATACTTTTACAAACAAATTTAAAAATAAACAAAATATAAAAATAGCAAAAATTAAAAATAGATTTTTTAATAGCAGAAAGGTAATTAAGCAAACAAGCACACAATATAGCAAACAAACCACTAATTACCAACACAATAAACAACAAAAAAGTAACATTATACAAATATAATACTAATTTAAAAACTTACATCAAAGTACACAACTTATGAAAAAAAGACTATTTTTAGCATCATTTATTTTCTTTTCAGTAGCTAACATAATAAGTAGCAAAACCTCTACAAACGAAAATATAGTATATAATAATACTATACAGACAAGCAATAGCAATAATAATTTTGCAACAATCAATAGCGAAATATTTGCAAATTTAGAGGGCAAAACCATATTAAATCTACCAGTTTCAATGAATAACTCCGAAGAAATTGTAGCATTTCAATGTGACATCAATATACCTCAAGGAATTAAAATACAACAAAACTACGAAAACAAAAATATTATACTATCTCAAAGAAGCAGCAATCACACCATTGCCACTTCTGTATTATCTACAGGAGTTATAAGAGTCTTAGTGTATTCAATAACAAATACACCATTTAGTGGCAATGAAGGTGAATTATTTTCTATTCCACTAGAAATTGAACAAAGTGGTTTATACAATGTAACAATCAACAACATCCATATCTCAAATAAAAGCTCTGTAGACTATACATTAACTCCTATTGAATCGACAATATTAATCAAAGACTACCCATTGGGAGACAGCAATGCCGACGGAATTGTATCTATTGTGGATGTTACTAACTTAGTAAATTATATATTAGAAGAACCGACTGACAACTTTCAACATAAGCTATCAGATATCAATCAAGACACTGAAATCACTGTAGCAGACGTAGCCGGGACGGTAAATATCATCTTAACCAATCCACAACCATCATTAGTCAATACACGACTGGCCTCAAGACCTTCAACTACCGACCAATTATACCTTTCAGATTTCGATATGATACCGGGGGAAACAAAGACTATTGATATCAAACTAGCAAACAATCAACCTTATACAGCACTTCAGTTCGACCTTTCTTTACCTAAAGGGATAGAAATCATCAGTACAAATGAGTCTTATTCAATTGAGTTAATCAACAGCTCAGCAGATAGTCATTTAGTATCATCAGCTCAGGTTGAAAATAGTAATTACCGTATAGTTGCTTATTCTTTAAACAATAGTAATTTGAGCGAAAATGAGGCCATTTTAGCTATAACTTTAAAAGCTAAAGAGGATATTGAAGAGAAAGAAAACATCATTGAACTTAATAATGTTTTTTTCTCTACCAAAGATGTAGTAGAATACAAGGCACCTAACACCTCAACAAAAGTTTCTATTGTTCCTACAGGAATTGAAAAAATCAACATAAAACCACTACAGATTTTAGTTACGGGCAAAACTGTATGTATCGTTTCGGATACAGACAGATTAGCAGTATTAACAACTATCGATGGTATGCACAAATATCTGCAATTAAAATCGGGAAGCAACACATTCAATACGCTAACATCAGGAATCTACTTGCTTGACGGACAAAAATTCATTATCGGTAAATAATAATCAAATAATACTCTTATGAAAAGATTTCT
>DKPL01000026.1:0-1109 GCA_002471185.1 Bacteroides sp. UBA7335
CCCATTTCAAACCACTGCGCATGCAAGCATGCTACGTTATGCCCCTTAGTTAGAAGTTATCAGGAGGAGGATTTAATTTATATTCTCTGCGAATGTGAATTTTGTTAAAACGCTGTGGTAGGATTCAAGTGGGTGCGATATTGCAATGAAATTTCGCTATTCGCACCACTTGAATAATGTTTGATGCTGATTCGAAACCTGTGAGTGCTAATATCTATTTACATGCCGCCTTTTCAAATGCCTCTTTAACGTCTGCTAATGAGAATGGCTGAGAAATATTTTGTTCTTCGAATCCTTCACGCCCAGCATCTTCATGGTTTATTCCTCGGAAACATCGAACAATGCCATTGGGAAAAGTGACTTGATAATTTGGTTTTATACCCTTTCCTAATCTTCCAAATTGAGTGTGTGAATGTTCAAATCCTCTCATTTTCCCGAGAACATTTCGTAAGTAAACGCGGCCTAGTGTAGATAGTTCATCAATTGACCAAGTTAGTTTTGTCATTATTTTATCACCCTATATTGCTGCTCATTGTTGGATTTTTTTCTGCCGACTTCTAGTTCTGGTATATCACCATTTTCAACAAGCTTTTTAATTTGCTTTCCATAATTTCTTTTTTGTACATCTGAGAGTTGTTGCCATTCAGATGGTGATAATAACCCCTTGAAGCTGATTTCCGAGTCTATCGCTAAAGATTTTAACTTCTGCTTTATAGTTTCTAGGATAGATTCTGGTATGAGTTGTAATTCGTCTGGAAAATCTAGTGATTTAACTGCATCTAGAATAATACTCTCTATTAGCTCTTGCCGTGTAATCTCTTTTTTTAATGCGCTGAACTCCAATTTTTGGATAGCATATTCCTCTAAACGTATTGTTATAGCTTTCTTCATACCTTTTACCTTATGACTGATTAAGAGAATCTGTTAAGAGAGTCTCATGTCTATTGAGATATGTCAAGCAGTGATATTCACAAAAGTCAAAGGCAATATAGTAGCTTGAAATAATGATTAACTATGATAAAAACATATTTATATCAATGAGTTAAATTGTTGTTCTGAGGG
The DNA here is from genome assembly GCA_002471185.1 of Bacteroides sp. UBA7335. GTDB lineage: Bacteria > Bacteroidota > Bacteroidia > Bacteroidales > Bacteroidaceae > Bacteroides. The sequence continues at coordinate 1,063 of DKPL01000026.1, forward strand.
GAGGGTAAACTCCGTGATAACAATAAGCTCAAGCAGGGACATTTTGA
>DKPL01000026.1:1359-3103 GCA_002471185.1 Bacteroides sp. UBA7335
TGCCCCTTAGCTAAATGTTAGCCGGAATGTGTATTAATTGGCATTGGTGGTGAATGTAATAAGCCGTAGTGGGAAACCACGGCTTGAATCAGAAATGCAATTTAGCTGATTTTAAGGTCAAGCTTAAAATTCCGAATTATTTTTTCATCTAAGCAGCTACGCAAGAATACGTTCATGGCGTGCATATCATTCGACGAGTAGAAATCTAACATCAGAGTGTTAAATTCTTGCTGGCGTTTAGCGGGAACATTAATGATCGGATAACCATTAGACAGTAATATCCCGTTCATCATGAAGCGACCAGTTCTCTTATTTACATCCCAAAAAAACTGAGTACGAGCCATCTGCAAAAATGCAGTAATTGCCTGATCATACACATCAGAATAGCGGTTAACTTCTTGTTCAACTGCAAGCCAGTTATCGTCAAGCTCCATCGGGGCAGGTGGCTCATGTTCAGACCCCGTGATGGAGACATAACCTGAACGGAATTTACCCCATTCTAAGGCTTCTTCTTTGCCGGCAATATTATGAATCTGTAACGCTATTTCTTTTGTGAATTTGAATCGTCCTTCATCAACCAAGTTAAAGATAAACTCCCATGTCTTTGCTTGGTTCATGGCCATGTTTTGATCACTAATTTTGTGCCCACCGACGGTGATCCCATCCAAGATGGTCTGGACTTCTGGCAAGGTCATGGCTACACCTTCAAGGTTGACCGCATTGTAAACCAGTGCTGGAACATCTCGTTTGGCAAGCTGCTTGGCCAAGGCAACATTTGGCTTCATATGCCACATAGTGTCTATTGGTGTAGTCATAACATTCTTCTTTGTATTGAGCAAAACTGACTTAAGTATACACTGGCTGATGATTGAGATGGTAGGAGTAGGAGTAGGAGCCGTCTTAAGTTGGTGCAGTAGGTTCGGGATCAGGTTTGTTTTTGCCACCATCGGTTCCGGCTAACAAAAAACTAAACTGGGACATTTTGAAATGGGCATTTGCTGCGCAAATTTTACGCCCATTTCAAACCACTGCGCATGCAAGCATGCTCCGTTATGCCACTTAGTAAGAAGTTATCAGAAAAGAAATTTAATTAATTTCTGAGGGGAATGAGAGATTTTCAATATGCCGTAGTAGGGTGTTACGGCGAATGGAAAATATTATTCATTTAACGCCAAATTAAGGGTGAGCAACGCTGCCACCTAACCTAACTCATTGTACCGTAACCACTAAAACTGAAGTGGAGCAAAAATTCCAAGCGTTGGAAATCCCTCTTAAATTGTTTGTTACCCCTCCCTAACTTCAAATAATGCCATTTTGTATGTCACTTCTGATAATCTCCAAAACCTGATCATGCAAATCTTCTTCGTGATAATGTTTAAAATCTGAAGCCGTATCTCTATCAAAGTGATATTTGTTTTGCTTACCATTGCTGTCATTTGATACAAAAATCACAAAATCATCTACATTCTCTGCAAACCTGATTGTGTAACTATTGCCACTTACAGTCATTGGAAAAGTTTTTGTAATATTAAAACCAATTAAACTTGTCATGTATTTCTCCTTTTTTATAACAGCGTATTATGCGGAAAGTTTCCATATAGTAACTCCGAATGTAAGCAGTGTCATCATATGTAACGTTGTGTAGTGTAATGAGTGGTGATTTTTACTGCGGAAGTAGAGTTAGATCATGTTTTTGGTGCGTAAAAACACATTGCTGTACGAGCATCGGGTTCCGTGATAACAA
>DKPL01000026.1:3366-3863 GCA_002471185.1 Bacteroides sp. UBA7335
GCTACGCTATGCCCCTTAGCTAAGTGTTATCAGGAAATGCATTTAATTAACATTTTCGGCGCATGAGAGAATGGTAATATTGCCGTAGTAGGCTACTACGGCGAATGGGCTATACTTATTCGAAGCGAAACTGCCAAGCGTTGTGAATCACTCTTAAATGCATTGCTGGTCACTGGAGTGCGCTGTTGATATCTTCGATATGGGCACTCAATTTGTTCAGTACGACATTGATATCTTCCGAAGAAATACTGTTGCCATCTGAGTTAACCATACGTTCTTTATCTAGATTTTTGTTTGATGAAACATAGTACATATCTTGCCAAGATTTTACCGGCAGGTTGGGATGACATCCAAGTTTTTTGCTTAACTCTGTTGTTGACTCTTTGAATTCACTTGTGACATAAGGAAAAACACCTAGCCAGTAATGCTTATAGAGCTTAACCATAACCCCTTGAGGCCAAGATTTAAGGCGTACTGAATCGCCACCAATTTCCTAG
>DKPL01000060.1:0-337 GCA_002471185.1 Bacteroides sp. UBA7335
AGTTTCATTTATAAGTTGCGAACGTTAAATTAAGTAGTCGCAAAGATAAGAATTTATTCACCTATTGAACCAGAGTCGTTTGTATTTGTTTAATCATACGGTTGATGAGAACGATAATCATGTATGTATGACAATAAATTGATTCAACTTTGGCGTATTTCTGACATAATGTCATTTTATTTAAGAAGTTTCCTTTTGGCATACGTTTTGCTTTTTTAGTAAATGTCTGTTTAGAAGTATTTCCTTAATAAAAAGATGAAATATAAATATAGACAACGAAAAATTAGAATTTAAATATTATATAAAAAAATAAGATCATGGGAAAAATTATTGGTAT
>DKPL01000060.1:505-4801 GCA_002471185.1 Bacteroides sp. UBA7335
ATCATGGGAAAAATTATTGGTATTGACTTAGGAACTACAAACTCTTGCGTTGCCGTTTACGAAGGTAACGAACCAGTAGTTATTGCAAATAGTGAAGGTAAACGTACTACTCCTTCAGTAGTGGCATTTGTAGATGGTGGTGAACGTAAAGTTGGTGATCCAGCTAAACGTCAAGCTATTACAAATCCTACACGTACTATCTTCTCAATCAAACGCTTCATGGGTGAAACTTGGGAACAAGTACAAAAAGAAGTTGCACGCGTACCTTATAAAGTAGTAAAAGGTAAAAACGATACTCCTTGTGTTGATATTGACGGTCGTCTTTATACTCCACAAGAAATCTCTGCAATGATTCTTCAAAAAATGAAGAAAACTGCTGAAGATTATTTAGGTCAAGAAGTAACTGAAGCAGTTATTACTGTTCCTGCATACTTCTCAGATTCACAACGTCAAGCAACTAAAGAAGCTGGACAAATTGCAGGTTTGGAAGTTAAGCGTATTGTAAACGAACCAACTGCTGCAGCTTTGGCTTACGGTCTTGATAAAGCTCACAAAGATATGAAGATTGCTGTATTCGACCTTGGTGGTGGTACATTCGATATTTCTATTCTTGAATTTGGTGGTGGTGTGTTCGAAGTACTTTCTACTAATGGTGATACTCATCTTGGTGGTGACGATTTCGACCAAGTAATCATCAACTGGTTAGTTCAAGAATTCAAAAACGACGAAGGTGCTGATTTGAGCAAAGACCCAATGGCATTGCAACGTCTAAAAGAAGCTGCTGAAAAAGCTAAGATTGAATTATCTTCTTCTGCTTCTACCGAAATCAACTTGCCATACATTATGCCAGTTGATGGTGTGCCTAAGCACTTAGTAAAAACTTTAACTCGTGCTAAATTCGAATCATTGGCTCACGAACTAATTCAAGCTTGTCTTGAACCTTGTAAAAAAGCAATGAACGATGCTGGTTTGAATAATGCAGATATCGACGAAGTAATTCTTGTTGGTGGTTCATCACGTATTCCAGCTGTTCAAAAACTAGTTGAAGACTTCTTTGGTAAAGCTCCTTCTAAAGGTGTTAATCCAGACGAAGTAGTTGCTATCGGTGCTGCTGTTCAAGGAGCCGTTTTGACTGACGAAATTAAAGGTGTAGTATTGTTAGATGTAACTCCACTTTCAATGGGTATTGAAACTATGGGTGGTGTAATGACTAAGTTGATTGATGCTAATACCACTATTCCAGTACGTAAGAGCGAAACATTCTCTACTGCCGCTGATAACCAAACAGAAGTAACTATCCACGTATTGCAAGGCGAACGTCCGATGGCTTCTCAAAATAAATCAATTGGTCAGTTCAACCTTACTGGTATTGCTCCTGCTCCACGTGGTGTACCTCAAGTAGAAGTAACTTTTGATATCGACGCAAATGGTATCTTGAAAGTTTCTGCAAAAGATAAAGCTACAGGTAAAGAACAAGCTATTCGTATTGAAGCTTCAACAGGATTGAGCAAAGATGAAATCGATCGTATGAAAGCTGAAGCTGAAGCAAATGCTGAATCAGATAAGAAAGAACGCGAAAAGATTGACAAGTTGAATCAAGCTGATAGTATGATTTTCAGTACTGAAAAACAATTGGCTGAACTTGGCGATAAACTTCCTGCTGATAAGAAACCAGCTATCGAGGCAGCTTTGCAAAAATTGAAAGATGCTCACAAAGCACAAGATCTTGCAGCAATCGATACTGCCATGGCTGAATTGAATACTGCATTCCAAACAGCAAGTGCCGAAATGTATCAAAATGCAGGTGCACAAGGTGGTGCTCAAGCTGGTCCTGATATGGGTGGTGGTCAAGCAAACAATGGTGGTGGTCAAGATGATCATATCCAAGATGCTGACTTTGAAGAGGTGAAATAAATAATAATCGATAGTCAAACGACAATCAAACAATAAACAAAGAGGTGTAATTTAAACAGTTACACCTCTTTATTATTTATCATTAAAATAAAAGGCACGTAAAAACAAAGCTTAGATCTTTGTTCATAATCAGATATCTTACAATAGCTGTTTATTACACCCTTGTAGCTATGTTTAGGTGAACTAAGTGAGAGATTGACGAATACCTATTTACCTATTCGGTTGTTAGCGGAGTCTTTTTTTTTGTCTGTACTGCTGTGATCTTTGCTCATTCTCCTTTTGCAATTTAGCTAAATCTTCACTTATGAATGGTAGTATCTTTTGTGCTAAAAGAAACATACTTGTAGAAAATAGATCAGGACGATTATTGGCATCTACTGTATAATTTGCCTTTGCATTTACAATGTTTTGTTCAATGTCATATATAGCTTTGATTGGGTCAATGCCTCCTCTAATTCCACTACTTGCATCAATCCAAGTTTTTAGTTTCTTACTTATTTTCTCAACTTGATCTGGAATAGGATAATTAACCAACTTGTCTGTTCTTTTCGAATAATACAACCACACTTCAAAGCAAGGATTACTAACCACCAAATGTAAGCCTAACTTGTCGCATTGAGGTTTTATTTTGATTAGCTCATCCATAAAATGATCCACATCTGAAACTAAAAAATAGTCATCTGGATTTTCAGATTCAGAGGATTGATAGCGTTCTTGGAGGTACTTGGAGAACTCTAACATACGCTCAGGATCTAATCTGTTTGGATCTGCGTTGAACTCTACTCTTATAGCTGTAAACCTATTTGCGTCAGAAATAATCTTGAAGTAATTTTTCTCGCGAACTTCTCCACCTGATATGATTACAATAAAGTATCTCGGTTCTTCCGTAGGTTCTTCTTTTTTATAACCCACTGGTGCATTAGCCAAAACAACTTTAGTTTCAGTAGTATCAATCTGCAAACTTTTAGACAATTCTTCAACTGGTATTTGAAGATTAGCCTTGCTATATGTCCGCTTTTTATCAGCCATTTTCTTCTATATCAAGTAGGGTTGGCACACCTCCATAACGACCATCCAAATATCCATTTTCGATATTTATAGTGTTATGAATTTTAAAGTCATTAAGAGAGCGCATTTGAGTACTTCCCTCTTTTTTATCAGTAATCCAAATTTCATCAAGGCGCATTAATTCTTGTTGGTTTAGAAGCCTTGGAGTGTGAGTCGTAAATATAAGTTGACCATTGGTATTACTCTCTGCAAAGAATTTTAGAAGTGCAAATACAAGGTTCGGGTGAATACTGTTGTCTATTTCATCAATAAGTACAACCTTTCCTTGTTTCATTGCAACATATATTGCTGGAATAAGGGTCAGCAATCGTACAGTACCATCTGATTGAGCTGAGATTTTCATCTGCTTTTCACAACCTCCTTGCCCCAATTGATTGAAAACAAACTCTTGTACTACCTTTTTGCCATTCTTCATCGAAATAGAAAGAACATTTCTTCTATTCTTAAATTGTGAGACTCCCGAAGACTCTGATATATCACGATTGATAATCTGTTTTACTAATTCTGCATTTTTCTCATCCACTGCCCATTCTTCAAAAGGGATATCACTTATGTTAATCGATTTTATTCCTATTCCGATACTTTCAAAAATAGTATTTGTGAAATTTAATAGAAATTCACTCTTTGACATAACATCTATCAGCATTGGAATTGTAGCATCAATGGTAACAATATCTATATTATTATTGAACCAATTTGTTACTGTGGATACTATGCTATTAGATAAGACTGGAAACTCTTTATCTAATGCTAAGATTGAAGAAAACTGATTTAAGTTAATTAATTCAATTGCAGAAGGTTCATTTTGTAGTGCTTTGTTAGAAGTTATCTTTGAACCATTTCTTTCAAAAATAATTTCATCTTCTTTTTCTCCAAGACCTGAATAATAAAGACGCTCTATAATTGTGCTTCCTAAATGAATTTGATAAATAAAATATTGCTCATCACATTCAAACTCTATTTCAAGAAAGATAGGCTCGCTATTATTATCGGCTAATTGAAAACGATACTCTTCTAAATTGATACTCTTGATAAAATTGCGATTTGTAACAAAGGAATGTATAAACCAAATTGCTTTTATGAAGTTTGATTTACCTGACCCATTGGCACCATAGATAGCTGCTTGCTTTAAAAGAGGAATCTTTTTGTCATTATAAATATGGTTTAAGAATCGCTCTCTCTTAGTATTGGGAAACATATCAAAAACGGCTTCATTATAGAATGAAAGAAAGTTTTTTATTGTAACTCGGAGTAACATAACTGACTTGTTTTATAGGTTGATTGGGCAAATATATAAAACATATTTGATACGCG
>DKPL01000087.1:0-6317 GCA_002471185.1 Bacteroides sp. UBA7335
CATATTAAAGATGACATTATTGATGTAATTATCGAGTAGCGAAAGCGAGTCTTGTTCAACCTTTCGAAAGACCTTGTAGTTATAACCATCATATCGGTTCAATCCACCACCTGCTGTACCAAACCACATAAATCCATTGCTATCTTTATAGATGCAATTAATTTGACTATGCGATAATCCATTTTTTGTTTCAAGGCGTTTAAACATATAATGCTCTTGAGCTTTCGTAAAACCTACAAAACAAAAGAGTAGAACGATGGCTATCAATTTTTTCAATAATGTCATCTTTAATATGTATTAGGGTATCTAAGGTATATAAAAAAGCGTAGTTTATCAGTTGATAATAATGATAAACTACGCTTAGTTTGCTTATTGTTTGGAGTGAGGGTAATCTATTGTATAATGAAGTCCCCTACTTTCTTTTCTTTCCATAGCCTGTCGCATAATTAGATATCCTACATTGATCATGTTTCTCAACTCACAAATATCTTTTGATGCTACACTTCGTTTAAACAAATCTTCGTGCTCTTCGTATAAGATGTCGAGCCTTACCCAAGCCCGTTTCAGGCGTAAGTCGCTTCGTACAATACCTACATATGAGCTCATTATCTGGTTTACCTCTTTCATGCTTTGAGTAATAAGTATCATTTCCTCATTCGAGTGTGTACCTTCCGCATTCCATTCAGGTATTTGGTCGTTATAGCTATACTTTTCTATCTCGTTGAGTGAGTGTGTAGCTGCTGCATCGGCATATACAACCGCCTCAATCAGTGAGTTCGAAGCCAACCGGTTACCACCGTGCAACCCTGTGCATGAACATTCGCCCACTGCATAAAGTCGCTCTATTGATGATTGTCCGTTTAAGTCTACCAATATGCCACCACACAAATAGTGAGCAGCCGGAGCAACAGGTATATACTCTTTTGTAATGTCGATACCCAGACTTAAGCATTTCTCATAGATGTTAGGGAAGTGCTTTTTAGTTTCTTCAGGATCTTTGTGTGTTACATCAAGATATACATGATCATCTCCTCTATTTTTCATTTCGTTGTCGATAGCACGTGCCACAATATCACGTGGCGCCAATGACAATCGCGAATCATACTTTTGCATGAACTCTTTTCCATCCATTGTGCGCAACACACCGCCATAACCACGCATTGCTTCGGTGATTAAGAATGATGGACGATCTCCCGGATGATAAAGTGCAGTAGGATGAAACTGCACAAACTCCATATCTTTTACGGTTCCCTTAGCACGGTAAACCATTGCAATACCATCTCCGGTAGCTACCAGTGGGTTGGTTGTGGTTTGATAAACAGCTCCTACTCCTCCTGTAGCCATTAGGGTAACTTTAGCAAGATAAGTATCTACCACTCCAGTCTCGGGGTTAAGAATATAGGCGCCATAACATTGAATATCTGGAGTTTGACGAGTGACAGTAACTCCTAGGTGGTGTTGAGTCAGTATTTCTACTGCAAAGTGGTTTTCAATAACAGTGATGTTGGGATGTTTCTTCACAGCTTTGATTAAGCTATCTTGAATTTCTGCCCCTGTATTGTCTTTGTGATGAAGGATTCTAAACTCAGAGTGTCCTCCTTCGCGGTGTAAATCGAATTCACCTTCTTCGTTTTTGTCGAAATCTACTCCCCAGTTGATTAACTCTTGGATTTGTGCAGGAGCCTCGCGAACTACCTTTTCTACAGCCTCTCGACTGCTAATCCAGTCTCCGGCTATCATTGTGTCTTCTATGTGTTTCTCGAAATTGTCTACCAACAGATTGGTGACCGATGCCACGCCCCCTTGAGCAAAATAGGTATTGGCCTCTTCCAAAGAGCTTTTGCAGACTAATGCAACGCTTCCTTTATGCGCTACTTTCAAAGCATAGCTCATGCCCGCTATACCCGAACCGATAACGAGAAAATCAAATTTCTTTATCATACAATTAATTATTTCTCTTCGCAAAACTACAAAATAACTCATTTCATTGTACGTTTTGTTGCCAATATTTCATAGAATTGCTAACTTGGCAACAAAAATAAGACTAAATGAATCGTATCTTTCACGCTCGCATTGCTTGGTATCAATATTTATTGTTGCTTGTGTTGGCTATTAATTTAATGGGACTTTTATGGTATAAACACATTGTTCCTGCTGCGGTAATAGCCATGTTACTACTGGTTTTAATTGAGCGTATCATCCACACAACCTATACGGTTACTGCCGATAATTTGTTGATTATTTCGAGAGGAAGATTTACTCGAAAAAAGACAATAGCTCTTGCGCAAATTAACGCAATAAGACGTTGTAATTCAATGAAATTTGGCTCATTTTCGGTTACTAATTATCTGTTGATAGAATACAATATTAATAAATTTGTATCGGTTACTCCAATCAAACAGCAAGAGTTTGTCGAAGTTATTCAAAACCGAATGCACAAGAGTTCATAAGTTAACAATATCAGATTATAACCTTATCATAAATACCAATTGAATATGAAATATCAAGTAATTATTATCGGAGGTGGTCCTGCCGGATATACCGCAGCCGAAGCAGCCGGAAAGGCTGGAATGAGTGTATTGCTGATTGAAAAAAGAAGTGTGGGCGGGGTTTGTTTAAACGAAGGCTGCATTCCTACTAAAACCTTGCTTTACTCTGCAAAGCTTCTCGACAACGCTAAGGGAGCTTCGAAGTATGCTATAACTGCCGGTGATGTTTCGTTTGACTTGCCCAAGATTATTGCTCGAAAGAATAAAGTTGTTCGCAAATTAGTGTTAGGCATCAAAGCTAAGTTGTCTGCTTCTCAAGTTTCGATGGTCGATGGCACTGCAACGATTGTCGATAAAAATCATGTTCAAGTGGGCGAAGATATATACGAAGGTGAAAAGCTGATTATTTGTACCGGTTCAGAAACTTTTGTTCCCACCATTACCGGGTTAGATCAGGTTGATTATTGGACTCATCGCAATGCGCTTGATGCCAAAGAGCTACCTGCCTCTTTAACCATTGTCGGCGGGGGAGTCATTGGCATGGAGTTTGCTTCATTCTTCAACAGTTTAGGAGTAAAAGTTACTGTAATAGAGATGATGGATGAGGTTCTAAGTGGTATGGATAAAGAACTTTCCGGACACCTTCGTCATGAATATGCAAAGCGAGGTATTCAGTTTTTGCTTCAAACACGTGTGGTCGCTCTATCGCAAGATAGCGATGGTATTTGTGTCACTTATGAACAGGACGAAGAGAAAGCAACAATTGTTTCAGAAAAGCTGTTGTTGAGTGTGGGGCGTAAAGCTGTGATGCATGGGTTTGGACTTGAAAACTTAGGTTTGCAGCTAACTCAACGTGGCAATGTTGTGGTCAATGAGCACATGGAGACATCACTTTCGGGGGTATATGCTTGTGGAGACATTACTGGTTTCTCATTGTTGGCACATACGGCTGTTCGCGAAGCCGAAGTAGCTGTCAATCATCTATTGGGAAAACCTGATACCATGAGTTATCGTGCCATTCCCGGTGTGGTTTACACTAACCCGGAGTTTGCCGGAGTTGGACAAACCGAAGAGTCTTTATTGGCTAAGGGGATAACCTATTGTGCAGAGACCATTCCGATGGCCTATTCGGGAAGATTTGTTGCCGAAAATGAAGGTGTAAACGGGTATTGCAAACTGTTGCTTGATGAAGATAAACGTATCATTGGAGCGCATGTGCTGGGTAATCCGGCTTCAGAGATTATCACCCTTGCGGGAATTGCCATCGAAATGATGATGACCGCTGCGGAGTTTAAAAAAATAGTAATACCTCATCCCACCGTTGGGGAGATATTTAGAGAGGCACTCTAAAGCCATATATAATTGATGAAAAGAGTTTTTATTTATACGTTATTTATATCCTTATCACTATTCATAAAGGGGCAAGTTCAACTTGCCTCTTCCATTGATTCACTGATCAATACCCTTCCTCAACAATCGGAAGTTGGCATTGCTATTTACGATCTCACCACGCGTGAAATGCTTTATACCTATCGTGCGGATAAACTTTCGCGTCCTGCCTCTACGATGAAGTTGTTAACTACCATTACCGCTCTTTCCTTGCCTCAAGGCAATCAACCTTTTCGTACCGAGGTATGGTGTCGTGGAGTAGTCGAGAACGATACGCTGCATGGCGATTTATATGTTGTAGGAGGAATGGATCCCGAATTTGATGATGTAGCTATGAACGCTTTGGTTAGTCAAGTCAAGTCCCTTCCTTTTACTTCAATAACGGGTATGATATATGGTGATGTTACTCTTAAAGACTCTCTTTATTGGGGTTCTGGATGGGCATGGGATGATAACCCCGAATCTTTTCAACCTTACCTATCTCCTTTGATGTTTAGTAAAGGCACGGTTACAATATCGGCTACTCCTGGTGCTGCACGTGGTGATACGGCATATATCGTTGCTACTCCTGCTTCTTCTTACTATTCGCTACGTAACGAGAGCGAAACTCGTCATCCATCTTCAGGGCGATTTAGCATCAATCGCGATTGGCTAAACAATAAAAATGAAATTGTAGTGAAAGGCAACATTGAACAACGGCAAGGACGAGAGCTCAATCTCTTTTCGTCAAAAGACTTCTTTATGCATACCTTTGTTGAACGATTGGGGCAACAAGGCATTCAGGGCATTCAAGGTTATGACTTTGCTCCACTGATTACAGATTCTTTATCGAGTATCGTTGCCACCTACGAAACTCCGTTTCAAACAGTGATCAACAAATTGCTCAAAGATAGCGACAACCTAAATGCTGAGGCTTTATTTTGTCGTATCGGGGCATTGAGTAGCGGCAAGCAATATGTCACTGCTGCTGACGGATGTACTGAAGTGAACCGACTAATCAAACGGTTGGGACATAACCCAGAGCATTATAAAGTCGTTGATGGTTCGGGTTTGTCGAATTATAACTACTTATCTCCAGCTCTTTTAGTCGATTTCTTAAAGCATGCCTATGGTGATACTCGTCTATTTGGTCCACTTTACAAAGCGCTTCCCACGGCAGGTATCGATGGCACTCTTAAACACCGTATGAAGTTAGGTCGTGCTTACCGCAATGTTCATGCCAAAACAGGATCGTTTACAGCTATCAATGCATTGGCTGGATATGCCAAAGCAGCCAACGGACACGATATTGCTTTTGCGATAATGAATCAGAATATACTCACCCCTCGCATGGCTCGATCTTTTCAAGATAAAGTATGCGAGCTAATCTGCAACTATTGATCTTTATCTTAAAACACTCATTTTACATGAAACTCTTTTTCGGTTTTATTTCTCTACTTCTTTTGTTATTAGCATCTTCTTGCACCAACAATTATGGGATAACAGATGCAACAACGACCAATATTCAACTCTCTGCGCAATTTTGTTATGATACCAAGCATCACATTTGGCAAGCTTGGGAGGGCACTGAGGAGTTTGGTGTTTACCTTATTGACTCTCACGGGGAAAACTCAATGTCGCACGAGCTACAAAATAAGAGGTGTGTGGTAGGTAATGATGGATTACTAATAACCTTTGCCAATAAAATCACTACCCAACCTTTGGTTAACGAAAATGCTCAATTCATTTCTTACTCTCCATATACAACCAGATTGATTAACCATCATTATCCCATCGATTTAACCAACAAAGATGTAGTAACACACGATTTTATTTATGCCACTGCTCTCGCTACTTCATCTTCTTCAACCATCAACCTGATTCATCATCGGCAGTTGTCTACGATAAACATTGCAATAAAAGATGCTACTGGAGCCTTTTTAAATAATGCGGAGATAAGCATCGAACGCCCAGTAAAAGCCCTATTTAACTTACTGGATGGGGTTATGAACGTTGATGAAAGTACTCTGCAGCTATTGTCTTATCCGCTAGTAGAAGGTAGAGTGAAAGGGTTTGTATTGCCTTATAAAGGTGGAAGAATGATAATTAAAACACCTCAAAAGTGCTATATTTGGAATATGGTCGATGTTCATATAACCTTGGGTGAAGATTTTGAATATACCCTTGAGCTTATTCCCGGATCGGGTAATGTTTCGGTCAACGATTGGGTTGATGTGGATGGTGGGATATTATTTCCTACTCCTATTTGATTGGCATTCTTGTTTTCGGTTTAATATTATTTTAAAACCGGTGTAACAACTGTCTTCATTCTAGTTACAGCCGTATGAAATCTTTCTCTATTTCTTATTTTTTAATGTGATGCAATATGCTTGTAATCTTACTTAGGCAACTTTGCAACGTTGAATTTAAAAACTAGAGACAATTAATTTAAATTAAGTA
>DKPL01000087.1:6510-7436 GCA_002471185.1 Bacteroides sp. UBA7335
TATTAGAATGAAACTAAATTACTTTTTTATAGGGACCCTTTGTGCCCTAGTCGGTTTTTCTTCTTGTCAGAATATTGAAGAAACCAGTGTTTCTCAAAATGGAGTTGTAAAATTGAATGCAGTAATCAGTAGTACAAATAGTCGAATAGGGAGCGCTTGGACAGGTTCTGAAGCTTTAGGTATTTATATGATTGCAAATTCTTCCGATTTTACTCCAATGGATGAAGAAGCGACAAATAAAAAATACCTTGTTGAAACTAATGGTAATATTAATCCTCACAATAATTTACCATTGACATATCCTGCAGATGGTGCTAGTGTAAAGTTTGTTGCCTATCATCCACACACTACAATCTCTGCCGATCATCTTTATTCAGTCGATTTGAGTGATAGTCAAGTAGAAGAACATGACTTGATGTATGCTTCTACAGGCGATAACACTTACAACAATACACAGACTGAAGCGGTAAATTTAGTGTTTACTCATCAATTGGCTAAACTTACTATTGCTTTGACAGATGGACAAGGACAGGTATTAAACGGTGCTACTGGTTTTATTGAACGTCCTGTTTGTGCTAGTTTCGATTTGAAAAATGGTTTACTAACTTTAGACACTAATAGTGTTGCAGCTATTGCTTTATCTTTCAGTGGAAACTCTACTGAATGTTTGGTGTTACCTGCTATGGCTGGTAAAGCTACCTTTACAGTAGCTGAAGAAACTTACACTTGGGATCTTTCGGGTATCAACATTGAGGCTGGAAAGAAATATAACTATACCTTAAAGTTGAATGCCGGTAGTGTGCAAGTGGTAGGTACTGCAAGTATTACAGATTGGACAACAGTAGAGGGTGGATCTATTGATATTGATAAAGATGAAACAGATGGTGGAAACGGCGGAGAAACTGATGGAGATGGTGACGGAGACA
>DKPL01000087.1:7650-8247 GCA_002471185.1 Bacteroides sp. UBA7335
TGATGGAGATGGTGACGGAGACAATATAGATCCAATTTATACAAGCAGTGTTGAGTTGCCTACAACCGATAACTCGACCAATAAATCATATGCACATAAAGTTTCTATTTCAGGAATAGAATATGATTGCTTGAAGTTAGGAACAAGTTCAGCTGGTGGAACCTACACAACTTCTGCTATTGGTTTGGGTAAAACAAAAATTGTTTTTTATGCTTTGGGTTGGAATGGAACAACTGGTAATCAACTAAAGGTATCTTCTTCTGATGGAATGGATAAAACTTTTGATTTTGAGGCTAATAGTGGTGTTACTTCCAACTCTCCTTATACAATTGATACTAATTCACCTTTGGTAAAATATGAATTAGAATTGAGTGAAGTATCTAACGATGAAACAACAATTACCTTTTCGACAGTTGAAAATAAAAAACGTGCAGTTATTTTCGGTGTTAATGCAGAATAAATCTGGTCAGTAGTCAATTATAATCAACTGGATATCGTTAACTTATGCGATATCCGGTTATTCTATTTATATCAAATTCACTTCTTTCATCTTTATTCCACTGATATTCACATGAAGTCTTTATCTTATTTTTGTCT
>DKPL01000087.1:8415-10487 GCA_002471185.1 Bacteroides sp. UBA7335
AAGTCTTTATCTTATTTTTGTCTTTTTTCTCTCTTGTTGATTTGCGCTTGTACTAATCAAGAGAATATTCTTGTAGATAATGTAATATCGACTCCCATTACATTTACCTCTTATAAACAGAATAATACCCCTACTCGTGCCTACGATAATAGTTGGGAAATTAACGACTCTATCGGAGTTTATATGAAGTTTGCCGGAGAAGAGCTTTCGGATACATTTATAGTCGATGAGGCGATAAATGTATCTTATATCACCACTGTTGGCAACGGATACTTCTCTCCAGCTACCCAAGCCATACATTTTCCCGAAGATAATAGCTATGTAGATTTTATAGCTTACTACCCCTACCGTAACCTTGAAAACTCCTATATATATCCAGTTGACTTAACCAACCAAAACAATCTCTCAGCTATCGATCTGCTTTACGCAGCTAACCTTACCAATATAAGTAGCAGACCCAATGCTTTGAATCTTGCATTCACTCATCAATTAGCTCGTTTATCTATTCAGACTATCGATACCGATGGTATATTGCAACCATTGACGCTCCGATTGTCTAACGTAGTGCTGAAAGCCGATTTTCGACTTGCTGATGGCTTTTTTATTATTGATAATAACTCTTTAGGTGAGGTAGAATTAAACACAGAAATCAGTAATAATAAAGCCTATTCGCAAGCGCTACTTTTGCCTACCGACATACCATTTACTGCTACACTCCATATTAGTTATGGTGATAAGAGTTATGCACATGATATTTTTTTTAGTGCTTTAGAGAAAGGAAAGAAATATAGCTTCTTGCTCAACTTGCAAGGTGACTTTGTTCCACAAGAAGGAGCTGTTTATGATAGATGGGAAGAAACTCCTCTTATAACGCAAGAAATGTTAGATGATGAAGACTTGCTGTATATAAAACATGAAATGAAGAACAGCATGAAAGATCCGGTTTCGGGTAAGACTATGCGTAACTACAGCATGCTTTACAGCAAAGATCTTCGCTTTGCCTATTGGGTAGCTTACCCTATGTTTCCTGCTTGTATAGGTAGCTCCGGGCGTACCGATGCGTGGAATTATGATCCTTATATTCCTCAAAGTAATCAAGCTAACCTGTCGAGTGGGTTTGGTACTGATAAAGATCGTGGGCACCAGATTCCCAGTGGTGATCGTACCTGTGATAAGGAAACTAATAAAACGACATTTTATTATAGCAATATGACTCCCCAGGTAGGTCAAGGATTGAATCAATCTATTTGGGCACAGCTTGAAACTCGCGTACGTACAGTGATGAATAGTTGTAATGATACAGTTTATGTAGTGACGGGTGCTATGCCTCCCAATACTGGTATCGTTGAGCGAGAAAAAACGATGGCTGTCCCTGAATATTACTTTAAAGCTTTAGCTCGTAGAGCGTCCAATGGAAAAGGTTATACTACCATTGCTTATCGTTTTTACAATCGAGTATATAGCGGTACAAACTACAATGATTACTCGCTTTCAGTGAAAGAACTTGAAGCTATTACCGGTTTTACTTTTTTTCCACACATTGATGCTGCTACAAAAAACAACGTAAACCTTTCTGATTGGTAATGTGCCAATCGATGTTTTAAATTACAAAAGAAAAGCCGAACCTCAGTTTGTCATGAGGTTCGGCTTTGTTCTTTTTATTGGGTTAAAAAGAAGTTTATCTTTTATTTGATATGTTCAGACCAATTTACATTGCGCATATCGCCGCTTTTGCCCAATTCTGCATGCATGCCCAGCGCCGACTGAATGCTGTGAGGAGTTTGCGCTTTAGCCCCCGATAGTTTGAAGTAATCCCAAAGAATTTCTTTGTAATCGGGGTGAGCACAGTTCTCAATAATAGTCATGGCACGTTCTTTAGGACTCTTGCCACGCAAGTCGGCCACACCTTGCTCGGTGATGATGATATTCACTGAGTGTTCGCTGTGGTCTTCGTGCGAAACCATAGGTACGATAGCGCTGATTTTGCCCTCTTTGGCCACCGATGGGCAAGTAAAGATTGAGATGTAAGCGTTGCGAGTGAAATCGCCCGAACCACCAATACCATTCATCAT
>DKPL01000087.1:10662-11327 GCA_002471185.1 Bacteroides sp. UBA7335
GAACCACCAATACCATTCATCATCTTGGTACCACTGATGTGGGTAGAGTTAACATTACCATAAAGATCGACCTCGATAGCAGTATTGATAGAAATAATACCTAAGCGACGTACCACTTCAGGATTGTTTGAAATTTCAGAAGGACGAAGCACAAGTTTATCGCGGAAGAAGTCGATATCATCGTAGATACTATCTAAGCAGTCGTTGGTCACTGTAAGCGAACAAGTACTACCAAACTTCACGCGTCCGGCACGAATCAAGTCGATTACCGAGTTTTGAATTACCTCAGTGTACATTTCGAATGCAGGGATTGACTTTTCGCGTCCCAATGCGCCCAGTACGGCATTAGCAATGTTTCCTACCCCCGATTGTAGTGGAAGGAAAGTAGAAGGGATGATACCACGTTTCATATCAGCTGTCAAGAAGTCTGCCACACGTTGACCAATCAAGTCGGTTACGGGATCAGAGCCGGCAAAGTCGCGTGCTTCATCTTTCCAGTTGGTTTCAACAATACCGATAATTTTCTTAGGATCAACTTGGATATAAGGCAAACCGATGCGGTCGCTTGGTTTGAAGATAGGAATCTCGCGACGATAAGGAGGATCTTTTGGCTCATACACGTCGTGCATACCCATCATATTTTTGCTGTGAGCACTGTTTAGCTC
>DKPL01000087.1:11530-11659 GCA_002471185.1 Bacteroides sp. UBA7335
TTGCTGTGAGCACTGTTTAGCTCTACAATAATCTTGTTGGCCATATGGCAGATAGTAGGCGCAATACCGCCTGCAGCAGTCAGGTAAATCTTACCATCGGCAGTCACTTCGCACGCTTCAATAATAGCT
>DKPL01000087.1:11833-12267 GCA_002471185.1 Bacteroides sp. UBA7335
CTTCGCACGCTTCAATAATAGCTACATCAATGCCTCCAAAGAAGCCATAGCGTAGCTCTTGAGCCATTTGTGACAAGTGAATATCATTGTATGCAATTTCTCCGCTATTTACAGCTTTACGGAAATCTGCATTTGTAGTGTAAGGAGCGCGATATCGGATAGCTTTAGCACGAGCCAGTACACCATCACACGAGTCTCCGGTTGAAGCTCCTGTGAATACACTAACTTGAAAAGGGTTTCCTTTTGCGTGTTCTTCCTCTGCTATCTTAGCAAGTTCTGCTGTCACGGCTTTGGCAGTTCCGGCGGGAGTAAAACCACTCAAACCGATATTGTGGCCGTGCTTGATAATGCTTGCAGCTTCTGCTGCCGAAATGAAATTAAATGCCATAAGTTCTTTTATTGTATATTTCGTGATAATTAGATTAATATTTTCG
>DKPL01000087.1:12447-12971 GCA_002471185.1 Bacteroides sp. UBA7335
TGATAATTAGATTAATATTTTCGTTGTAATATTTCAGACCAAATAATCGCTTTGCGTGCTTCCTCAGCACTGCTGATGCTAAAGTCGTTGTTTGCAGTAGCTTCTACCACACCTGTTTGAGTTGATTCTTGCGTAGCTTTTATTGTAGTCGATCTGCCTCCCTCTTTATCAATTCTTTCTTGTAGCAAGCGCTCTTTTTCCTTTTGGGCTTTGAAGTTTGCTACTGTTTGTTTCTCTTTTAGTTTGGGAGTAGGGTTGGAGTTAATAGGCTGTGCTGCCGGTGTAGGCATAGCGTGTTTATCTCCGGAATTTTTAGTTTTGAGTTTTTTTCTCTCACTATATATTCCGAACGCTACAAGTAGGGCTATTAAAAGGTAACTATACAAATCTTCCATAGCGGTGTGCTTTTAGTTCGCCAAAGTTAATTATTAAATCTGATTGACAATAAATAGGCCCCTTATTTTTCAGCTTTCTAGACCATTTATCCATTAGTGAAAAACAAAAAAGGGCAGCTTCACAGCTCC
>DKPL01000087.1:13176-13619 GCA_002471185.1 Bacteroides sp. UBA7335
AACCTTAACTATGAAAAAATCTAATGTTTCTTTCACAGGACAAATTTGTGAAATTTAATTTATTTAAGCAAATTGTCTATTAAAAAAAGTTCATATGATTAACATTTATTATGCATATAAAATTCTATCATTCAATATCCTATTAGATTTTTATTACTTTATTGGATATTAGTTGTTAAAAGAAGTCTTAACTTTGCACCCATTAATTTTTTAAAAGAAAATAATATGAACGAATTAGCGGGAGTGGACTTTAAATCCGCAACTGTCGATGACAAGAAACTGTTTATCGAAACCTACGGTTGCCAAATGAACGTGGCAGATAGTGAAGTAATAGCCTCTGTGATGCAGATGGCCGGTTATTCAATGGCTGACTCTTTGGAAGAGGCCGATGCGGTATTTATGAATACTTGCTCTATCCGCGACAATGCAGAACAAAAGATTTT
>DKPL01000087.1:13854-14145 GCA_002471185.1 Bacteroides sp. UBA7335
GAAGAAGAAGAAAAAACACCTTATTGTTGGTGTGTTGGGTTGTATGGCCGAACGTGTGAAGGAAGATTTAATTGAGAAACATCATGTTGACCTCGTTGTGGGGCCCGATGCCTATCTTACTTTACCCGACCTGGTGGCATCGGTTGAGGCCGGACAAAAGGCCATCAATGTAGAGCTGTCTACTACCGAAACCTATCGAGATGTTATCCCCAAACGCATCTGTGGCAATCATATCTCGGGTTTTGTGTCTATCATGCGTGGATGCAACAACTTTTGTACCTATTGCATTGT
>DKPL01000087.1:14317-14580 GCA_002471185.1 Bacteroides sp. UBA7335
TTTTGTACCTATTGCATTGTGCCCTACACTCGCGGTCGTGAGCGTAGTCGTGATGTAGAAAGCATCTTGAACGAGGTGCTCGACTTGAAAGCTAAAGGCTACAAAGAGATTACGTTGTTGGGACAAAATGTAAACTCGTATCGTTTTGAGAAAGAGGGCGAAGAGGCCGTAACTTTCCCGATGTTGCTTAGAATTGTGGCCGAAGCAGCTCCTGATGTACGCATCCGCTTTACCACATCGCACCCCAAAGACATGAGCGATGA
>DKPL01000087.1:14757-15083 GCA_002471185.1 Bacteroides sp. UBA7335
CACCCCAAAGACATGAGCGATGAAACGCTAGAGGTGGTTGCACAGGTGCCCAACGTGTGTAAACACATTCATCTTCCGGTGCAAAGCGGTAGCTCACGCATCTTGAAGCTGATGAATCGCAAGTACGACCGCGAATGGTACTTAGAGCGTGTCAATGCCATCAAGCGCATCATCCCCGACTGCGGTATCTCTACCGATATCTTTTCGGGCTTTCACTCCGAAACCGAAGAAGATCACCAAGAGTCTTTGTCGCTAATGGAAGTTTGTGGTTACGACTCAGCTTTTATGTTTAAATACTCTGAGCGTCCCGGAACTTATGCTTCTAA
>DKPL01000087.1:15251-15794 GCA_002471185.1 Bacteroides sp. UBA7335
CCGGAACTTATGCTTCTAAACATTTGGTAGACGACATCCCTGAAGAGGTGAAAGTACGTCGCCTGAATGAAATTATCGCTTTGCAAAACCGACTGTCGGCTGCTGCCAATCAAAAATGTGTGGGGCAAGTGTATGAGGTGTTGGTAGAGGGAGTGTCGAAACGCTCTCGCGAACAGCTATTTGGACGCACCGAGCAAAACCGTGTAGTGGTATTTGATAAAGGCACTCACAAGATTGGCGACTTTGTCAATGTACGCATCACCGAGGCTGGATCAGCCACACTAAAAGGCGAAGAGGTATTTGCTTAATATCGGCAAACTATAGTTCCAATTTAGTTTCAAAGGGTTGGAACTATAGTTTCAAGGACTCGGAACTTTAGTTTCAACCCTTTGAAACTACTGGAAAAGTCCTATACAGCTAACTGGCACAAGCGTTCTAACTTGTTTAGACTTGTGCTGGTTAGCTTTTTTGTTTTCATTCATCAACTATTAAAATACCTTAATGTATAAAGATTGGTCATATTTTATTTGTTTCTTTGCACCA
>DKPL01000087.1:15999-18661 GCA_002471185.1 Bacteroides sp. UBA7335
TTCTTTGCACCAAATTTGGGTGTGTTGTTTCTTTTTCTAACGAGACACGATAAGATATACAATAAAGTCGATGAATAAACTCCTTATAAAAGAATGTCCGGTATGTGGTGATTTGCATTTTGACCATGCAATGACTTGTACAGATTTTTATGCAACCGGAGAGACTTTTGACATTGTGCGTTGTGCTACTTGTGGGTTTACATTTACCCAAGGTGTACCCGTTGAGTCTGAGATAGGACGTTACTATGATTCGCCCGATTACATCTCGCACTCCGATACCCATAAAGGGTTTGTAAACACGCTATATCACCGTGTGCGACGCTACATGTTGGGGCGCAAGGCTCGCATCGTAGAGAGCGAATCTACCCTTCAGAACGGACGTTTGCTCGATATTGGCTGTGGTACAGGTTATTTTCCTGCCATGATGCAACAACTTGGATGGAGTGTTAGTGCCATTGAAAAAAATGCACCGGCTCGTGCTTTTGCTAAAGAGCGGTTTGGCATCGAGCCCTTGTCCGAAACCCAACTGTCTACCCTACCCAATCAATCTTTTGACGTTATCACCCTGTGGCATGTGATGGAACATCTCGAACATCTTCATGCAACATGGGATACCTTATACCGTCTTTTGGCTCCAAACGGTGTGTTAGTTGTGGCTGTGCCCAATTGTGCATCTTACGATGCCCAAAGATATGGCGAGTTTTGGGCTGCCTACGATGTGCCCCGTCACTTGTGGCATTTTACCCCCAACTCCATTCGCCTACTGGCCGCAGAACATCAGTTTGAGTTATCTAATACTTATCCTATGCCTTTTGATGCATTTTACATCTCCATGCTTAGCGAAAAGTATCGTAAGAGCTCGATGGCCTCAATCAGAGGGTTGTGGAACGGGGCTATTGCCGGCATACATAGTTGGCGCAACAAAGAAAAAAGTAGTTCAATGATTTACATATTCAAAAAGAAAGATGAAGCATCAGAAACGAAGTAAAAAAGGCCTTGATATGCAGTTTGTTACTGCTAGTATCAGCACAACTATGGTTCTTATTTTATTGGGGCTGGTAGTCTTTTTTGTATTGGCTGCTCACAACCTTTCCATCTATGTGCGCGAGAATATCAGTTTCTCGGTATTGATAAGCGATGACATGAAAGAGGGCGATATCTTGAAACTGCAAAAGAAGTTTGATGCCGAACCCTTTGTGAAAGAGACAGAATACATCTCGAAAAAGCAAGCTCTTGAAGAGCAAACCAAAGCCATGGGGACAGATCCGCAAGAGTTTTTGGGATACAATCCTTTTACGGCTTCAATCGAAATAAAGCTCAACTCGCAATATGCCAATGCTGATAGCATAGCCATGATTGAGAAATCGCTAAAGCGAAATACCAACATACAAGACATCTTGTATCAACGCGAACTTATCGATATGGTCAACGACAATATACGCAACATCAGTTTGGTGCTGTTGGGCCTAGCGCTAGTGCTCACACTGATATCGTTTGCGCTAATCAACAATACCATCCGACTGGCCATCTACTCTAAACGCTTTTTAATTCACACCATGAAGCTGGTGGGGGCAAGCTGGAACTTTATCCGAAGACCATTCCTGGTGCGCAATGTTTGGGGCGGAGTATTGGCCGGGGTATTGGCCGATGTCATCTTGTTGGGAGGAGCCACCTGGTTAGTTCGGTACGAACCCGATATGGCACAAATTATTACTCCCGAAGTGATGATTATCGTAGCCCTTTCGGTGATAGGGTTTGGCGTGTTTATCAGTTTTATCTGCGCATACCTCTCTATCAATAAGTTCTTAAAGATGCGTGTTGATAAACTACATCATATTTAAATATCAGAATAATAATCGAATAAAAACATCATAAATACTTATCTATATGGCTGACAAACAGAAATTTGCTTTCGATAAGATAAACTTCATATTGCTTGCCGTGGGCATGGCAATCATTATTATCGGCTTTTTGTTGATGACCGGTCCTGCCTCTACTGAGGTGGCTTTCGAACCGGATATTTTTAGCGTACGACGCATCAAGGTTGCACCTGCTGTTTGCTTCTTTGGCTTTATCTTCATGATCTACGCTGTGCTTCGCAAACCAAAAGATACGAACAACGAAAAACAACTATAAAAATCTAAGAAATGGGATGGATTGAAGCTTTAATCCTTGGTTTGGTCCAAGGGTTTACGGAGTATTTGCCTGTAAGTAGTAGTGGACACTTGGCCATAGGGTCGGCTTTGTTTGGCATCGACCCCGAAGAAAACCTATCGTTTACCATTGTGGTACACGTAGCTACGGTGATGAGTACTTTGGTGATATTATGGAAAGAAATTGACTGGATATTTCGTGGCTTATTTAAGTTTGAGCTCAATCCAGAAACTAAATATGTAATTAATATCTTGATTTCGATGATACCGATTATGATTATCGGTCTGTTTTTTAAAGATCAGGTAGAGGCTATTTTCGGATCGGGACTAACCATTGTGGGATGTATGTTGCTGGTTACTGCCAGTTTGCTTGCGTTCTCGTACTACTACAAACCCAAACAAAAAGAGCATATATCAAGAACTGATGCATTTATCATCGGTATAGCCCAAGCTTGTGCTGTATTGCCCGGTTTATCGCGTTCGGGTAGCACCATTGCTACCGGTTTGCT
>DKPL01000087.1:18834-19169 GCA_002471185.1 Bacteroides sp. UBA7335
AGCACCATTGCTACCGGTTTGCTGTTGGGTGATAGTAAGTCGAAGCTCGCACAATTTTCTTTTTTGATGGTGATACCTCCCATTTTGGGAGAGGCTTTGCTTGATGGAGTAAAGTTGATAAAAGGCGAAGCGCTCTCTGATACCATTCCGGCTATATCGTTGATAGTGGGCTTTATAGCGGCTTTTGTGGCAGGATGCATTGCTTGTAAGTGGATGATTAATATTGTGAAAAAAGGAAAGCTAATCTATTTTGCCATCTATTGTGGCATTGTGGGTGTGGCTACTCTTGTCTTTTCACTAATACAATAAAGTTTGATGAATTTTAAAGAAGGAGA
>DKPL01000087.1:19347-20108 GCA_002471185.1 Bacteroides sp. UBA7335
ATTTTAAAGAAGGAGAAGTTCTTTATTTTAATAAACCATTGGGATGGACATCATTTAAGGTAGTAGGTCATGTGCGCTACCATATGTGTCGCCGAATGGGAGTAAAGAAGTTAAAAGTGGGTCATGCCGGAACACTCGATCCGTTGGCCACAGGGGTGATGATTCTTTGTTCGGGAAAAGCGACAAAGCGTATCGAGGAGTTTCAGTATCAAACGAAGGAGTATATTGCTACCATACAACTGGGGGCTACTACACCTTCTTTCGACCTTGAACATGAGATTGATGCCGTTTATCCGGTAGAACATATAACAAAAGAGTTGGTCGAATCGGTACTCCCTAAGTTTATCGGTGAGATTCAACAAGTACCACCTGCCTTCTCGGCTTGCAAGGTCGATGGCAAAAGAGCCTACGATTTAGCACGTAAAGGCCGTGAGGTGGAACTAAAAGCCAAGTTGCTTGTTATTGATGAGATAGAGCTTTTAGAGTGCAATTTGCCCACTATCAAAATAAGGGTAGTTTGCAGCAAAGGGACTTATATTCGTGCTTTGGCGCGCGATATTGGAGAAGCTCTTGGCAGTGGTGCTCATTTAACCGGGCTGATAAGAACCCGTGTGGGCGATGTGAGATTGGAAGATTGTCTGGAACCGGAGCATTTTGCCGAATGGATTGACAGACAAGATGTTGAAACTATAGAAGGATAACTAAATTTAGTAAGAATAGATTATGAAGCTATCACAGTTTAAATTCAAATTGCCGGAAGA
>DKPL01000087.1:20292-20886 GCA_002471185.1 Bacteroides sp. UBA7335
TTTAAATTCAAATTGCCGGAAGAAAGTATTGCTTTGCATCCGACAAAGTTTAGAGATGAGTCGCGTTTGATGGTACTTCATCGCAAAACAGGCGAGATTGAACATCGAGTGTTTAAAGACATCTTAGAATACTTTGACGATAAGGATGTGTTTGTCTTCAACGATACTAAGGTATTTCCGGCACGTCTCTATGGAAATAAAGAAAAAACAGGCGCCCGTATTGAGGTGTTCTTGCTTCGTGAGTTAAACGAAGAGTTACGTTTGTGGGATGTTTTAGTCGATCCTGCTCGTAAAATACGTATTGGTAATAAGCTTTACTTTGGCGACGACGACTCGATGGTTGCTGAGGTGATTGATAATACAACATCGCGCGGACGTACGCTACGCTTCTTGTACGACGGCCCTCACGATGAATTCAAAAAGGCTTTGTATGCTTTGGGAGAAACTCCAATTCCACGCTCGATTGTGAACCGTGATGTTGAACCCGAAGATGAGGAGCGTTTCCAATCTATCTTTGCAAAAACCGAAGGGGCAGTTACTGCGCCTACAGCCAACTTGCACTTCAGCCGAGAGTTGATGAAGCGTATGGAGATT
>DKPL01000087.1:21060-21344 GCA_002471185.1 Bacteroides sp. UBA7335
ATGAAGCGTATGGAGATTAAAGGCATTGACTTTTCATTTATCACGCTACATGCCGGTTTGGGTAACTTCCGCGAAATTGATGTGGAAGACTTGACTAAGCACAAAACCGACTCAGAGCAAATGATTGTAGATGCTAAAGCTGTTGAGATGGTGAACCGTGCCAAAGATGCAGGACGCAATGTGTGTGCTGTAGGTACTACCACTATGCGTGCCATCGAAAGCACTGTAAGCACCGATGGACACTTGAAAGAGTACAACGGATGGACCAACAAGTTTATCTTCCC
>DKPL01000003.1:0-56284 GCA_002471185.1 Bacteroides sp. UBA7335
TTTCAGATTATCAAGTTTAGTTTTTTTTGTTTACTTTTGTTTAAAATAGATGTGATATATTATGAAATGGATTGTTCTACTTGTATTTACAGCTTTAAGCTTTGCAGCTTGTCGCACTTCCACTCGCATGAAAACAGATAATCAAACAGTTACACCTCAGCCCGATGAGATAAAACTAGAGCTTCCTGCTGCAAACAGCTCAGCAGTTCGTTCTCCCCAAGTTTTTATTTATAAAACCAAAGGAGATTATTACAACAACGTACCGGTGTTAATGAATAATGAAAGAACCCAAATCGTTTCATATCCGGCGCCTGTTGATTTGACTATCGGTGGAAAATTGCGTCTTCCAACCCGTCTTGTCGAAGGCTATTTGCTTGATAATAAAGGTATAGGGCCAAATGTGGCTTTTCTCTCGTATACCTACGAAGAGTATAGCAAGATGGCTACAGCTCCTACCATGACCGAATTGATGAATCATATCATAGCTAAATACCCATTAACTACCTGGCATTACTGTGGCCCTCGTGCCGATTATACCGACCTTGTTCCGCAGTTAAATGCATTGATTTTGAAAGACTACTCGCAAAAATAATTTTATCTTTGCATCACATTTAATAATTAGAGAACTCATATACATGAAAGAATTTGTAATATCCGAAGCCAAAGTTGAAACAGCCATACTCGTAGGTATTATTACGCAAACACAAGATGAGCGTAAGACGAATGAGTATTTGGATGAATTGGCGTTTCTTGCCGAGACGGCTGGAGCGGAAGTCGTAAAAAGATTTACTCAGAAGTTGCCCATTGCCAACTCAGTGACCTATGTTGGAAAAGGTAAACTCGAAGAAATAAAAGAATATATCTTGCAAGAAGAAGATAACGAGCGAGAAATTGGTATGGTGATTTTTGATGATGAACTCTCTGCTAAGCAGATTCGCAACATCGAAGCCGTATTGAAGATTAAGATTCTTGATCGTACCTCTTTGATTCTCGATATTTTTGCCATGCGTGCTCAAACGGCTCATGCCAAAACTCAAGTTGAGTTGGCACAATATAAATACATGCTGCCTCGCCTACAAAGATTGTGGACCCACTTAGAGCGTCAAGGTGGTGGTTCAGGATCGGGTAGTGGTAAAGGCGGTTCGGTAGGTTTGCGTGGTCCGGGTGAAACCCAGCTTGAGATGGACCGCCGTATCATCTTGAACCGTATGTCGTTGCTCAAAGAACGATTGGCCGAGATTGATAAGCAGAAAACAACCCAACGCAAAAACCGTGGACGTATGATTCGCGTAGCGTTAGTAGGTTATACCAATGTTGGTAAATCTACCATTATGAATTTGTTATCCAAAAGCGATGTTTTTGCGGAAAACAAACTGTTTGCCACGCTCGACACCACCGTTCGAAAAGTTATTATCGACAATTTGCCATTTTTGCTTTCAGATACTGTAGGGTTTATTCGTAAGCTACCCACTGATTTGGTAGAGTCGTTCAAGTCTACCCTTGATGAAGTACGCGAAGCCGATTTACTACTTCACGTAGTCGATATCTCACATCCCGGATTTGAGGAGCAGATTGAGGTAGTAAACAGAACCCTTGCCGATATCGAAGGAAGCGGCAAACCCATGATTCTTATATTCAACAAAATAGATGCTTATCATCACATTGAGAAAGCAGCTGATGACCTTACCCCCCGCACAAAAGAAAACTTAACACTCGAAGAGCTGATGAAGACGTGGATGGCTAAGATGGAAGACAATTGTCTCTTTATCTCTGCCCGCGAAAAAATCAACATAGACGAATTGCGCAAAGCGGTTTACGATAGAGTAAAAGAGCTTCACGTACAAAAGTACCCCTATAATGATTTTCTTTATCAAGTCTACGACGAAGAAGAGGAAGAGTAATTATTAGTTTTATAACATACTATTCATAGATTTCACTCCCGCTTTGATTGCACTTTGCAGTCGAAGTAGGATGTCTATGAAAAGTTTAAAAGGTATATTATGAGGAACTACAGAAAACTGACAGAAGAAGAAATTCTACTCCTAAAAAGTCAGTCGTGTCTAGCAGATGATTGGAGTAAGGTAGAAGTTGTTGATGCATTTACCACCGACTATGTTCATCACACTCGATTTTCGGGAGAGGTTAAGTTAGGTGTTTTCGAATCGGAGTTTACGCTGCCCGGCGGAATAAAAAAACATTCAGGTTTGCGCCATGTCACGCTGCACAATGTGCAAGTAGGCGATAACTGTTGCATCGAGAATGTACAAAACTACATTGCCAACTATGAGATTGGCAATCACACATTTATAGAAAACGTCGATATCATTTTAGTAGACGGCCACACCACCTTTGGCAATGGCATAGAGGTAGCTGTGCTCAATGAAACCGGTGGCCGCGAGGTGCTAATCAACGATAAGTTGTCAGCACACCAAGCCTATATTTTAGCACTCTATCGTCATCGTCCCGAGTTGATTGATCGCATGAAAAAGATGACCGATTACTACTCTAACAAGCATGCCTCGAGTGTAGGTACCATTGGTAGTCACGTGATGATTCTCAATACCGGATCGATTAAAAATGTTCGTATTGGCGATTACTGTCACGTATGTGGTGCTTGTCGCATGAGCAATGGTAGCATCAATAGCAATCAGGCCGCCCCGGTACATATCGGGCATGGAGTAATTTGCGACGATTTCATCATCTCGTCGGGCTCGCATGTAGACGATGGCACCATGCTCACCCGTTGTTTTGTAGGACAAGCCTGTCAGCTCGGACACAACTATTCTGCTTCCGACTCACTATTCTTTAGCAACTGCCAAGGCGAAAACGGAGAAGCTTGTGCCATATTTGCCGGTCCTTATACCGTAACCCATCATAAATCGACCCTGTTGATTGCCGGTATGTTTTCATTTATGAATGCCGGTTCAGGCTCTAATCAGAGCAATCACATGTATAAGTTAGGCCCTATCCACCAAGGCACGTTAGAGCGTGGTGCCAAAACCACCTCCGACTCGTACATCCTGTGGCCGGCTCGTGTGGGCGCATTTTCACTCGTTATGGGGCGTCATGTCAACCATTCCGATACGTCCAACCTACCTTTTTCGTATCTCATAGAGCAGCGCAACACCACCTATTTAGTGCCCGGAGTCAACCTACGCAGCGTAGGTACCATTCGCGATGCCCAAAAGTGGCCTAAGCGCGACAAGCGTAAAGACCCCAACAAGCTCGACTTCATCAACTACAACCTACTGAGCCCTTACACCATTCAGAAGATGATGAAAGGTCGTCAAGTACTCAAAGAGTTAAAGCGTGTATCGGGCGAAACCTCTGAAACCTACTCGTATCAAAGTGCAAAAATCAAGAACTCCTCCCTCAATAATGGAATACGCTTTTACGAAATAGCCATCCATAAGTTTTTGGGCAACTCCATCATTAAGCGTCTCGAAGGAGTAGTTTTCAAGAGCAACGAAGAGATTCGTCAGCGTTTGGCACCCGATACCGAAGTTGGTCAAGGCGAGTGGGTAGATATCTCCGGACTGATTGCTCCAAAAACAGAAATAGACCGCTTGATTGCAGGTGTAGAAACGGGCGAAATAGACCGCTTGAAGAAGATGAATGCCTGTTTTGCCGAGATGCACAACAACTACTACACGTACGAGTGGACATGGGCATATCACAAAATTAAGGAGTTCTATAAGATTAATCCTGAAGAGATAACCGCTGCCGATGTAATTCACATTGTAGAGTGCTGGAAAGAGGCAGTCGTTGGATTAGACCAAATGGTATATAGCGATGCGCGCAAAGAGTTCTCGCTCTCATCGATGACCGGTTTTGGTGCCGATGGTTCGCACGACGAAATGATACTCGACTTTGAACAAGTGCGTGGCGATTTCGAAAGCAACCCATTTGTAACTGCCGTGTTAAAGCATATAGATGACAAATCTACCTTGGGCGATGAACTAATCAATCGCATCAAGCCACTAGCTTGATAAAGAAAAGAGATATAAACCATAAAAAAAATAGGGAATGATAACAATAGTCATTCCCTATTTTTTATTCATCACTCTTCGGCCCATTGATGAATCACCTCACTCTTCACATTCACCCCATACTCGGCTGCACGTTTCAGAATGTTGCGTGCCAGCTCCGCTTTACGGTCTTCGGGGGCATAGCGAAAATAAGCCTCAGCCGCTCTAACGTGAGTTGCGTCGGGCATCGGAAACTCTCTCAAATCGGGTAGTCCGTATACCGAATCGGGCAATTCTCTTTTTTCTTCGGTAGTCAGCTTATCGGCTCCCGGATTACTAACTCTTGTCATACCATCTATTTTTAAAGTTTTAAATAAAGTCTGTATAATAACCTTTTTTCTATTTGCTGAGTAAGGTTGTTTCAGTTAGTTTCAAGGGCTTGAAACTAAAGTTCCAATAGTTCGGAAGCAAAGTTCCAAGCCTTTAAAACCAATACAACAATAAGCTTGTTGTTAATGCTATAACAACAGCTACCTGCAAAAAGATGAAAAATAAAGGTTAAACTTTAGGCTACTTGCACATCGCCCTCTATAAACTGCCCTACATCCCGCTTGGCTTTCATCTTATCGAAACACTTTTAAGCTTAAATAAATTTACTGCTTGCATATTTTGTTATATCTTTGGCAGACTAATTAACCCATATTACGTAATAAAATAATAATAAAGACTATGGCATTACCTCCGTTTAAATACGAACCCATGTTTCAATTGGGTGAAGATAAAACCAAGTACTACCTACTTACCGATAAGTATGTATCAGTGAGTGAGTTTGATGGTAAACCAATTCTGAAAATTGCTGAAGGTGCGTTAGAGCTAATGACTCAAACAGCATTTCGCGATGTGTCGTTCATGTTGCGTCGTGAGCACAATGAGCAAGTAGCTAAAATTCTTAGCGACCCCGAAGCAAGCGATAACGATAAATACGTGGCACTTACCATGCTTCGCAATGCCGAAGTTGCCTCAAAAGGATTACTTCCTTTCTGTCAAGATACAGGTACAGCTATTATCCATGGCGAAAAAGGCCAGCAAGTATGGACCGGGTTTGATGACGAAGAAGAGATTGCTCACGGGGTGTACAACACCTATACGCAAGAGAATCTTCGCTACTCGCAAAACGCTCCTCTCAATATGTACGATGAGGTAAACACCAAGTGTAACCTACCTGCACAAATTGATATCGAAGCTACACACGGCATGGAGTACAAATTTCTTTGTGTAGCCAAAGGTGGTGGTTCTGCCAACAAAACCTACCTTTACCAAGAAACAAAAGCCATCTTAAACCCCGATACGTTGGTTCCTTTTCTTGTTGAAAAGATGAAGACATTGGGCACAGCAGCTTGTCCTCCCTACCACGTAGCATTTGTAATTGGTGGAACTTCTGCCGAGAAGAATCTGCTAACCGTGAAGTTAGCCTCTACACACTACTATGATGAGTTGCCTACTACCGGAAATGAACACGGACGTGCTTTCCGCGATGTAGAACTAGAAAAAGAGGTGTTAAAGGCAGCACAATGCATCGGTCTTGGTGCTCAGTTTGGTGGTAAATATTTTGCTCACGATGTTCGTATCGTTCGTTTGCCACGTCATGGCGCATCTTGCCCCGTAGGTATGGGTGTGTCTTGCTCGGCCGACCGTAACATCAAATGCAAAATCAACAAAGATGGTATCTGGATTGAGAAGATGGATGACAATCCGGGCGCTTTGATTCCTGAGTCAATGCGTACTGCCGGCGAAGGTGCTGTTGTTAAAATCGACTTAAACCGTCCGATGCCGGAAATTTTGAAAGAACTATCAAAATACCCAGTATCTACTCGTTTGTCGCTCAACGGAACAATCATTGTAGGTCGTGACATTGCTCATGCCAAACTAAAAGAAATTTTAGACAGAGGCGAAGAGTTGCCACAATACATCAAAGATCACCCAATCTACTATGCCGGTCCGGCAAAAACCCCCGAAGGTATGCCTTGCGGCTCAATGGGCCCAACCACAGCCGGTCGTATGGACTCATATGTAGACTTGTTTCAAAGCCATGGCGGTAGCCTTATCATGTTGGCCAAAGGAAACCGTAGCCAGCAGGTTACTGATGCTTGCCAAAAACATGGAGGTTTCTACCTCGGATCAATTGGTGGTCCTGCTGCCATCTTAGCTCAAAACAACATTAAGCACATCGAGTGTGTGGCTTATCCTGAGTTGGGCATGGAAGCCATTTGGAAAATCGAAGTAGTAGACTTCCCCGCATTCATCCTAGTAGACGACAAGGGAAATGACTTCTTCAAGCAAATTAAACCACGTTGTCCGGTAGATAGCTGCAAATAATGGTAAGGTAATCATCACGATTACACTACACTTATGATACTTATAAGCCTTACAAGAGTTGCCTCTTTATGATGCACTTTTGTAAGGCTTGTCTTTTTATTGAGTATTGGTGAATATTGCACCAACTTGGTGCAATAGTAAACGAGAAGCTATTTTCTATACCTTGGCCGCATCATATTAAAACAATAGCAAAGTGTAAAGATGTAGAGACTTAATCATACTCAAATCCGATACCATTTTATAGTGATGATTAATTAGTGTTAAGTATTTGTTTGGTGAACATCTTAGTTGAGTATGCTACTAAAGGGATAAAGGCAGTCTGTGATGTGTTGTATGATAGTCCTTGGAGTTGAACAAAACAAAATCGACTTTAAGGATCAGATGATGGGATTTAGAAGATACAGAGAGCGCATCAAATAAAGTACGTACGCTTTAGAATGATGAACAGGCGAAATGATATTTCTTTATTGTCGATGTAGTTGTAGTATTTACCGACAGTATTAGCTCTCGCAAATATTGGGGTGTGCTCAAAACATACCTAAAGAAAGAAGTGAGTTGACTACAAATTGTAGTCGACTGAAAATGTGCTCAGCAGATGGTAAGAATTACCTAACAGATGTAGCTGATGTAGAGCAACTATTCTGTCTGATCCATTTTTTATATCCTTTTCTTCACCAGTAAGCAACGTTGTTGATAACCAATAGACTACG
This sequence comes from Bacteroides sp. UBA7335, assembly GCA_002471185.1. GTDB lineage: Bacteria > Bacteroidota > Bacteroidia > Bacteroidales > Bacteroidaceae > Bacteroides. The sequence goes on from DKPL01000003.1 coordinate 7,055, forward strand.
CAACACGAAAGTAATAAAACAAAATAGACCACATTGGGGGTTCGTTAATACTTCACACTAGGCTCTGTTGCAAATATCTGAGTGGCAGTAATCTATAGCAAAACCTGTGCTTCGCAATCAGAATAAAAACCCATAACTCTTGAATTTAATTAATAATTGAGCTACCTTTGCCGCGCTTTGGTGATATTCATGAACTTCTTTCATGAAATCTTAAAAGGGAATCCGGTGTAAATCCGGAGCTGTACCCGCAGCTGTAAGTTCCATAAAATGTTTTGATAATCTAATTGTCACTGTTTTTTCTGAAATGGGAAGACATTCAAAACATGGAATGAGTCAGAAGACCTGCCAGAACGTTTTTTTATATTTGCTTCGGGTGAAGGCATTGTGAAATCCTCTTTTTAAGACGTTCTATATAAAAGAAATCACACTAATCTACTCGAGGTATTATGTTTAATCATTAATACTTTACCTATGTTTAAGAAGACTTTTTTCTTAACGATGAGTGCCCTGTTTGCACTAACACTTATTGCTACATCGTGTAGCGAAGACAACAATGACCTCAAGACTGAGGTTGATGAAACTACCCCAGTTAAAACTAGTTTTAAGTTTCTGACAATCAATCACTCCAGTAGTCATGGAGACTCTCCTTCTTTGTCGCATGTAGCTCATGATGGAACAGTGACATCAGATGTTTTTTACTCTGCAAACGGAAGTACGATGCCTGATAAAATGAGTGAGTTTAACCTTATTGGTGATAAATTTTATGCCACTAGGTCGGGCTTAAATAGTAAATGGTATTTGGATGCATTTATTCACGTGATGGATACGGCTACTTTTAAAATAGAAAAGACTATTGAACTGAAATACGATGACACGCTTCAAGAGCTAAACTTGAACTCGACTGTAAAATTACCAAACGGACTGCTGCTTTCTGCCGGAGCATTATCAAATGATGAAACGATACAGAATTTTGCTATCATTTCTCCTGATGATAATTCAATAGTTAGCAGTACTCGATTAGACTTTGCTGTGAAAAAGATGATTTATACTCAGAATAAGATTTTTATGGCTGGTCCGGAAAGTAACTTTAAGCTAAATAAAATAGCCGTTATCGATGAAAATAACCCAAATGCGGAAGCCATACGTACAATCTGCAATGGATCGCTTTTTGATGGCAGTAGCCCTACTATGTTGATTGACTCTAAAGGGATGATTTGGGCTGCAATTCATGATGAAGAAAGAGCATCTGTTATCTGCATAGATCCTAAATCGGAAGCTGTAATTCATCGTATCAACTTGCCTTATTCTATAACCCCTTTGTCATCTGTAGGGATGGCCATTGACAAAGCGGCTAAATGGCTTTACATCAGAACGGGACGAGCTTTCTATAAGTTAGATACCTCCTCTGATAAAGAACCTGAAGATGTTGCGTTCGAAATAACTTCTGAAGTAGTAGATGGTGGCATGACTTGTGCAGACCTTAAAATGGGATATAACGGGAACTTACTATTTATTAGATCAATTTCTGATAAAGGGAAAAGTTGTGAGGTGTACGAGCTAAACCCTGAAACCTGGGAGACTGTTGAAATTTATACCACAAACATTAACTCAAGATATATTTATACAGTAAATTAGTGATGAAAATTGATTTTATACAATATGGAAAGGCAACTCTTGGAGCGATGTTGCTTTGTGGCTTAGTAGTAGCCTGCGATAAAGAGGTTATCTACGATGACTTTACTCCCGATGAAAACGACGATTGTCGTGCTGTTGTAGTCAACGAGGGACAGTTTGGCTACGGCACTTCTTCGCTTACTATGCTTACTCAGCAAGGTGTAGTGAAACAAGATGTGTTTCGTGGCGTCAACAATCGTCCTATGGGCGATGTTGCCCAATCTATGACACGCATTGGCGACAACCTCTATGTGCCACTCAATAACTCTCGTAAAATAGAGGTGTTCAATCACGAAACCTTCAAAAGTGTTGAAACGATATCTATCAACGAAGATGTTATTCCCATGTATGTGCAGCACTTGGGAGGCGACTCTATAGCTGTGACCGATCAGATGTGGCGTAACTCTGCCTCTAAGTTGATGATTATCGATATTAATCATGGTAGTCAGCGTGAGCCGCTACGTCGCTACGTGAAGATGGATGGACAAACATTTCAGATGGCATTGGTACAAAATAAGCTTTTTGTAGGAGGTAGCAAACTAGCCGTGTTCGATTTAGGAAATATCACCGAAAGCGGGCGTCGTCATGTTTTAACCTCAGGTGGTGAAACCATTCAAACGGTAGACTTCTCGAAGATTGTAACCGATAAGAATGGTAACGTTTGGGTGCTCACTGCGTATTGGCTCTATTGCATCGATCCCAAAACTGAAAAGGTATTGCATACTCTCGATGTGGGCAGCTTGAATATTAATGCACGGGTTTCTAGCTTTGATTGTTCGCCCGATGGGGGTACCCTTTATTTTAATGTTCACTCGTCTGTATATACGGTAAATGTTGATGATATAAAGGTGCCTACTGCTCCAATTATAGCTCCTGTAGTAGATAAAGCACGTACCATCTATCACATGTGTGTATCCAAAGAAAACACCATCTTTATGTGTGATGTGCTTTACGGTTCGCTGTCTCGTGCTATTATTCACGAGTACGACCCCACTACAGGTCACACAGTTAGAGACGATTTTAAAGCGGGTATTTTCCCTCACGCTATCTATTTTAAATAAGATTTATGAGATTTCGATTGTTTACAGGATTATTGTGTTTGGTAAGTTTTGTCTATGGGCAAGAGCGAATTCATGTTAATCTAGACACGGTAATGGTTGTTGGACAAAAAGTAGATAACCGCGGTGGAGTAGGGGTGCGCAAAACTCAGGTTGATAAAGGTGAGCTGAAGCGTAATGCTACTCGAAGCTTGTCGGAGTTGTTGCTCGAAAGTACCTCGTTGCAGATTAAAAGCATGGGGCAGGGGGCACAGGCTACTGTTTCTTTTCGAGGCACTTCTTCCAATCACACGCAAGTGCTATGGAATGGGGTGTCTATCAATTCGCCGCAGTTGGGCAGTTTCGATTTCTCACAAATTCCGGTTTACTTTGTTGATGAAGTTACCTTAGTACATGGTAGTTCTACCCCATATGCATCGAGTGGTGCATTGGGGGGAACCATCAACTTTGCTAACCAAAACACACCGGTCGATGGACTGAAGGTAAACACCATAACCGAGCTGGCTTCTAATCATACCTTTACTCAGGCTGCTACGTTTCGCTATGGTGCGGGACGGGTCACGGCTACTACTCGAGGTTATTATCAGCAGTCTGACAACGACTATAAATACATAAACAAAGTATATAGCAACAACCACACCATCGAACGTCGCAAAGAGGCCGACTATAAACAAGGGGGATTTATGCAAGAGGTGGGGTGGCAAATCTCCGACCGAAATAAATTGGCATGGAGTGGCTGGTATCAAGCCGACTCTAGGTCTTTGCCACAATCTATTATTGTAAATGTTACTGCTTCGGAGCAAAGCAAATCGCAAAACTACCGCACCATGCTCAATTATGAACACATGGGAACAGTGCACCGGGTAAATGCTACATGGGCTTATCTGCATGGTAAGATGGATTATAAACGCGACTTTGGTATGTCTACTACCGACCATAGTGTCAATATCTTCAATAGTGTGGTGGGCAATGCCGAGTATCGCTATTTGGGATGGAAGAAGTTGATACCTACCGCCCTGGTGAGCTATCGCTTCGATAATGTTAACTCCGACAATTACGAAGGCAACAGGGCTTCGCGCAATAGCTACTCGTCGAAGTTGTTATTAACCTATTATGCGTTATCTCGATTGCAGCTTGATGCAAGTGGTACTCTACAAGGGGTCGATCGTAAAGTTTTTGGTACCTATTCGGTATCGGCACGCTATCGGTTGATTCCGCAATACCTAGAGGTGAAAGTTTCACAAAGCTACAATCATCGTGTTCCAACGCTCAATGATTTGTATTGGAACCCCGGTGGAAATCCTGACCTGAAAGATGAAACGTCGATGGGGTGGGATGCTACTTTGTCATCGCACTATAACTTATCAAACAAGTTACTGCTCGAAGGCGAAGCAACCTATTACGATATGTACGTAGACAACTGGATTATGTGGATTCCTAAAGGAAATGGCTACATCTGGGAGCCTGTGAATTTTAGTAATGTGCGTTCAAGTGGTGTAGAACTTAACGCACGCATTAGTTTGTTGCTAGGCAGATTCAGACAAACGGCTTCTGCCATCTATACTTATGCACGCTCGGTCGATCAAAGCAATCGCGGTGATGGGGTAGAAGGGAAACAATTGCCCTATGTGCCACGCAACCGCTGGAGTATTGGCTACCGACTGGAATATCGCAATCAGTGGTGGTTTCATTACAACTCATCTTACACCGGCGTACGCTTTACTTCTGCTGATGAGTCTTATCAAACCAATGCTTACACGTTGCACAATTTTGAGTTAGGCTATCGCACCAAACGTATCAAAGAGAAGTATCAGTTGGCTCTATCGGCTAAATTAGAAAATGCATTCAATGCTTACTACGAAAGTACGCAGTATTATCCCATGCCATTGCGTATGCTTTGGTGCCGTTTGACTTTCGATTTTTGATAAATAAAGCGACCTACTGCTGTTGGGCAATAGGTCGCTTTCTTTTTATTGAGGTAGTGTAAGTATTACTTTTTACTATCTAGTTTCTTTTTCCATTGATCATACTTCTTCAACACTTTGCTGCCGTGGTTGTTGTACCAGCTATAGCCGTTGCGACGCTCGTGGCCAATCTCTGCAATGTCGTTTTTCTTTACGCCATCGCGGTCGCTAAAGAAAGGTTGATTGGTATCTAAATCGTAAAAACGTGCCCAAAGTGGCTCACAGTCTGTGCAAGGCACCATGCGATAATCCTTCTTACCATTGGCATCGGTGAAAAACTCTTTCTTCAAGCCGGTCACTTGTGATGTTTTAAACCACTCTACTGCTCCCTCAACCGATGCTATAATTTCGGGCGATGGGTTAGGAATTGTCATCAACAGCAATACAATATCGTCAGATTCTTGACCACTGAACGAAGGAAGTTCGTAAGCTCTTGCCTTTGCCGGCTCCAAAGTCACCTCGTCGTGTTGAGCACACCATACAGTCAGTTTATTATCTTTCTTGATTTGTGTAGCCAATATACATGATACTCCCTTATCAAACGAAGCACGAGCTTGCTCTACAATGTTTTCGGGAACAAACTGATAGGGTGCTTTCTTTTCGTATATATCGCGCAAAAGCTTCATCACATTGATCATGGCATTGTCATTGTAAGTAATGTGAGTGTAGTAGCCTTTGGGACGAGGCCAGAATTGAGGCCATCCACCATTGGGATATTGTGATTTGAAAAGATATTCGATACCACGAATGGCTGCTTCCTTGTACTTCTCAACGCCGGTAGCATTATACATACGAGCCAAGTACTGGATTTCGGTACTGGTAGCTCCATTGTCTATGGTGCTTTCGTTTACCTTATCTTTTAGTTTGAGTGCCTTTTCGTGATCTTCGGGAGTCAACACGCTTTGCATTCTGATATTTTTGGGCCATCCACCGGTAGTTTGCTGATACAGCAATACATTATCAGCTATTCGGGCTGCTTCGGGGGTGGTAAGAAACGAGTCTTCAAACTTAGGGGCATCTTTTACCCAATCTTTATATGACATAGGATTTTGTGCTACGGCAGGTAAGCCGCACACAAAAGCAGTCGCAATCAAAATGAATTTTTTCATGATAATTAGTTTTTGTAATACAAAGGTAGCATGAAACGTGGTGTACTACTTTGTAATAATTGTTATATGAGGTGAATAAATTGACCTTTTTACTGTAAATAAACCAGTACATTGCCACTGATGAGCAATAATGATACCTCACACAACTTGGTGTTGTACTCTGAGGTTAACAATCGTTCCTCAGCGTCTAGCAGACTTTTTTGAGCTTCGCGCATCTCTATTCCCGATAAATCGCCCAAGAGGTAACGCTCCATAGCAATGTTATAATTGTCTTTTGCGGTAATCAGGTTTTGGCGTTCAAGCGTAACCAACTTGAAGTTATTAAGATAGGATTGCCAAATGTTGCTTAAGTCGGCTTTCAGGGCCAACTCTAACTCTTCGCGTTGCAGCTGTTTGTTGCGAATGGCGAGGTTGGCATTTTGCTTTTCGCGTCGGCGGTTGCCATCAAAAAGGTTGATACCTACCGTCACTCCACCGTTAAACCCGAAGTTGCTACGTTCGCTATTGGCATTGATATCATACTTATTGAAGGTATATCCATAACCGGCATTCAACCTCACATAGGGGTAATTGCGCGAAAGTACCTTTTTGTAATCCAATTGAGCCAAAACCGTGTTTTGATCGGCTTTGAGCAAAGAGGCATTGGTAAGTAGGGTAGATTGCCACAATTCATCGAAGTTAAGCTGCTCTTTGAGCACAATCAGGGTGTCGATAATATGAACCGGTATATCTATTTGTTTAATGGCCATCCACTCATTCAGGTTGATGCACGAGGATTGAAGTGCCTCTTGTTGTTGCAAGTACTTGGCTTTGTCGGCATTGTAATCGACCTTTGCCTGTTGATAATCGAGCCCCGAGAAGTTGCCAATGCGATATCGCTCTTCTACAATGCGTAGTCGCTCAGCCGATAGTTTCACGGCATAATGCAAGTTGGCCAAGCGAATGTTTTGCTGAATGTAGTTGTAGTATTCGGCAGTTAGTCCTGCCACAAAGTCCTCGATAGCAATCCGAGTGTTTGTCTCGCCTTGGCGCTCAAGCTCTTTTAGTTTTTTATAGTTGGTCGAAATGTTGAAACCATCAAATAGTGTCCAGTTAAGGTTGACTCCGGCATTCAGGGTCTGATCAAATACATTGCGTTCAGAATTAACCTCACCGGTACTGCGAAGTGTGGCATTGGTATTCTCTACTGTTCCTCGATAGCTACCGCTTAAATCTACAGTAGGCAGATACCCGGCATTGCCCGGGGTGGCATTGTTGGCACTTATCTGTTGTTCGTTGTGAGCAATACGTAGCGAATAGTTGTTCTCCAATCCTATATTGAGACACTCTTGCAAACTAAGGGTATCATTGGCTGCCTGTTGAGCTGCTACCGAGATAAAACATCCACCAACGGCTACACTCAGTAATAAACATTTCCAACTTCTATTTTTCATCTTCTTCGTTTTTAATGATAGCTGTTTTATTTGATCTGCTAGTCGATATAAAACTATAAATGGCGGGTACGATATACATGGTTAGTAGTGTAGAAATAACCATTCCGCCTACTACTGCGCTTCCCATGGCGATGCGTTGATTGCTACCCTCGCCCGATGCAACTGCCAAAGGCATCAATCCTAAAACGGTCGAAGCACTGGTCATTAAGATAGGACGAAGACGTTGCAGTGAAGCATCTTTGATGGCAGCTAGTTTCGATTCTCCCCACGCTTGTTTTTGGTTGGCAAACTCTACAATTAGGATACCATTTTTTGCTACCAACCCAATCAGCATAATAATCCCAATCTGACTGAAGATGTTCATGGTGATACCACCAAAATGCATAAAGAGTAAGGCTCCTGCAATGGCCAATGGCACGGTAAGCATAATAATCAATGGGTCTTTGAAGCTTTCGAACTGAGCAGCAAGAATCAAGTAAATCAGTACAATGGCTAGAATGAAAGCAAACATTAAGCTAGAAGAGCTTTCGCGGTACTCTTTCGAATCACCCGATAAAGCGGTTCGGAAAGTGTCATCAAGTGTCTCTTTGGCTATCTCGTCCATGGCATCCAGTCCCTCACCAATTGTTTTGCCCGGTGCTAAACCGGCAGAGATGGTGGCAGATACAAAACGGTTGTATCGATAGAGCTGTGGCGGAGCAATGCCTTCGGCTAGTTCAATCAGGTTATCAAGCTGAATCATTTCTCCTTTGTCGCTACGGATGTAGATGGATTTCAAATCAGCAGGTTTGTTGCGCTGCTGACGGTTGATTTCGCCTAAGATTTCATACTGTTTTCCATTCATGTAGAAGTAACCCATGCGCTGACCGCTCAATCCGTATTGAAGGGTTTGTGCGATGTTGCGTGTACTTACTCCCATCGTATTGGCCTTGTCGCGATTGATGTTGATTCTTGATTCCGGTTTGCTAAACTTTAAGTTAACATCAGCCATCTGAAAAGTGGGGTTTTCATAAACTTTGGTCATGAATATCGGCAATACCTCTTGAAGTTTCTCAATATTAATGGCTTGAAGCACATATTGCACAGGCATACTTCCACGGCGTCCGCCAAACGATGAGGCTTGTTGCACAAACGAGCGAGCCATGGTTTGTTTTTGCACAGCTTTTGATAATTTTTCAGCAACCTCCATTTGAGTGTAGTCGCGCTCATTCATCTCTTTTAGGGTGATGCGCACATTCCCACTTCCACTCGATACACGTGCCGTTACTGCTTTAGCATCGGGCACAATAGAGTCTACCAATTGGTTGATGTGTTCGGTATAGTCGCGTATATACTCATACGTTACCCCTTCTGCACCACGTGTAGAGATGGTAATCTGCGAACGGTCTTCCAACGGTGCCATCTCACTTGGAATGTGTGTCCATAGGTAGACAATCACGCCCAGCGTTAAAGCTGTAAAAGGTAAGGCAACCCAACGAACTTTTAAGAAACGGTCTAGTGACTGACTATACAACCGGTTCATACCTTCAAAAAAGGGTTCTGTTTTTGTATAAAACCAGTTTTTCTTTTCGCGACGCACCAATAGTTTGGTAGCCAACATCGGTGTAAAGGTTAGTGCTGCAAAAGATGAGATAATAACCGAACCTGAAATAACGATGCTAAACTCGCGGAATAGACGACCGGTAATTCCATCCATAAATAAAATAGGAAAGAACACAGCAACTAGCGTAATGGTGGTGGAGATAACCGCAAAAAATATCTCTTTTGCTCCCTCAATGCCGGCTTCTTTGGGAGGCATGCCTCGCTCTATGCGTACGTAGATATTCTCGGTCATAACAATGGCATCGTCTACTACCAACCCTACAGCCAAAACAACTGCTAGCATGGAGAGAACATTGATTGAGAATCCTGCCACATACATCACAAAGAATGCACCGATAAGAGATACCGGTATAACGATGCAGGGAACCAATGTTACGCGCCAATCGCGCAGGAAAAGAAAGATAATCACAATAACCAATGCGAAGGCTATGAATACCGTGTCTTTCACCTCCTTGATGGAAGCACGAATAAACTTTGTGCTGTCGAATCCATAATCGTAATGAACATCCTCCGGGAGGTCTTTCTTCATTCGTTCCATGCGGTCATAAACCGCGTCGGCAATCTGAATGTGGTTGGCACCTGGTTGAGGAGTAACTACTACACCCACCATCGGCACACCGTTCATCTTCATGTAGCTTCGTATGTTGGCAGGTCCCAATTCGGCTCTACCAATATCACTAAATCGTATGATGCGGTTATTGTCTTCTTTTATAATTAGGTTGTTGAACTCTTCTGCCGTGTGCATCAAGCCTAAGGTACGTATGGTTAGCTCGGTTGTTTCGCCTTCAATACTACCCGAGGGAAGTTCTACATTTTCGCGGTCTACGGCATTTTTCACATCAATAGGAGTAACTCCGTATCCCGACATTTTAATGGGATCGAGCCACAAACGCATGGAGTATCTTTTTTCTCCCCAGATAGAAACTCCACTCACATCGGCAATGGTTTGAAGCTGCTCTTTTACGGTTAGTTCGGCAATTTCGCTGAGTTCAAGCAAAGAGCGCTTATCGCTTTGCAACGCTACCATTAAGATAGGCATGGCATCTGCGTCTGCTTTCGAAACTGTTGGAGGGTCGCAATCGCGGGGTAAATAGCGCTGAGCACGCGACACTTTATCGCGCACGTCATTGGCTGCTGTCTCTAAGTCTACCGAGAGTTCAAACTCTACGGTAATGCTACTTTTGCCTTGTTGACTTACGCTCGATAAAGAACGAATGCCGGGAATGCCGTTGATGTTTTGTTCTAGTGGTTCGGTGATTTGGTTTTCTATTACATCGGCATTAGCACCGGGGTATGAACAGCTTACCGAGATGATTGGATTATCTACCGAAGGATATTCACGTACTCCTAAATAGGTGTAGCCTATGATACCGAATATAAGTATGATAATGGTGAGAACTGTAGCAAGTACAGGTCTGCGTATGCTGAGTTCGGATATATTCATGATAAAAGATTGAGTAGATTAGTCGATATTGTCTAAAGTTACCGGCAGCCCCATACGCAACTGTAAGGTTCCTGAGGTAATGATTGTGTCGCCTATCGCTAGACCTTTTACCACTTGCACCTCTCCCGCAGTGCGAATGCCGGTCGTGATTTCTGCCGGTTCGGCTTTTCCTGCTTTATACAAGTAGATTATGTCTTTTCCCATTTCGGGAATTATGGCTTGCGAGGGAACTGCAATCGCATCTTTGATTTCTGCTCTTTTCAGTTGCACACTGGCATAGCGTCCCGGTAGCAATTCTCCGTTGCTATTGGCATATAAGGCACGGATGGGTAGGGTATGAGTGGCGGGATCTATTTTCGACTCCAAGGCATAGACTTGTGCTGTATAATTTTTTAGCTTACCTTCGATGTTAAAGGTTAGATTGGTTCCTTTTTTTACATCTCCTGCATAGCGTTCGGGTACGGCAAACTCCACCTTGAGTGGTGAAATGCGTGTTAGTTTGGCTACTTGTGTACTTGGAGTTGCGTAGGTACCCACACTGATTTGGCGAAGCCCAATCACTCCTTCGAAAGGTGCCCGAAGTTCGGTGAGTGCAATATTGGCTTTTACTAATTCAATATCAGCATTGAGAGTGGCCAATTCGGTTTGAACCTGTTCGAGCGCCTCCTGACTTACTGCATCTTTCTTTAGCAAGGCACTTTGTCTATATACTCTATCTTCGGCTAGCTTTAGTTGCGATTCTAGTTTTTGCAGTTGTGCCTGTAGCGAACGGTCGTTCACTTTAGCCAGTAGCTGTCCTTTTTTTACTAAACTGCCCTCTTCAAAATAGATATCCGTCACCTTGCCGGATGTTTCAAAAGAGAGATCTACCTCTTCATCGGGCACCAAACTGCCACTAATGAATATTTCGTCAGTTAAAAGTTGGGGTTTTATGATTTGGGCATTTACATTTAATGTACGTTTGGCATTACTTTTAGGTTTTGCAATTTTATCGGCCGCCTCCAACTCTTTATTCGATTTGGGTAATTGCGAGTAGACAATGCCTCCAATAACTCCTACACCTATTAAAACAATAATGCTCCACTTCACTCTTTTGTCCATGTTTATATTCGCTTTGATGAGAGTCGTGTTTTCAAACAAGACTCTATGTTTTTAATCGTGGTATTTGATTTAAGACGAAGTAACCGGGCAAAAGTTTAATTCCCTTTTGGTAAAAAAGGTTAATGAGCTGCCCGATACTTTCCCTCTTCTTTGTCTTCAAGCATACTCAAATACGAGTTATATCTTGACTCGCTGATGTGATGTTGCTTCACAGCCTCCAAAACAGCGCATCCCGGTTCGTGACGATGCGTGCAGTTGTTGTATTTACACTGTTCCGAAGCTTTAAATATTTCAGGGAAGTAGTGTCCTATCTCTTCTACCTCCATGTCGAAAGTTCCGAAGCCTTTGATGCCCGGTGTGTCAATAATATATCCGCCATCTTCTACAGGAAACATCTCGGAGAAGGTGGTGGTGTGCATCCCTTTTTTATGATAAGATGAAATTTCAGCCGTTTTCACATGGATGCCTGGCACCAATGCATTAATCAGCGTAGATTTTCCTACTCCGGAGTGTCCCGAAAAAAGAGTGATTTTACCTTTTAATTCATTTTGAATGGTCTCAATACCTATTCCTTCTTTAGCCGATACCTTAAAACAAGGGTAGCCAATGTAGGTGTAAAGGCTTATTAAACAGTCCAAATAGCTCAGGTCGTCTTCGTTGTATGCATCGATTTTGTTAAAGATAATTTTAACCGGTACTCGATAAGCTTCGGCTGAGGCCAAAAAACGATCGATAAAGGTCGTTGATGTTTCGGGATAGTTTACCGTGACAACGAGTAGACACTGGTCGAGATTGGCAGCAAGAATATGCGATTGTTTAGAAAGGTTTGACGAACGTCGTACAATGTAGTTCTTGCGCTCTTCAATGTCCGATATGAAAGCTGTTCCCTCTGCATTCATCACAATTGTCACGCGGTCGCCTACGGCAATAGGATTAGTGCTTTTGATATCTTTCAAGCGAAAGTTACCCTTGATTTTACAATCAACAATTCGGTCGTCATCGGTTTTTACCTGATACCAACTTCCGGTATTTTTAATCACTAATCCTTTCATAAATGGTGGTTTTGCAATACTTATATATAAATGACTAAACACGGATTTCACGGTTACACTATCCTAAAGAATAATGTTTTAATGCCCGTGTAATCCGTGTTTAGAATGATAATAAAAATCGTTATATCTGAGAATGTAATTGAAATTACACAGTCATTATTTCTTTATCTTTTTCGGCAAGCATATCATCAATTTGCTTGATGTACTTATCGTGAAGCTTCTGAAGTTTTGCTTCGGCATTCTTTTGCTCATCCTCAGCAAGTCCGTCTTTTACTGCTTTCTTAAGTGTATCAATTGCTTCACGACGTGCGTTGCGAACACTCACTTTAGCTGTTTCGCTTTCAGCTTTACACTGTTTGGTAAGCTGTTTACGGCGTTCTTCAGTCAATGGAGGGATACCCAAACGAATGATTTCTCCATTATTTTCGGGCATGATACCAAGGTCAGAGTCGATAATTGCTTTTTCTATTACACGAAACATGCTCTTATCCCAAGGCTTAATTGTGATGCTGCGAGCATCCGGAGTAGAAACCGCTGCAACGTTATCAATAGGCACCATGCTACCGTATGAATCAACACGAATACCGTCTAACAAGCGTGTGCTGGCTTTTCCGGCGCGAATATGAGCAAATGCTTCATCTAAATAGATCATTGCCATATCCATTTTTTCTTGTGCTTCGTTCATGCAAGTCTTTACGTCTACCATATTCTTTTGTTTTATAGATTGCTATGTTATTATATAGAATTAAAAACAAAAATAGAGCATTTGTTTTAAATGACAAAATAAAAATAGTTATATCAATCTTTACATCTCCCACAAAATGCTTTGCTGCTTATTTCTTTCAACGAAAAATCTAAATATGTGAGTACAAAAAGCGAGGTTGTCTAGTCTTATTCTTGTTTATAGAAATGAGTATTTAGTGTTTATAACACTATGATTATATAACCGAAAGTATCAATAATGAAACACTCTTTTTTTGCGGTAGATTTAGGTGCCACTAGTGGGCGTACCATTGTTGCCTCGCTTACTGATAAGGGGCTTGAACTAGAAGAGATCAATCGTTTTCCGAACCACTTGACTGAGGTAGGAGGACATTTTTATTGGGATATAAACGAACTTTATCGTCATATTATCGAAGGACTTAAACTTGTAGCGCAACGTCAGTTGCCCATTGCCTCTATCGGTATTGATACTTGGGGAGTCGATTTTGTCTGCATCGGAAAAGATGGTCACATCCTTCGTCAGCCTTACGCCTATCGTGATCCTCATACGGTGGGAGCGCCCGAAGCATTTTTTGCTCGTGTTCCTCGCGAAGAGGTTTATCGCACCACCGGTATTCAAGTGATGAACTTCAACTCTCTTTTCCAACTCGATACATTGCGTCGTAATAATGACAGTGCACTCGAGGCTGCTGATAAAGTTGCCTTTATGCCCGATGCTTTAAGCTATTTGCTCACTGGTAAACTGGTAACCGAATATACCATTGCTAGTACTTCGCAGCTGGTGAATGCTAAGACTAAAGCGTTGGCTCCTGAGCTACTTAAAGCGGTAGGACTGACCGAAGGTAATTTTGGAGAGTTTGTATTTCCCGGACATCATATTGGTACACTTACCCAAGAGGTGCAACGCATGACCGGTCTTGGGGCCATTCCGGTAGTTGCCGTAGCCGGACACGACACCGCATCGGCAGTTGCAGCCGTACCTGCTCTAGATAAGCACTTTGCTTATTTGAGTAGCGGCACTTGGTCGCTTTTAGGAATCGAAACCGAAGCACCCGTCATAACACAAGACACTGAACGATTAAACTTTACCAATGAAGGTGGAGTAGGTGGTACCATCCGTTTGTTGAAGAACGTTTGCGGCATGTGGCTGTTAGAACGTTGTCGCGAAGGTTGGGGCGAAACAACTTATCCTGAGTTGATTGCTGAAACTGAAGCGTGTGAACCTTTCCGCAGTTTAATCAACCCCGATGATAAAATTTTTGCCAATCCTGCCTCGATGGAGAAAGCCATCTGTGAATATTGCGAATCAACCGGACAACCTGCACCCGAAACTCGCGGACAATTTACACGTTGCATCTTTGAAAGCTTGGCGCTTAGATACCGTCAAGTCATTGAAGACCTGCAAGCTCTTTCGCCCAACACGGTCGAAACGTTGAACATTATCGGCGGGGGAAGCCGCAATGCTTTGCTCAATCAATTTACTGCCGATGCCACTCACTTGAAAGTGGTAGCCGGTCCGTCAGAGGCTACAGCCATTGGTAATGTGATGATTCAAGCAATGGCTGCCGGTGTGGTAGCCAACATCGAACAAATGAGAAAACTAATTTATAAATCGGTACCTACGCAAACCTATTTACCTGCGCAAACTACCGATTGGGATATTGCATATATACATTTTAAAAGATATTGTCATGAAAGAAGAACTAATTAAAAAAGCGTATGATATTGCGGTAGAACGCTATGCCGCTGTGGGAGTTGATGTGGAAAAAGCATTAGAGAAACTTCAACAAGTTGCGTTGTCATTGCATTGCTGGCAAGCTGACGATGTGGCTGGTTTCGAATCAAAAGGCTCATTGTCGGGA
Source organism: Bacteroides sp. UBA7335 (assembly GCA_002471185.1). Lineage (GTDB taxonomy): Bacteria > Bacteroidota > Bacteroidia > Bacteroidales > Bacteroidaceae > Bacteroides. The sequence goes on from DKPL01000003.1 coordinate 22,077, forward strand.
GGTATTCAAGCTACGGGTAACTATCCGGGCAAAGCACGCAATATGGAAGAGCTTCGTGCCGATATCTTAAAGGCTGCAAGTTACATTCCGGGACAACATCGCTTGAACCTTCATGCCATTTATGGAGATTTTGGTGGTCAGTTTGTTGACCGCGATGAAATTGAGCCAAAACACTTTACTAGCTGGATGGAATGGGCTAAAGAGCACAACATGAAGCTTGATTTCAACTCATCTTCTTTCTCGCACGCTAAGAGTGGCGATCTTTCGCTTTCAAATCCCGATGAGTCTATTCGTCAGTTCTGGATTGAACACACTAAGCGCTGTCGTAACATCGCCAACGAAATGGGTAAGTTCCAAAACGACCCTTGTATCATGAACCTTTGGGTACACGATGGTAGCAAAGATCAAACAGTAAATCGCATGAAGTATCGTGAGTTGTTGAAAGACTCATTGGATCAAATTTTTGCGGTAGATTATAAAGACATGAAAGACTGTATCGAATCGAAAGTATTCGGAATTGGTCTTGAAAGCTATACAGTAGGTTCAAACGATTTCTATATCGGTTATGGAGTAAGTCGCCAAAAGATAGTAACTTTAGATACCGGTCACTTCCATCCTACTGAAAGCGTAGCTGATAAAATCTCTTCTTTATTGCTTTACATTCCCGAAATTATGCTTCATGTTAGTCGTCCTATTCGTTGGGATAGCGACCACGTGACTATAATGAACGATGACACACTAGAGTTGGCAAAAGAGATTGTACGCTGCGACGCATTAGACCGTGTACATATTGGTCTTGACTACTTTGATGCAAGTATCAACCGCATCGGTGCTTATGTAGTAGGTAGCCGTGCTACTCAGAAGTGCATGATGCAAGCATTGCTTGAGCCACTGGCATTGCTTCGCAAGTATGAAGCTAACGGTCAATATTTCGAAAGATTGGCTTTGCTTGAAGAGTCTAAATCTCTTCCTTGGAATGCAGTATGGGATATGTTCTGTTTAAGAAATAACGTTCCTGTGGGCGAAAGCTTCATCGCTGATATTCAGAAATACGAAACTGAAGTTACTTCAAAACGATAACGAATCAACAGATAATCAAACAACAAGATAAGAACCATGAACACACTGTTAGGACTTATAATCATTGCAATCGGTAGTTTCGGGCAGAGTAGCTCGTATGTTCCCATCAACAAGGTGAAAAACTGGTCGTGGGAGAATTTTTGGTTAACTCAAGGTGTCTTTGCCTGGTTGGTATTTCCATTTTTAGGTGCCTTATTGGCTGTTCCTACTGGTGGTAGCTTAATTGATTTATGGGGTGCAGGTGGTGCGCTTGGTTCTATCATTTATGGTGTACTTTGGGGAATTGGTGGGTTAACCTTTGGCTTAAGTATGCGCTATCTTGGAGTAGCGTTGGGACAAAGCATCGCCTTGGGCACTTGCTCGGCATTTGGTACCTTGTTTCCTGCTCTTTTTGCAGGCGACAACTTGTTAGAAGGCGAGGGGCTGATGCTACTTATTGGTGTCTGTGTTACTTTGGCGGGTATTGCCATCATCGGTTATGCCGGTAGCCTCCGTTCTAAGAACATGACCGACGAAGAGAAGAAAGCGGCAGTCAAAGATTTTGCATTGACAAAAGGACTTGCGGTAGCTTTGTTGGCGGGTGTGATGAGTGCTTGTTTTGCCTTGGGATTGGCATCGGGGGCTCCTATCAAAGAAATGGCTTTGGCTAGTGGTGTCGATCCTCTCTTTGCCGGATTGCCTATTGTGTTTTTGGTTACTATGGGTGGTTTTTTTACCAATGCTGCTTACTGTATTCAACAAAACATTAAGAACAAAACCGGAAAGGAATATTTGTCAATCACCGGTAAGCAATTTGCCAACAATGTATTGTTTTGCGCTTTAGCCGGTGTGCTTTGGTACTCGCAATTTTTCGGATTAGAGATGGGAAAGAGCTTCCTAGTAGATAACCCACTATTATTGGCTTTCTCGTGGAGCATCCTAATGTCATTGAATGTAACATTCAGTAATGTGTGGGGCATCATCTTGAAAGAGTGGAAAGGAGTTGGTATGAGCACCATTACCGTTTTGGTACTAGGCTTGTTTGTGCTTATCTCTTCTATTATCTTGGTGGCTATGTCGCAAATCTAACCGCCTCAATTTACCTATTACTATTTATTCTAAATCATATCAATAAGAACAATGAAATCAATTTTAGATAATCGTCCCGGATTGGCAAAAGAGGTTGGTCGCATTGCCGAAGTGGCAGGCTACCTATGGCAAAAAGGCTGGGCCGAACGCAACGGTGGAAACATTGTTGTAAACGTTACTGAGTATATCGATGATGAAATAGCAGCAATGCCTGCTATTGGCGAAGCAAAACCTATTGGGGCTACTCTTCCTCACATAAAAGGTTGCTATTTCTACTGCAAAGGAACCAACAAACGCATGCGCGACTTGGCTCGCTGGCCAATGGAGAATGGCTCTATCATTCGTATTCTTGACGACTGTGCCAGTTATGTGATTATTGCAGATGAACCGGTGGCACCCACTTCTGAGTTGCCTTCACACTTGAGTGTTCACAACGATTTAATTGGCAAAGGATCTCCTTACAAGGCATCTGTGCATACACATCCTATTGAACTAATCGCCATGTCTCATTGCAACAAGTTCTTAGAAAAAGATGTAGCTACCAACTTGTTGTGGAGCATGATTCCTGAAACTAAAGCTTTCTGTCCACGCGGTTTAGGTATTATTCCTTACGAACTACCTAGCTCGGTGGCCCTAGCAGGATCAACACTAAGCGAGTTGGAAGATTATGACGTAGTGCTGTGGGAGAAACATGGAGTGTTTGCAGTCGATACAGATGCTATGCAAGCTTTCGATCAGATTGATGTGCTTAATAAATCGGCATTGATTTATATTGCTGCCAAAAACATGGGTTTTGAGCCTGATGGTATGAGCCAAGAACAGATGAAAGAAATGAGTGTAGCTTTCAATTTACCTAAGTAAAAGGGGCTATAAACCAATCATAATAATGTGTAAGAGGAGTTTATCAACCGTTGATAGACTCCTTTTTTATGTAGAGATTAAAACCTTATTTTTATTTCTTGTTGTTTATTCAAAACCATGATGGAATGTTTTTGTTATTATATCATTAAATGATATGAAATTCTAACTAAACAATAACTAATTATGGAACGAACAAGAAATAGAAAATCCATCTTTGCCGTGATGTTGCTTTGTGCATTGGCACTAACAGGATGCGTGAAAAACTATTATTATGAATGTGATGGATCGGGCGATGACTCCTCTGGCGGAGGTGGAACAAACGCTCAAGAGTATGCAGTTAAGTTTCGAGCAAATGTTAACCAAGAAAGTAATGCTATTGTAAGAGCAGGAACTTCTACACCATTGCAACAAAACAGATATGTTACAGTGTACTCATTTATTTATCAAGATGATAACTTAGCAGAATTGTCTGATTATCATACTGTTCAAAGTGGTATATTGTCTCCGGTAACTGGTGATGGTCTTTATCTTCCTTCTGCTAATTATGATTTTTATGCTTTGACTATTGGTAATAAACCTATTTATGCTCCTACGGTTTATGACTATCAAACCGGTATGGTAAGTGGTTTGAGTAATGGACTTGATTATTTGAGCTGTGTGATAGAAAAACAAACCATAAGTGGTCCTACTTCACTCAACTTAACATTCAACCATATGGCTTCGCAGTTGAAAGTTATTGTTGAATCGGGTGCATCAACTACTGTTGTCGACTCTATTGTTGATGCCACTATTACTCCTCCGGTGGCAAGTTCTGCATCTATTTTCTTGTATACAGGTACAATATTAAGTGCTACATCTTTATCTACACAGCCATTATCTATGGCTATTACCGATTCGTTGTGTCAGCAAATCTTGTTACCTTTAAAATATTCTGGCAATCTTACTATGGATTTTGCTGCATACGTTAACGGATCAACTACTCCTGTCAATTATTCGGTAGCCATTCCGTTGGTCAATGGTATGTTGAAATCGGGTTCATCATACGAATATAAAGTATTGATTAACGAAAGTAAAGTAGATATAGCCACTGCATCGGTCAACCCTTGGACAGAAGTTGACGAAACCGGTACACCACTCAATCCAACCCCCTTATAAAACATGGGGTTTGAAAATAGAAAAAGCAATCCTCTTGTGCATCATTACAGCACAAGAGGATTGCTTTTTATTTATGCTAAGTCGCTTTTTCTTTTACTCTAATGAGATCACTTTTTTGATGCCCAATATCAATAACACTACTACTGCAATAATAATTGATTTAGGATTGGTATACAAGTCGCTTGATTGCGCAATCGATACAAAAATATCGCGGAAGATATAAATCAGTCCTAAGAACCCATCATACATAATGAAGAGTACAAATGCCAAAAGTGTAATAATCAGGGTGCAGATTTTAAATGCAACTCTTCTCTCTTTAGGTAAGCTTTGCATTACTTTGCGACTGAATCCTCGGTCGGCTATCTCTTTCTTGTTGTCTTCAAAAAAGTGACGAATCATTTTATCATCTGTTTCCATCATAACCGTTTTGTTTTAAATAAGAAGCCATTTTCTCTTTGGCTCTCGACAGGTGGCTCTTTACTGTTCCTGTAGGGAGACCGGTTATACCCGATATTTTGTCAATACTTACATCTTCCATATAAAATAACGTAATGCAAGTACGTTCGGTTTCCTTGAGCTGCCTTAAAGCTTCATAAATATCCATTTTTTGTCCCACATTGACTTGCTCTGTGTTGTATTGGTTATCTATTTCGCGTGCATTCAAGTCGGCCGTTAGCTTCTGGCTGCGAATATAATCATAAAATACATTATAAGCAATTCGATAGAGCCAAGTTGAGAAGCTAGAAAGATTTTGAAAGCTAGCTATGTTTGTGTAAGCTTTGATAAACGTATCTTGGGCTAGGTCGTCGCTTAGTTCGCTATCGCCACACGTCTGGTTTAAGAAAAACCGGCGGATGGGCGATTGATACTTTTGCACCAACTGGTCGAAGGCCTTAGTGTTGCGAAACACTACGACCTGCGCCACCAATGATATGTCGTTTAGTTGGCTCATTCGTTATTATTGTTCGAGCTGTTTTTGCGAGCTACCAAGTATTGCCCTACTCCATTGAAAAATACTAGAATACCGATACAGCCTACTCCAAAACTACCTGTAATGGCCCATAAGAAGATAAAGAGTCCTAAACCGGTACACATATTCTTTATCCCTTTGTTTTGGGTGTCGAGCTTATCTTTCAGGATACCCTCGGGTAGTGGCTGTCCCGACTCTAAGGCCTTCTCTACCAATCGGTAGCGTTCGCGACGGTTGCGGTAGCGGAAGTAAAAAGCCAATAGGATAATAATCAGTGGGAAGGCAAATACTACAGCTATAGAAAAAAAGGCCAATGAGATGCCTGCGCTAGCCGTAGCTCCTATATCTTTTAAAAAGCTACTGTCAATATTCAGACCTTTAGTGAGGTCGGCAACACCATTACCATAATCGTCGTTTACACTATCTATCACGGTACTCTCAACGGTTATTCCTTCTTCGTCTGTGTCGGTATAAGAGGGCGTATAACTGGTCGTTGTAGCGACTTTCTTTTGTTGCACCACAGTCTGTGCAGCCTTTTTGTTTCCACTGCTATCTGTATTGCTGACTGTGATTTTGGCTGATTGAGCAAGTGCTATTGAGCAACTCATCAACACAATCGTTAAAGTGGTTAAAATCTTTTTCATATTGGGTATCGTTATTATTTTTATTTGAGTATTAGACGTAGTTCGTGTTGCCTAAAGTTGCAAAGGGACTATTTTTTTTTGATATTTGCAGCAAGATAATAAATAAATCGTCTCATTAACAATGAGATTACCCCTTTTCTGAGGCAAAAGATATGAATTTACCTGCTCCATTTATTGAATATACTCGCAGTCTGTTGGGCGATGAGGCTTACCAAAAATTAGCCCAAGCACTCTCTGAAACTCCTCCTGTTAGCATTCGTTTCAATCCCGAAAAGTACAACTTACCTTCGGTTGCATACGATAAGGTTCCTTGGAGTAGCGAGGGAGTTTATTTAGACGAACGACTTACGTTTACTTTCGATCCGTTGTTTCATGCGGGTTGTTACTATGTACAAGAAGCCTCTTCGATGTTTGTTGAGCAAGTGTTGCGTCAGTATGTCAGTGGAGCCATTAAAATGCTCGACCTTTGTGCGGCACCCGGTGGAAAGTCCACACACGCTCGTAGTGTGTTGCCTCAAGGCAGCTTGTTGGTGTCCAACGAACTGATGCGCAATCGCTCGCAGGTGCTTGCCGAAAACCTGACCAAGTGGGGCTACCCCGAAGTGGTGGTAACCAATAACGATCCTGCCGATTTTACTTCTTTGACCGACTTCTTTGATGTGATACTAACTGATGTGCCTTGTTCGGGTGAGGGAATGTTTCGCAAAGACGAAGTTGCCATTGAAGAGTGGAGTCCCGAGAATGTTGAAATCTGCTGGCAGCGTCAACGTCGTATCATTGCCGATATATGGCCCTCGTTGAAACCGGGCGGACTACTGATATATAGCACTTGCACCTACAATACTAAAGAGAACGAAGAGAATGTGCAGTGGATAAGCCAAACCTATGATGCTGAGGTACTGCCAGTGGCTACTCAAACCGATTGGAACATCACCGGCAATCTCTTGGCTGGAGCCGATTTCCCCGTTTATCGCTTTTTGCCCTCACGCACTCGTGGCGAAGGTTTCTTTTTGGCCTTGCTACGCAAACCGGCTGATGAAGATGAAGTGGGGCAAAACTACCAAGCTAAGTCAAAAAAAGGTCGCAAGAAACTCGATAACAAAGCGCGTAAAAAGGCACCAATCATTACCAAAGAACAGCTGAAGTTGGCTAGTAGCTGGCTCAATCAAGTCGATAGCTTCAGCTTACAGACCGATGATACCACGGTGAGCGTATGGCCCGTGCGCTATGCCGACGATATCGAAACCCTACGCGATGCACTTCGCGTGGTTCAAGCCGGTGTAACAGTTGCCGAAGTGAAAGGACGCGACCTAATTCCAGATCATGCCTTGGCCATGAGTAATCTATTGGCTGATGATGTTTTTGCACAGCAAGAGGTCAGTTACGAACAAGCCATTGCCTATTTGCGCAAAGAAGCCATCTGTTTACCCCTCGAAGCTCCCAAAGGATATGTACTACTGACTTACCGACAAAAACCGCTGGGCTTTGTGAAGAATATAGGTAACCGTGCCAACAACTTGTATCCACAAGAGTGGCGCATCCGGAGTGGTTATTTGCCTGAAGAGATTAAAACCATTGATTGATGCTGGTTGTATAAAAAAGATAGAAAGCGAGCCGAAGTTAACAGTAACTTCGGCTCGCTTTCTATAATAGTACCTTAGAAAGAGTCTAAAACTCCTTTTCTACCGATAGAGTAGTTCCTTTCTACGGACTAAAACTCCTTTTCTAACACCAATAACATCCCCATGTTATTACCAACAACATCCCCATGTTTTTACTAACAACATCCCCATGTTTTGATAGACAACATCCCCATGTTGTTACTGCTGAAAGCCTATTTGCTATTTATAAGAAACAGACTTTCAGCAATTCAGAAAGAGAGTTTCAGCAGAAAGATAAGCTATAGCCTGCTTTTATACAACTGAGCCATAACCTTTTGATACTGGCTTTCTAGTTGCAGGTAGTTCAGTTTGCTTTGATAAATTACCGATACCTCTACAAAGTATTCAATCATACTGATTTGTCCACCCGTAAGTGCCTGTTTCAGTAAGCTCAAATCTTGTTGAGCCTGAAACGTAGTTTGATATGCTTTCATCGAAGTGTATAAACTTTCTGCTTCACGATAGTTGCGTAAAAGCGACGACTCCAACTGTTGAGAGGCATTTTCTTTACTGAAATCATTGTTGAGCAGTTGCGCCTTGGCAATCTTTACTTTATTGCGATTTTGAAATAACGGCAACGAGCCGCCTACCACAATACCATTGAAAGGGGCACCCGTCTCGGTGTTGCGTCTATACCCAACTTCCAGTTTCGGAATCCACCCTTGTCGCTCTACTGACACTTGTCGGCGAAGTGCATTGCCTTGGTTGGTGAATTGCTGTAAGGTGGGGTCGGACTGCATCACCTCGGCCTTGAGCTGCTCAAAATCGAGTGGAAACTCAGTTGCCGGATAACTCTGGGCGGTGAAGTTGATGGGGACATTGCCATTGAGCGCCGTTAGCTCTTCTAGCTTGTTGCGCAAAGCAGTGTTGTTGAGTGTAGCTTCGGTCTTTACATTAAGTAGCTCCAAGTTGATTTTGTTGGTTTCAAGAATGTTGGCATCGCCCGCTTGCAATCGTTGTTGATAAAGCGAAGCCAGTTCGTTGGCATTGCGAAGACGTTCTTGAAGAATCTGCTGCTCTTGTCTAAGCATGATGATGTCCATGCACAACTCTTTGGCCTGCAACAAAATGGTTTGTCGCAAGGCTTGATACTCATTGTCGTAAGCTGCCGATTTTATTTTGTTGACTTTGTTACGCTCTACATATAACGTAGGAAAATCGAACGACTGTGTAACCACCAACTCGCCAATGGTTTGACTTTTATCGTCTGCACCCCATAAGTGAGCATACGACACTGTGGGGTCGGGGAGGTTATTGTCGGTACGCGTTTCTAACTTCTGAGCCTTTACCAGTTGGGCATTTGCCTGCAACGCCTTATTGTTAGCTTCGATGGTTTGCAGGGTTTGCTCTATATTGTTTTGTGCCTTTGCCTGACTAAGCATCAACAGTGCACATGCATATATCCATAATCTTTTCATAAAACTTACTCCTTATCATTATTTATCATTACTTGGTGAGCCTCTACGCTCGCATTTCTGCGATGAATCATTAAATAAACAATGGGGATAATAAAACCATTGAGAAAGGTAGAGGTCAGCAATCCGCCCAATATCACTTTGGCCATGGGACTCTGAATCTCATTGCCCGGTTGGTCGCCCGCTAGTGCTAGCGGAATCAGTGCCAATGCCGACGAAAGAGCCGTCATCACAATGGGGTTTAAGCGGTCTAACGAACCCTTTATCACACTGTCGTATATGTTGATGCCTTCGACCTTCTGCAAGTGATTGTAGTGGCTGATGAGCAACATGCCGTTGCGAGTGGCAATGCCGAATAAAGAGATGAAGCCGATGATGGCCGGTATGCTGATTTCGCCTGTGGTGATGAGAAGTGCAAACACACCGCCAATGAGGGCCAACGGTAGGTTGAGCAAAATAATGCCCGACTCTTTGAGGTTGCGGAACTCGTGGTAAAGCAACAGAAAGATGATGACGATGCTCATTAATGATGTCAGCAGCAAGATGCGACTGGCTGCCTGTTCGCTTTCAAACTGTCCACCATACTCTATATGATACCCTTCGGGCAGTTGCACTTGAGTAGATACAATCTGCTGAATATCGTTGACCACACTGCGCAAGTCGCGGTCGGACACATTGGCCGATATTACAATTTTGCGCTTCACATTCTCTCTGCTGATGGTGTTCGGCCCCATGGCAGAGGCTACATCTGCTACATAGTTCAGCGGCACTTTGGTGCCATTGCCGGCATCAATGGTCAAGTCACGAATCTTATCAATGGCATCTCGATAATTATCATTCACCTTCACAATCAGGTCGAAGGCTTTGCCTTTGTCATAAACTTGTGAAATAACCTCGCCCGCCAAAGCCACGTTGACATATTCTGAAAATTCGGGCAACGTAATGCCAAACTTCGCTAACATTTCGCGTTTGGGTGTGATTTTGAGTTGAGGCCGTTCAACCTGTTGCTCTACATTCAAATCGGCAATACCCGGCACATCGGCAATAGCACCTTTTATCTCATTACCCAGCGAGAACATTTTAGTAAGATTGTCGCCAAAAAGCTTGATTGCAATGTTTGCCTTTGTACCGCTAAGCATAGCATCAATGCGGTGGCTGATGGGTTGACCGATTTCAATGTTGGCCCCCACTAACGTGCCCAGTTTCTCTCTGATTTCGGCCATTACCTCCGAACGCGAACGCTTATCAAGCACAAAAGGCGCTTCAATCTCTGAGGTGTTCACCCCCAAAGCATGCTCATCCAATTCAGCCCTACCCGTTTTGCGTGCCACCGTTTGAATCTCCGGAATAGTAAGCAGTAGCAGTTCGGCACGCTCCCCCATACGGTTGCTCTCTTCTAAAGAGATACCGGGAAGCGAAGAGATATTGATGGTAAACGAACCCTCGTTGAAAGGCGGAAGAAATGAGCGCCCTAACGTAAAGAAACAAATGACTGCTGCCACAAACACTGCGATGGTAGAGGATAAGGTGACTGTTTTGTGGCCTAGCACCCAGGTGAGCATTTTGCCATAAACCCTTTTCATATTTCGAGTGATAAACGACTCCTTATTCGGTTTGTCTTTCTTCTTATCATTGCCCAATAAGTAAGAGCATAGCACCGGGGTAAGGGTAAGCGCCACTATGGTAGAGGCAAAGAGTGCAACAATAAAAGCAATGCCTAGCGGTACCAACATACGCCCTTCCATGCCGGTGAGGAAGAAGAGTGGAATGAAGCTGGCAATGATAATGAGTGTAGAGTTCAAGATAGGCATACGTACCTCTTTTGAGGCTTTAAACACCACCTCCTTGATAGGCAACTGCTCGCTTTTGGGCAACAACCTATTCTCGCGCAAGCGTTTATATACGTTTTCTACATCCACAATGGCATCATCTACCAGCGAACCGATGGCGATGGCCATACCACCCAGACTCATTGTGTTGATGGTCATGCCCATGAAGTGAAGCGTTAATATGGATACCAGCAAGGCTAAAGGTAGCGTAACTAACGAAATGAGTGTGGTGCGGACATTGGCTAAAAACAAAAACAGAACGATGACTACAAAAATACCTCCTTCGAACAATGCTTTCTTAACATTGTCTATGGAGTTTTCGATAAATCGGCTTTGACGGAAAATATCGGTAGAGATCTTTACATCTTTCGGTAGGTTTTGTCTTAGTTCGGCAATGGCATCTTCTAACTTTTTGGTTAGCTCGATGGTGCTTGTAGCCGGTTGTTTGGTCACCGTCATCAACACAGCCGGTTTGCCTCGCTCGGAGGCAGTACCTAGCCTAGGTGCTTTAGGTCCAATCACTACATCAGCAATATCTTCGAGCAGTACCGGGTAATTGTCTACACTTTTCACTACTCCTTTGCCCAATTGCTCAATGTCATTGGTGGCTAACACTCCACGTACAATATATTCATTGCCATACTCATAGAGCACACCCCCGTTGGCATTTAAGTTCATGTTGCGTGTGGCAGTCATCACCTCATCCAGCGATACATTGTAGTGACGCATTCGTTGCGGATCGAGCTGAATTTGGAACTCTTGAATATCTCCTCCCAAAACAGCAACCTGCGCTACACCACCGGTAGATAGCAGGCGTGGACGAATGGTCCAATCGGCCAAGGTGCGCAAGTCGAGCATCGAAGTCGTGTCGGCAGTAATACCGATAATCATGACTTCGCCCAAGATAGACGATTGCGGACCTAGCGTAGGACTGCCTACGTTGGGTGGAAGTGACTCGCCCATAGCGGCCAGCTTTTCGCTTACAATTTGGCGCGCCAAGAATACATTGGTTCCCCAATCAAACTCTACCCAAACTACCGAAAAACCATTAGTCGAAGACGAACGCACACGGCGTACTCCGGTTGCTCCATTCACCGATGTTTCGATGGGAAACGTTACCAACTGTTCTACCTCTTCGGCAGCCATCCCATTGGCTTCGGTCATTACTACCACTGTAGGAGCATTCAAATCGGGGAATACATCGACATCCGTATTCATGGCTGTATAGGTGCCCACTACCATTAATATAAGTGCGGCAGCCAACACCACAATTCGGTTGTGTAACGAGAATTGTAATATCTTATTAAGCATCTTTTCCTCCCTTCTTAATGTTCGTGACTGTGTGCAGGTAGTGATGCCGATGCCGATGCCAATCGTACTTGGTATGCTCCTTTAGTTACTACATTGTCGCCGGCGTGAATACCCGAAACAATTTGTACATCCACTCCATTATCTGCCCCTAAGATTACTTCTCGTCGCTGATACCCTTCATCATCTAACTTTACATAAACAAAGTGCAATCCTTGCTCTTCGGTTAGGGCCGTGCGCGGTAGTACCAAAGCATTGTCAATAGGCGATGATAATAGGTAAATCTCTACAAACGAACCGGGTATGATGTCTCCTTGATTGTCGAACTCAAAAACAACCGGCACGTAAAACGTGTTAGCCTCTGCTGTTTTTCCGGTTGAAAGTAATTTTCCATTCAAGGCAGCCAATTCATATACGCGGTTGTCATAAGGTGTTTGAAAGTTGGCCGAACGAATGGTGGTTAAATAAGGATAATATTTTTCTGATACATCAGCTCTAAGAAATAACTTTTGATTTTGAGTGACACTAACCAAAGGTTGCCCAATAGTTACATAATCTCCTTCGTTTACCAATACATTTTTTACATATCCGTTGATGGGAGCTTTGATGGCTTGTCCGCTTTTGGTGTTTCCGCTGGCCAATGCCTCGTAACTGATGCGAGCATTCTCAAAGTTTTGTTCGGCTTGTGCGAACTCTCGTTCCGAAACAATCTTATTGCCTACCAATGCCTTCATACGCTCGTACTCTTTTTTAGCAATGTCGTATGCTATTTGAGCACGTTGCACCGGATCTCCATCAGCAATGTTGCTCGATGAAATGGTGACCAGTGTAGTACCCTTACTCACACTCTTTCCGGGGGTTACACTACCATTAAAGCTCACCACACCAGCTACAGTGGCTACTGCTACCGACTCATCGCCTTGTGCCACTTGCACCTGTCCACTAGTCTTAATCACTTGTTGAAATGCCGAAGGCTGAATAATGGCCGTTTGTACTCCAGCTGCTTTGGCTTGTGCAGCGCTCATTACAATCTCATCGCCATGCGACTCGCTCTGGGCAGTTGCTGCTGTATTATGTTCTTCTCCTTCTATATGGTTGTGGCCATCATTGGCTGCATGCTGTTCGTCAATTGCATGATCGTGTCCTTCATGCTCGTTTGTGGTATGTTTGCCGCAAGAGCTAATAGCGAATATTGCTATTACTCCCATAAATATAACTTTCCTCATCATGATATAGTTATTCGTTATCTTAATAAATTTAGCTATTGTTAATAATAAAACACCTGTATATGCAGTTTGTTTGCTTCAATAGTGAGTTGAAGCAAGGTAAATAAGGTGTTAAATGGATTGATTCCTATTAAATTAACTTAGCATTGAGGAGGACCACGAAGTAGTTTGCTGTGAGTAAAATCGGAGTTAAATAGTGCCTCTTTATCGTGATGCTTTGGTTTTAGTTTGTATTCGCTCGTACAAATCAACCAATCTATCGTGAAATTTTCGGCAAATAGAGCAATAATAATGGGATGGGGAGAAAAACTCCCCTCTTCAGCACTAGCCACATACGAGCTGAACTTAGCTTGACACATACTATTACAACACGAATCGTCTTCAGACTCTGCGCTATGATTATGTTTCGAACAATAGTTGTTGTTCTCACCAGTCAGTAAACAAATCTGTCCATCTTGATGATGGTGGTGGGGGATGAGAGGAATGGCCAGCAATGCAATTGTGGCGAGCATTATAATAAATAATATGTAGTGCTTATTCCTCATGGTCTATATTTATGCATTGCAAATGTATGCAATTCATTTCTACTAGCCAATAATAAATAGTAAATATTTGATTAATAGGTTTGTAATCGGTTACTGAAAGCTTTATGAAAAGCGCGTAAATGTTCATTTCTATATAGTTAATAAAGTTTAAAGAATATTTATAAGTTTGATAGTACCTCCCTAAAAGCCTATATTTGCTTTATCTGATGAATAGAGATAGTTGTTGATGATACTATGTGTACTAAAGGGCTTAATCTCTTTTTTATTCCCCCTCTATGTTTTAAGCTCTTCTTGCTCGTTCTTGCCTTTTGCGCAATTATGTTTAGTTTGATTCTGTCACTTATACTTTGAAAAATGATAATGAAAAAGAATTTATTAATTTTACTAGTCATGTTTTTGTTTGGACTCCAAAGTTGTAATACTTCTATTCCAAACGAACCTGATGCTGTAGCTGCAGCTGTCGTAAAGTCTCTCTTACTGGGAGATATAACTCAAGCAAAAGCCTTTGCAACAAGTGATATTGCACGTATGATTGATTCTGATGGTTTACAGAATTTAATGAACGAGGCTGAATTAGTTAAAGATATGGATATTGAGCTTGACCACATGTCTGATGTGTCTAGTGACGGCGCTATAAAAAATGTGCACTTTATTATGAGAAAGGGTGATTACTCTTGTCGCCTAAGAATTACGATGGTAGATGAAAATGGAAAATGGCTTTTTAGTAATATTCAACATCGATGAAAACAGTGACTAAGGCGAATAATTATTATTCGATAGTATACAATTAATAAACCCTCATTGACACTTGATATCAATGAGGGTTTATTAGTTACGGCTATAGCTATTTCAAAAAATCATCTCTCATAGGGCTGAAGCAATCTATTAATGTTCCTTCTTCTAAACAAACACAACCGTGTAAAGCATCGGGTGCAATGTATAAGCCATCTCCTTGAGTTACAATCTTCTTTTCGCCATTTACAGTAAACTCAAACATACCACTCACTACATAAGTGGTTTGTGTATGAGGATGAGTATGAGCCGAACCAATTGCTCCTTGATTGAACTTTACTTTTACCATCATCATTTGTTTGTCATACCCCATAATTTGTCTAACTACACCTTCGCCGGCAGGTTCCCAAACTATTTCATTTTCAAAAAGAAAAGTTTTGCTATTTGTTTTCATAATGCTGATTCTTTTAGATAATAATTCTTTTTTTGTGCCCAAATATACAATTATTCCACCTGAAACAACGGTTTTTATACTCAATTGCACGAAAAACTCTGTAAGTTTGCATCTATATTATACTATCAAGTAACAAAGAAATGAAAAACAAATTACTACTTATTTTAGGCTTATTTTGTCTGTTTACCGCTTTCCGATCAGATCGTCCTGTTACTACTATCTTTATGATTGGCGACTCTACAATGGCAAACAAATCGATTGTTGGCGGAAATCCTGAAAGGGGATGGGGAATGATGCTTCCGGGCTATTTTACAGAAGATATTCGTATAGACAACCATGCTATGAATGGTCGTAGTTCGAAGAGTTTTATTGGCGAAGGACGCTGGAATAATGTGTTGTCTAAAATTAAAAAAGGAGACTATGTGTTTATTCAGTTTGGTCATAACGATGAGAAAGCTGATACTACCCGACATACTGTTCCCGGTGGAACATTCGATGATAATTTGCGTCGTTTTGTAAACGAAACACGCCAAAGAGGAGGTATCCCGGTTTTGTTTAATTCGATTGTTCGTCGCAACTTTGTGAAACCTTTGGATGAGTCAATTAGCAAAGATACTCGTCACGAGGCTGGTGCAACAGAGCAACCGATTGAGGGTAATGTACTTTTCGATACTCACGGAGCATATCTCGATTCGCCTCGCAATGTGGCTGCCGAACTGAATGTGCCTTTTATTGATATGAATAAGATGACTCATGACTTGGTAGAAAGCATGGGGGCTGCTGATTCTAAACGTTTGTTTATGTGGGTTGCTTCTAACTCGGTTCCTGCATTTCCTAAAGGTCGTGAAGACAACACTCATCTCAATATATATGGTGGTAGAACGGTAGCTAAACTGGCTGTTCAAGCCATAGCCGAAGCGGTTCCTGCCCTTGCTCCATATGTTCGTTACTACGATTATGTGGTAGCTCAAGATGGTAGTGGCGATTTCTTTACTGTGCAAGATGCGATTGATGCTGTGCCCGATTTTCGTAAAAACAACCGGACTACCATTTTGGTACGCAAAGGTGAGTATAAAGAGAAAGTGGTGATTCCGGAAAGCAAAATCAATGTATCGCTTATTGGCGAAGATGGTGCAGTGATTACTTACGATGATTATGCAAGCAAAAAGAATGTGTTTGGAGAAGAGAAAAGCACATCGGGTTCATCTTCGTGCTATATCTATGCTCCCGATTTTTATGCTGAGAATATTACTTTCGAGAACTCTTCTGGTAAGGTAGGGCAGGCAGTGGCTTGCTTTGTATCGGGCGATAGAGCCTACTTTAAAAACTGTCGCTTCTTAGGCAATCAAGATACGCTTTACACTTACAGCAAAAACAGTCGTCAATATTACGAGAATTGCTACATTGAGGGAACTGTCGATTTTATTTTTGGATGGTCTACGGCTGTTTTCAATAACTGCCAGATTCATAGCAAAGGAAAAGGCTACCTAACAGCTCCGGCTACTGATAAGGGAAAAGAGTATGGCTATGTGTTTTATAACTGCAAACTGACTGCCGATGATGATGTAGAGGGAGTTTATCTATCTCGCCCTTGGCGCCCTTATGCGCAGACTGTATTTATCAACTGCGAAATGGGTAAACACATTCTGCCCGCAGGTTGGAACAATTGGAATAAAAAAGATGCTGAGAAAACGGTATTTTATGCCGAGTATGGAAGTACTGGTGAAGGTGCTAATCCAAAAGCGCGTGCAAAGTTTGGTCGTCAGCTAAAAAGTTTGAAAGGATACGATATTGAAGAGGTCTTGAAAGGTGCTGATAATTGGAATCCTACGGCTAAGGGTAATCTAATCTTCGAAGTTGCACGATAAAATAATACTGACTAAACTATGCGGATGAAAACCATTGCTCTTTATGTGTTTCTTTTGTTTTGTGGAGTCGCTTTTGCTCAACAAAGCAAGCAGGCGTATGAGTTCGAAAAAGACTATCCTGTTTTTCTTGATCGCATAAAGTCGGAACTGACTTATCCACTGGCTTGGGGGAATAGCTCTATTCAAAACTTTGAGTACTGGAAAGACAGTGCACGCAGTGTGGTGTTTGAGGCTATGCTTACTCCACCTCCGTATGCACCTAGTTTCGATATGGAAGTTGTGGCTGTTGAACAAAGAGAAGGGTATGAGGCACGTAAAATCAGGTTTAACCTGACCGATTATTCACGAGTGCCAGCCTATGTGCTGGTGCCCAATGGCAAAGGACCGTTTCCCGCTGTGGTTTTGCTGCACGATCATGGAGCTCATTTTTCTATCGGAAAAGAAAAAATGATTCGTCCTTTTGGGGTTGATTCATTAACCACTGCCGATGCTCACGAGTGGGCAAATCGATGTTATGAAGATCAGTTTGTAGGCGACTATCTAGCTGCCAATGGTTATGTGGTAATCGCAGTAGATGCCCTGTTTTGGGGTGAAAGAGGACGTAAAGAGGGAACACGGTACGAAAGTCAACAAGCCATTTCATGTGTGTTTGATATGCTGGGTAGAAGTTGGAGTGCTTTTGTGAATTATGAAGACTTGTACACTACTGATTTTCTGGCTACATTGCCCGAAGTCAATCGCAATCAAATAGGATGTATCGGCTTTTCTATGGGAGCATATCGTTCGTGGATGCTTTCTGCTTTGTCGGATAAGATTAAAGCAGGTGCAGCAATTTGTTGGATGACAACTACCGATGCTCAACTCTCTTCTCAATCTGGTCGTGGTAAAGGGGATTCTAATTATGCTAATGTGTTGCCGGGGCTTCGCCGCTATTTAGACTATCCACATATTGCTTCAATTGCTTGTCCAAAACCCATGTTATTCTTTAATGGTCGTTACGATAAATTGTTTCCGGTGCCTGCTGTTGAAGATGCCTACGCAACCATGCACAAGGTTTGGCAGAGCCAGAATGCGTCAGAAAAACTAGTTACTAAACTGTGGGATGAACCTCATGTTTGTAATCGTTCGATGCAAGTAGATATTGTATCATTTTTTAATAAATACTTGAAATAAACCATACGTAGTAACGTTTATATTACTCCTCATTTTTCGATGCATAATTGAAATGGGGAGTATTTTGTTTTATCTACTTATACTTTGATTTTCTGATGAGTTTATAACAAAAAGTACCATGCTTTATTTAAAGTGAGTTATAGATTATGTCTGTATATTTTGTTGCAGTAAGTGGAATTATTGGTGCTTTATTTTGAGGCCTTCTTGTATTAATTAAATAATATGTCTTTGTAATTGCTTACAAAAGTTTACTAAAATGCTCTTAACTACCTGTAAAATAAGGCTAAACCTGTCGTACGCAAACGTTAAATTAGTATCTTTACGGCATGGAATATTACAATATGATGAAAAAGGTCTTATTTCTAATCACTTTTTTAGGTGTAACTTTTGGTCTTAGTGCTCGCCAGAGCAGTTTTTTTACCCACTACTCATCAGAGGATGGCTTGTCGCAAAACACTGTGATGGGAATGTTGCAAGACCGCAAGGGAAATCTTTGGTTCTCTACTTGGGACGGTATAAACCGTTTCAACGGATATGCTTTTAAAACTTATAAAGCAAGACAAGGCAACTATATCAACCTAACAAATAATCGTGTTGATCGTATTTATGAGGATAGTAATGGATTTCTATGGCTATTCACATACGATAATCGTGCTCATCGGTTCAACCCTTTGACCGAAACTTTTGAACAGGTTCCGGCTGCTGATCAACCCGGATCAAATTTTAATATTAGTACCATCTCTGTACTGCCCAATGGAGTAGTATGGCTGCTAACCGAGAATGATGGTGCAATGCGTGTGGTGACCGACCCTGCCGATAAACATCTTACCACTAAAACTTATTCGGTTAAGTCGGGATTATTTCCCGCTACCAAAGTTTATAAAGTCCATCAGGACAAGAAAGGCAATGAATGGATGCTTACCGATAACGGTTTAGGTATGCTACCTGCAGGAGAAGAAAACTTAAACTCTTATTTTGTAGAGACCAAAGAACGCTTTACAGACCCTAAACAAGCTTTTTATACCATTCAAGAAGGAACTGATGAAATTTGGTTTGGATCTGATCGCGGACGTGTGTGGCGTTATTTGAAAAATAAAGATCGCTTCGAGTTGTTGGAGTTACCAACCAGTGCGCGTATTAGTTCAATAAACTCCATTTCGCCAACCGAGATGATTGTTGCTACCGACAAAGATGGCTTTTTTACCTATGATTTAACCCAGAGCGACTATAATCATTATAAGCCCTATGTTTATCCCGATTTTACTGAAGAACCTATTCTCTCTACCTATGTTGATCGGACCGGTGAAGTGTGGTTTGAACAAGAAACTCCCGGTAGAGTGTTGCACTTTAACCCACACACTAAAACTCTAAAAGCAGAGCAAATTCGTGTGGAACCTACGGCTGCCGATCGCTCGCGACCTTCGTTCCATATTCACGAAGATGTGAATGGATATTTGTGGGTCCACCCTTATGCCGGTGGCTTTTCTCGTTTCGATCGTAAACAAAATAAACTAGTTCCATTCTATAATGAATTAGGTAGTCCGGAGTGGCGTTTCTCAAACAAAATTCACTCTAGCTTTTCTGATAAGCAGGGTAATCTTTGGATGTCTACTCACTCTAAAGGATTAGAAAAAGTAACCTTTCGCTCAGTACAGTTTAATATGCTTACTCCTGAGGTGCACGACTATGAATCGCTTGCCAATGAGGTACGTGCTTTGTGCGAAGATAAAAATGGCAACATCTGGGTGGGGTTGAAAGATGGTCGCTTGCGTATATATGATAGAGATTTAAACTATTTAGGAGTATTGACTGAGCAAGGGCAAATCTCAAAAACCGGTACTTCAATGAAGGGTACGGTTTACGACATTCGTCAAGATAAGAGTGGTGACATGTGGATAGCAACCAAAGGTGATGGGTTGGTTCACGCCAAAGCCTCAGGTCGCAATGATTTATCGTTTAATCTATCTCGCTATCGTTATAACAAAAACGATATGTATAGCTTGAGTAGCGATAATGTCTACTCTATCTTCGAAGACAAAAATGGTAGAATATGGGTAGCTACGTTTGCCAATGGCATCAACTATTTATCAAAAGATGCCAATGGTAATGTGATTTTTGTAAATCATCGTAATAACTTAAAAGGCTATCCTATTGACCAATGCTATAAGGCACGTATTATTACCTCCGACAATAAAGGGCATTTGTGGGTGGGTACTACCGCAGGTGCTGTAGCTTTCGATGAAGACTTTCAGACTCCCGAGGCGATAAACTTTCACTTGTATCAGCGTACCCCCGATGATACTAAAAGCTTGAGCAATAATGATGTACATTGGATTCTATCTACTCGCAAGAATGAGTTGTATTTTGGAACTTTTGGAGGTGGCTTAAATAAGCTCTTGTCGATGGACAATGAGGGAAATGCTGTTTTCAAATCCTTCTCTGTGCTCGATGGACTCCCTTCGGATGTGTTGTTATCTATTCGCGAAGACAAAAAAGGAAATCTATGGATTAGTACCGAAAACGGAATAAGTAAGTTTATGCCTCATATGGAGCGCTTTGATAACTATGACGACCGCAGTATAACGTTCCGTGTTCGTTTTAGTGAAGCGGCTTCTACTGTGACTTCACAAGGTGAGATGTTGTTTGGTGCTAGCAATGGTGTTTTCTACTTTCATCCCGATTCGGTCAATAAGAGTCGTTTTGTACCTCCCATCGTGTTCTCTAAATTGGTGATTGCCAACAAAGAGATTGTGCCGGGTGATGAATCGGTTTTATCAGTAGGATTGGATGACACTGATGTATTAAAACTTTCGCACAAAGCCAATGTGTTTACCATTAATTATGCAGCACTCGACTATACAAACCCACAGAATATTCAGTATGCCTATATTCTAGAAGGTTTTGAAAATGAATGGACTTTGGCTGATAAGCTGCGTAGTGCTACTTATACAAATTTGCCAAAAGGACATTATACTTTCAAGGTTAGGTCTACCAACAGTGATGGAGTATGGGTTGAAAACACTCGTATGCTTCCTATTGAGATATTGCCCTCTTTCTGGGAAACTCCTTTGGCTTATTTCTTATATGTGCTTTTTGTGCTTATAGTAATCTTTGTTGCAGTCTACTTCTTGTTTATTATCTATCGCCTTAAACACGAGGTTTCGGTTGAGCAACAAGTGTCTGACATTAAGCTACGTTTCTTTACTAATATATCACACGAGCTTCGTACCCCTTTGACATTGATTTCGGGACCTGTAGAACATATTCTTCAAAACTCGAATCTTTCGACTGATGTGCGCGAACAGTTGGTGGTGGTAGAACGTAATACCAATCGTATGCTCCGGTTGGTCAATCAAATTCTAGATTTCCGCAAGATTCAGAATAAGAAGATGAAGATGCAAGTTGAACGAATCAACATTATCGACTTTATTCGTAAGGTGATGGGTAACTTCGAATCGCTGGCCGAAGAGCATAACATTGACTTCTTGCTTGAAGCCGAAAAGGATGATCTTTATTTGTGGGCGGATAGTGATAAGCTTGAGAAGATTGTTTTCAACTTGTTGTCGAATGCATTCAAATATACTCCTAATGGTAAATTAATTAAAGTATTTGTTCGCGAAGATGAGAAAACCATATCCATAGGTGTGCAAGATCAAGGTATTGGTATAGCCGAGAATAGAAAGAAATCTCTTTTTGTTCGTTTCGAAAACTTAGTCGATAAGAACTTATTCAACCATGTGCAAGCAAGCACCGGTATCGGACTCTCGCTTGTTAAAGAATTGGTCGAGATGCATCATGCCACTATCAAAGTTGATAGTAAGCTGGGTGAGGGTAGTTGTTTTGAAATCGATTTCTTGAAAGGAAAAGAACACTATTCGGATGGTGTGGAGTTCTTCTTAGACGATTCGGAATTGGCTGTTTCTCAGCTTACCCCTGTGCAGGGTGTAGTGCCTGAACAGGGCGAAGAACTATCGAAAGAAGAGGCTAATGATAGCGATGGTGCTACTATGCCATTGATGTTGTTGGTCGAAGATAATCAAGAATTAAGCAATTTCTTACGTACCATATTTAGCTCTTCGTTTAGAGTGATACAGGCTAAAGATGGTATGGAGGGATGGAGTAAGGCTTTAAAATTTGTTCCCGATTTTATCATCAGTGACTTGATGATGCCCGAGAAAGATGGTATCGAGTTGGTTCGTGAGCTTCGTGCCGATATGACTACCAGTCATATTCCTATTGTATTGCTCACGGCAAAAACATCAATAGAGAGTAAACTTGAAGGGTTAGAGATGGGGGCTGATGACTATATTACTAAACCATTTAGTGCTACCTACCTTAAAGCGCGTGTCGAGAATCTTTTGGAACAACGACAAAAGTTGCAACATATCTACCGTGACAACTTGATGAACAACGGCTTTGCCATTCCTGCGCTAAACGATGAGGAGGTTTTGGAAGAAGAAGATAAGTTGCCCGAAATGTCACCTAATGATCGTCGCTTTATGGATAAACTTGTAGAGTTGATGGAGCGCAACATGGATAATGGCGACTTAGTAGTAGATGATTTGGTACGCGAAGTGGCTGTAAGCCGTTCGGTGTTCTTCAAAAAACTAAAAACGATTACCGGTTTGGCTCCCATTGAGTTTATCAAAGAAATGCGAATAAACCGTGCCGTGCAATTGATTGAAACAGGAGAGTTTAATATGACACAAATCTCTTATATGGTAGGTATCAACGACCCGCGCTACTTTAGTAAGTGCTTTAAAGCAAAAATGGGTATGACTCCTACGGAATATCGTGATAACGTAGTCAAAAAGTAACAATCGAAGTGCTTCATTTTGTCACGAACTCAATCGTGAAGATGAAGCACTTTTTGTATGAAGGCGGTGAATAAAGCAGCATGAGTTAAGATAGTTTTTGTAATACAAACTTTGTCATCTCGTTGTAAATGTCCATATTTGCCAATATAGAACTTCTTTCGATAAGAGGTCGATTTAAAATCGGTATTTTCCGAATAAATATAACGAAGCAATGAATATGATAAATAAGACTTTTATAGGAGTGATTGTTGGCATGGCGATGTCATTTTGTGCTATTTCGGTATCTGCTCAGCAGCAAGCCAAAACGCTGTTTGTGAATATGCCAGACTCTCTTCTTCCTTTGCTCACAGCGGTAAATAGAGCCGACTGTATTGATTTTCTTGAAAGCAATATGCAGGCTAAGGTAGAAAACCGTTTTGGCAAAACAAGTGAGATGACAGCGCTCACAAAAGATTATATCAACTTACAAGTCACTCCGAGCAGTACTTGGCAAATGAAAATGCTTCCTGTGAACGATTCTACTCAAGTCATCTGTGTCGTATCTACTGTTTGTGCACCGGTTTGTGATAGCGACATTCGCTTTTACGATACTCAATGGAATGTGCTTCCTATCTCGCAATTTATGCCAGGCAAACCTTTAGTTAGTGACTTCTTCTCTGTTCCCACAGACTCCGCATCTTACGTAGTCTTTAAAGAGGAAATAGATGCTGTTGATATGTTATTAACGAAAGCTCAACTATCTGGGGCAGGTGATGAATTAAACCTAGTTTTTACTACACCTGAATACATTGAAAAAGAAACGGCAGAAAAACTTGAACCGTTTCTCCGCCGTCAGATTTCGTATGATTGGATTGCTGGTAAATACTTACCCGTGCAAACAACTGTTGATAAATGATTTCATCTCTTCATTGTGTGCTTCTACACTTTGCAATAGTTTGAACTGTGCTTTAGTACGCACCAAGTTGTGTTCGGGATACTTAATTTTGTAATACGTATCGCCATTGATGTAGTCGGCCAAGAATCTCACACATTGCATATATGGGAATAGAGCCGCTGCATACGGAAGATTTTCTATCTCGATAGGAGTTAGAAATGTAGCTCCTTCTAAGTATCCTTTCGTAAAGGCCTTAAATATCTCCATATTAAACTCTACGCGACTTAAATCTTTGTCGTCTTCATCGCCAGTGTTGGCTCCTGTGCGCAAAAAATCGCCATAGTCTGAAAAGATAAAGCTTGGCATCACCGTATCTAAATCGATTACGCAAAGCACCTTGCCATCTTCATCAAACATCATATTGTTCACCTTTGTGTCGCAGTGGCACACACGCTTAGGTAGCTTGCCTTCGCGGTACAAACGTTCTGCCTTGCACATCTCTTCGGCACGAGCTTCAATTTCGTCAATGTAGTAGCTAACTTCGCCTAAGCGCCCTGCCGCATTGGCTTTCACCGCATCGCGTAGTTGTTTCAGTCTGAACTCCATGTTGTGGAAGTCGGGGATAGTTTCGCCCAATGTCTCGGGGATATCGGCCAATTTTGCCTGGAAATCGCCAAATGCCTTACCGGCATAGTATGAATATTCGGGATTGACAGTTTCATAGGTTTTAGCACGTGGAATGAAAGTCATCATGCGCCAATAGTTATCGCCATCAAACCAGTATGTTTTTCCGTTTTCAGCCGTGATAAAGTGCAATACTTTACGATCGATATCTTCTTCGCCTTGTTCTTCGAGCTTCTTGCGTATCTGTTTGGTTACAGCAGCAATGTTGCTTTGTAGCATTTCTACATCTTGAAATATGGCATGGTTGATTCGTTGCAATACATATTCGGGAGTGTTAGGTTCGGTGGTAGTAACTTTGTAAGTGTCGTTGATAAGTCCACTGCCTAGTGGTTTTATCTCATGAATTGTACCCTGTGTGTTAAAGTGCGATACAATATCGATTAGTTCTTTCATGGTAATTATAATTAAGTTGATGAATAAGCCTTAGTAAGTCTATTTTGCAAATTGCAAAAATAGAAAATTCTAGCTTGATGTAGTATTAAAAGGATATAAAAAAAAGAAGATCTGAAAAATCAGATCTTCTTTTCGAGAGCGGAAGACGGGGCTCAAACCCGCGACCCTCAGCTTGGAAGGCTAATGCTCTATCAACTGAGCTACTTCCGCAATTTTTGTGGGCAAAGATGGATTCGAACCACCGAAGTCGAAAGACAACTGAGTTACAGTCAGTCCCATTTGGCCACTCTGGTATTTGCCCTTTTGCTTTTGAGATAGTTTGTTTCTCAATTGCGATGCAAAGATACAACTATTTATTTAAACTCCAAACAAAATCGATCATTTTTATTGCAGTAATTGCACATTCATCTCCTTTGTTGCCAAGTTTACCGCCACATCTGTCCTCTGCTTGTTCCATGGTATTGGTGGTTATCAAACCGTAAACTACTGGTATATCGCCAATTGCGTTTAAATGGGCAATGCCTTGCGTTACTCCTTGACAAACATAATCAAAATGTGGAGTATCTCCTCTAACTACACATCCAATGATAATAATTGCATCAAGATCGCAATTTTCTATCATTTGATTGGCTCCAAAAGTTAGTTCGAAACTTCCGGGAACTGCTTTTACTAGAATGTTTTCTAGTTTGGCACCGTGTTTTGTTAGTGTATTTACTGCTCCGTCCAAAAGTGGTCCGGTAATATTGCTGTTCCATTCAGAAACAACGATACCAAATTTCATGCCTTCTGCGCTTGGTACAGAGTTGAAATCATAATCGGATAAATTGTGATAAGCTGTTGCCATATATATAATAATGTATAGGTGAATATTTAAATGGGTTTTTATCTAAAAGAAGAGAGAGTAAAAAGCCGCTGTCCATGAAGGTACAGAGCCTTTTTACTCTCTCTTGTTAATCGTTCACTTCCAGCTTGCTTATTTGCTCAACAATTCAGCTTGCTCAATGAACTTATCAATATTCATTGCTTGATAAGATTGGAAGTATTTATCTTTAATTTGATTGTACGCTTTGATTGCATCAGCATATTTCTTTTGGCTTACGAAGATTTCGCCAGCTTGTTGCAAGAAGATAGGGCTGATGGTATTGCTATTTGCTTTATCTGCAGCTTTCAATAAACTAGCAGTAGCTTTATCCAACTGTCCTAATTGAGCGTAGCAGTTACCCATTGCTCCGATAACAGCTGCACCAACCATTTGGTCTTTACCGTTGAAGTCATTCAAATAAGTCAAAGCCTTTTCATATTCGCCCAATTGCGCATAAGAAAGACCAGCATATGCTTTAGCCAAGTTGGCTGCTTTAGTTCCGCTATATTGATCAGCTACTTGTAAGAAACCGATATATCCGGCATTGTCACCATTGATAGCCAATTCGTATGCATCTTGTGCAAACAAATCTTGACCTTTAAAAAGAGCTGCTTGTGCTTTTTCTTCGCGTGGTTCAGCATATAGGTGTTTGTGCATAATGAAACCTACTACGATAACGATTATGGCAATAATACCAATAATAATCAGGTTTTTGTTTTTGATAAGGAATGCTTCAGATTGGCTAACTGCATCTTCTACATTCACGTTCCCGTTGTTGTGTTTTTGTTCTGTCATTATTATATGATTTTTTTGTTATTATTCGTCAATGGATATTTAGACTCGCAAAAGTAATTGTTTTATGACTATCTATGAAATTTCAAACTATCTTTTTTTGTTTCTCAGGACGTTAAACGGCGAATTCTTGCTAATTTTGCAACCTAATATCGGATGTAGACATGAGATTAAAGCATTTATCTATTTTGAATTATAAGAATATTGAGCAAACCGACCTCGAATTCTCGGCCAAACTGAACTGTTTTTTTGGTCAGAACGGTATGGGTAAAACCAATTTGCTCGATGCAGTTTATTTTCTCTCTTTTTGTAAGAGTTCACTCAACCCGATTGATTCGCAAAATATGATGCACAATCAGGATTTCTTTATGATTCAAGGCTTCTACGAAACAGCCGATGGCACTCCCGAAGAGATTTACTGTGGCATGAAGCGTCGTAGCAAGAAGCAGTTTAAACGAAATAAAAAAGAGTATTCTCGACTTTCCGACCACATTGGTTTTATCCCTTTAGTTATGGTTTCGCCTGCCGATGCCGATCTTATAGCGGGTGGCAGCGAAGAGCGTAGACGCTTTATGGATGTGGTGATATCGCAGTATGATAAAGAATACCTTGAGGCTTTGATTCGCTATAACAAGGCGATGACTCAGCGCAACACACTGCTCAAAAGTGACACGGTGGTTGACGAAGAATTGTTTTTGATTTGGGAAGAGATGATGGCACAAACGGGTGAAGTTATTTATCAAAAACGCAAACTCTTTATTGAGGAGTTTGTACCGATATTTCAGACTTTCTACTCCACCATCTCTCAAGATAAAGAGCGAGTGGAGCTAACTTATGAGTCGCACGCTGAACGGGGGCCGTTGCTCGATACATTAAAAGATAGTAGAACTCGCGATTTGATTATGGGGTATTCACTGCGTGGCATTCATAAAGATGAACTGAATATGATGTTGGGTGGTTTTCCTATCAAGCGTGAAGGGTCGCAAGGACAAAATAAAACTTATCTCATAGCGTTGAAGCTGGCTCAATTTGATTTTCTAAAGCGAACACGCAATACGGTGCCGTTGTTGTTGCTCGACGATATCTTCGACAAATTGGATGCTTCGCGGGTAGAGCAGATTGTGAAGCTAGTGGCAGGTGATAGTTTTGGACAGATTTTCATTACCGATACCAACCGTGAACACCTCGACCAGATTCTGCAAAAAGTGGGAAGCGACTATAAAATGTTTGAGGTAGTAAATGGTGTGATTTCGCAAATGAAAGGAGAGCAGGCATGAGAAAACGCAATAGTGAACAGATTGGCAAATTGATTCAGCAGTTTCTGCGTCAAGAGTCACTAGAGTCGCCTCTCAATGAACAGCGTTTGTTGAGTGCTTGGCCCGAAGTTATCGGTCCGGCGATGGCTGCCTATACCGGCGATCTTTACATTCGTAATCAAACTCTATTTGTTCATGTTACTTCGGCTGCTCTACGTCAGGAGTTGATGATGGGGCGCGACTTGCTGGTTCGTACGCTCAATAAGCGGGTAGGGGCATCTGTTATCACAAATATTATATTCAGGTAACTTATAGCGGATTGATTGATTAGGTCGCCTTTTCTACCACGGTAGGTCTTCTTTTCTACCACGGTAGATCTCCTTTTCTACCACGGTAGATCTCCTTTTCTACCACGGTAGATCTCTATCTTTAATGGATGCTTTGCTAACTGCTTTATAATCAGTTGTATTGTTTGTTTTTGAAAGAGAGGCTTTTTGTCAGATTATTTACAGATAACCTCATCCATTTGTATATCGAAGGGTTCGGATGGAACATGGTCGATAAGTTGAAACGGAAAGCAGATACCAATCTTAATGGCGTCAATTTGTGGCAAAAGTCGGTCGTAGTATCCTTTACCTCTGCCCAATCGATTGCCCTGAGAGTCAAAGCCCACTCCGGGGATAATGGCCAAGTCTATCTTATCATAATCGGTAAAAGGTTTGCCTTGGGGCTCAAGAATATTGTAAGCTCCAATGGCCAAATCGTGACTATCCGTATAATGTCGAAGCTCTAACACATCTCCCACCACTACTGGCAGAACAATGGTTTTGCTCTCGCACCATTTCTCGATAAACTCGTGTGTGTGAACCTCATCGGGTAGTGAGTAGTATAGCAATAGAACACTTGCCTCTTTGAACGCAGAGTGCTGTTCTAAAGAGGCAAGTGCTTGAGTTGAAAGTGCTTTAAGCGTTGCAACGCTCAGCGTTTTCTTCTGTTGCGCTATATGTTTGCGCAGTTCTCTTTTTTTCTCCTTCATCTTTTGCAGTTTCGCTAGGTTGCTCAATGGTTTCGGGCGCTTTTGGAAAAGCTTCTCCCTTTTTTAAAACATCCAAAGCTCGTTTCACCGTTGGGTCAAACTCGTTGATAAATTTGATGTAGGCCTCTTTGCCGAGCATATTGTAAATGATGTTACCATAAACACTTCGCTCTAGGAGCTTATATGATTTTTGAATCAATATATTGCGTCTTTTCACCCCTTTGCTGTCTGCATAGCGGATGAATTGCTCTATCACACCTTGTTGGCGAAGATATTTCAACAGAGACTCTTCTGTATCATAGTTTTTCATCTTCTCGCGATTGTTGTCGGTATACTGAAAGGCGAACTGAACCGATAATCCTTTGCTGAGTACCTCCGAGGCATACGAGGTAATGCCGGTGGTATCTTGTGGAACAAAAATATCGGGCATGATACCACCACCGCCATATACGGGGCGTCCCAGACTGGTAGAGAATCGTTGCGACTCGTCCATCTTTATGCTGTCTTTCGAAAAGAATTCGCCATGTGTATATCGATTGTACAAATCCATCTCATAGTTACGGTCTTTTCCGTTTTCGTAAGGACGCTGTATGCATCGACCGGCAGGAGTGTAGTAGCGAGCTATCGTTAAACGGATGGCCGAACCATCACTAAAGTCAACCGGTTGTTGAACCAACCCTTTACCAAACGAACGACGGCCAACAATGATACCGCGATCATTATCTTGTATTGCACCCGAGAAAATCTCGCTAGCCGAAGCCGATCCCTCATCAATCAGTACCACAACAGGCAAGTCTTGACAGCTACCTGTACCGTTTGCAAAATACTCGTCCATACGTTTGTATTTGCGACCTTGCGCATACACTATCAGTTTGCCTTGTGGCAAAAACTCATTAACCATGCGTGTGGCAGCTTCCATGTATCCGCCAGTATTGCCACGTAGGTCTATAATTAGTCCTTTTGTGCCTTTATGGCGAAGTTGTGCCAACGCATTGAGCAACTCTACGTGCGTGGTACGACCAAACTTGCTGATTTGTATGTATCCAAAATCATCGTCCATCATATAAGCAGCGTCAACCGTATTTTGCGGAATGTCACCGCGGGTAATGTCGAATGAAAGTAAATCCTTCTCGGAAGCGCGTTTAATGCCAAGCTTCACATGACTACCTTTAGGACCTTTCAGTTTTTTCATGGCACGCTCATTAGTCAGCTCTTTGCCCACAAATATAGAGTCGTCAACCGTTACAATGCGGTCTCCTGCCATTAGCCCAATCTTTTCGGATGGACCACCCGATACAACCGAGTTGATATGAATCGTATCATTTTGGATGGTAAACTGAATACCAATGCCGCTAAAGCTACCTTCGAGTTCAGATACAACCTCTTCTAAATTTTGCGCCGGTATATAAGTTGAGTGGGGGTCGAGCTCTCCTAAAATTTGAGGCATAGCCTTTTCAACCAAATCACCCATATCGACTGAGTCAACATACTGATCGTCGATAATGCGTAGCAATGCATTTAGCTTATTGGATGAACCATTAATGATACCCAGTCGGTTTCCGGTATAATGTTTGGTGTAAAATGTGCCTATTAAGATACCAATTACCACGCTGATAGCAATGATAAATGGCATAAATCGCGAGGAGCCTTTCTTACTCATGGTGTTAATTTCTTGTTTTCTTTATTATTTTGATCTAGATTTTGGTTGTCTCAGGTTCAATGTACACAACTTCTACGCCTGCTCGATGCAATAGTTCAACTCCATCTTCCAATCTATAATGTTCGGAGTAAACCACGCGTCGGATACCGGCTTGAATAATCAACTTAGAACATTCAATGCAAGGCGAAGCAGTGACATACATTGTAGCCCCTTCGCTACTATTGTTTGAGCGAGCTATTTTTGTTATTGCGTTGGCTTCTGCATGCAATACGTAAGGTTTTGTCAAGTTGTTTTCATCTTCGCATACATTTTCAAACCCCGAAGGAGTTCCATTATATCCGTCAGAGATAATCATCTTATCCTTTACAATCAATGCGCCTACCTTTCTGCGCTGGCAATATGAGTTTTCTGCCCATATAGCTGCCATTCGTATATAACGTTTGTCTAATTCTAATTGTTTATCCATAGTCGTGTTGCAATTTTACTATTTGTCAGGAGTAAATACAATACAGAGTGTTTCTGCGTTATACTCAAAATAGAGATATAAGTTGTGTTCATCTCCTGTATATGAAGTAGCCTTAGTCATCGCTTCAATAATAAATTTTCCTAGGGTGTCTTTGCTATCCTTCACTGAACTACTTTTCACTCTAGTGCTAAATGTATTATCTACTCCGTTGGCTTGCCAAGTCCCATTCATTACTACTGCTCCACTGCCTACAAAGTCACCGCTGATTATATCGTTCTCGGTGCTACCCGTAAATTCTACCTTAAAATAACGCGTTCCGGTAAGCGGGTTGTATGAGTCGAGAATCTTTTCATCAACTCCCGGAAACTTATACCAACTATACTCGTTCTTTTTTACAATGTAAGTCATTCTCCAAGTTTTCCCGGTGAAAATCTTTTGCACATCATCCGAGTCGTTGCAACTTCCCAATAAAAAAGGAAGTAGCAACACCATTAACCAACCCCATTTACCTTTTGCCATCGCGTTGTTTTTTTAAGGAATTAATCAACAAGAATACCGTTTCTTTTTAGCAAAGCATCGATAGTTGGTTCTTGTCCTCTAAAGCGCTTGTAAATAACCATAGGGTGCTCAGTCCCGCCAGTCGAAAGAATATTGTAGCGGAATGCATCAGCTACTTCTTGATTAAATAATCCTTTCTCTTTGAACATTGAGAATGCATCTGCATCGAGAACTTCGGCCCATTTGTAGCTATAGTATCCAGCCGAATAACCACCGGCAAAAATATGCGAGAATTGAGTACTCATACACGTTTCATCTACTACAGGCAGAATTTGCGCTTTGCTCCATGCCTCTTTTTCAAATGCTTTCACATCGCCTGTGAAAGGTGTGTTACGAGTGAACCAAGCCATATCGAGTAAACCAAAGCTTACTTGACGCAAACAGGTATAGGCTGCATTGAAATTGGCAGCATCTTTGATACGCTTAATCAACTCGGCAGGAATGTTTTCGCCAGTTTGATAATGTTTGGCAAATGTATTTAAGAACTCTTCTTCTGTTGCAAAGTTTTCCATAATTTGCGAAGGAAGCTCCACAAAGTCGCGATAAACACTCGTTCCACTCATGCTTTCGTAGGTAGTGTTTGCAAACATACCGTGTAGTGCATGACCAAACTCATGCAAGAATGTTTCAAACTCGTCATAAGTAAGCAAAGATGGCTTACTTTCAGTTGGTTTGGTAAAGTTCATTACAATAGATACATGCGGACGTGTCTCTTTACCTGTCTTCTCATCTTTGCTTTGACCCTTATAATCTGTCATCCAAGCTCCCGAACGTTTGCCGGCACGCGGATGAAAATCTGTATAAAGCACAGATAGAAATTTGCCGTCTTTGTCGAAAACTTCGTATGCGTCTACATCTTTGTGATATACCGGAATGTCGCTATTCTTTTTGAACGTGATGCCGTAAAGTTGAGTAGCTAAACCAAATACCCCCTTCTTTACATTTTCCAACTCGAAGTAAGGACGTAGCATCTCTTCGTTAAAATTGAATTTTTTGTCTTTCAGCTGTTCTGCATAAAAACCCCAATCCCAAGGCATTAATTGGAAATCTGTACCTTGATTTTGACGTGCAAACTCTTGTAACTCTTGATATTCATTTTGAGCAATTGGCATATATGCATCAATCAGCTGATTGAGCAATGCATAAACTGCTTCGCTGTTTTCGGCCATACGTTCTTTCAAAACATATTCAGCAAAATTGTCGAAACCAAGAAGCTGAGCAATCTCCATGCGGGTGTTTACTAGCTCTTTTACAATTTCGATGTTGTTGTAATCATTGGCTTTTGTGCACTTAGTATTGTATGCCAAATAAAGCTCTTTACGTAAATCACGATTTTGAGAATATTGCATAAAAGGAATGTAGCTGGGGGCTTGAAGCGTAAAGCACCATCCCTCTTTTCCTTTTTCTTTTGCCGTTTCAGCAGCAGCAGCTATTACATCATCAGGAAGACCAATAAGTTGTGACTTATCAGTCAATAACAACGTATATTCATTTGTTTCCTTCAGGTTGTTTTGTCCAAACTGAAGACTCAGTAAGTTCAACTTCTCTGATAGTTTACGGTATTTTTGTTGATCAGCTTCTGATAGATTTGCTCCATAACGAACAAAACCTTTATAGATTTTCTCAGTCAATCTTTTTTGTTCCGGGTTCAGGTTTAGCTCATCCATCTGATCGTACACAGACTTGATACGTGCAAAAAGCTTTGCATTTAATTGAATGTTATTGCTATGCTCGTTGAGTGCTGGAGCTAACTTTTGAGCTAAGTCTAGCATTTCATCATTTGTTTCTGCACTTTGCAAATTGCCAAATACGGTACCCACATGTCCAAATAGCTCTCCCGATTTTTCGTAAGCCAATATTGTGTTATCAAAAGTTGGAGCAGCCGGATTGTTTACTATGGCATCAATGTCAGCATTGTGTTGACGCATACCTTCGATAATGGCCGGTTCATAATGTTCAACTTTGATTTTATCAAATGGAGCAGTATTGTGCGGGGTATTGTACTTTTCAAAAAAAGGATTCTGAGCGTTTATCATACTTATAATGCAAGATGCTACAAGTGTAGCAGTTATTTTTCTAATATTCATGAAGTTTATAAATGTGTATTAATAACAACGTTTACACAAACGTACAAATTTTGTCGCTATTTTTGCTTAGAAGTTGATTCTTTTTAAAAAGTATTAGTGATTAACCTAATTTTTAATAGTTAAGTGATAGGTTTATTAATAAAAAAAGGTCGCTTTGAGTAATCAAAGCGACCTTTTTAAAAGTTATATAAGGCTGATTATTTAGAGATAACGCGAGCCATTTCCAATACTTTGTTTGAATAACCCCATTCGTTGTCATACCAAGAAACAACTTTAGCGAAGTTATCATCCAAAGAGATACCAGCTTTAGCATCGAAGATAGAAGTCAAAGCGCAACCACGGAAATCTGTAGATACAACTGCATCTTCAGTATATCCAAGTACACCTTTCAATTCGCCTTCAGAAGCTTCTTTCATAGCTGCACAGATTTCTGCCATTGAAGCGCCTTTTTCAAGAACAACTGTCAAGTCTACTACTGATACGTCAGAAGTTGGAACACGGAAAGCCATACCTGTAAGTTTGCCGTTCAATACTGGCAATACTTTACCTACAGCTTTAGCAGCACCTGTAGAAGAAGGGATGATGTTTTCTAGGATACCACGACCACCTCTCCAGTCTTTCTTAGAAGGACCGTCTACTGTTTTTTGAGTTGCAGTAGCAGCGTGAACTGTAGTCATCAAACCTTTAACGATACCGAACTTGTCGTTCAATACTTTAGCGATAGGAGCCAAACA
>DKPL01000003.1:56436-57648 GCA_002471185.1 Bacteroides sp. UBA7335
ACTTTAGCGATAGGAGCCAAACAGTTTGTAGTACAAGAAGCGTTAGAGATAATGTCTTGACCTGCATATTCTTTGTCGTTAACACCGTAAACGAACATTGGAGTAGAATCTTTAGAAGGAGCAGACATGATAACTTTTTTCGCACCAGCTTGGATGTGTTTGCGAGCTGTTGCATCGTCCAAGAAGAAACCTGTTGATTCAACTACTACGTCAGCAGCAACTTCATTCCATTTCAAGTTTGCAGGATCCATTTCTGCTGTCAAACGAATTTTATTACCGTTTACAATTAAAGCGTTTTCAGCAACTTCTACTTCGCCTTCAAAACGACCGTGAACTGAATCATATTTAAGCATATATGCCAAATAATCAGCATCTAGCAAGTCGTTAATACCTACGATTTGAATATCGCTACCAAAGTTCTTAACTGCAGCACGGAAAACCATACGTCCAATACGGCCGAATCCATTAATACCTACTTTAATCATTTTGTTTAAACTTTTAAGGGTTTTTTATAATAAATTGTTCAAATATATCTCTGAACTTGCATTTATCCATTAAAATGCGGTGCAAAATTACGAAAATGTTTTTATATTCGTATGATTAATTAATAATTAAATATAAAAAATTATGGCTAAAAGTACATTTTTGCAAGATTTCAAAGCCTTTGCTATGAAAGGCAATGTGATTGATATGGCTATTGGTGTTATTATTGGTGGGGCTTTTGGCAAGATTGTGTCATCAATTGTTGGTGATATAATTATGCCATTAATTGGCCTAGTGTTGGGCGGCGTTAACTTCACCGATTTAAAATGGGTGCTTCGTCATGAGCATATTGAGCATGGCAAAGAGGTAGCTGCTGTTACACTGAATTATGGCAACTTTATTCAGGTAACCATTGATTTCTTGATTATTGCATTTTCTATTTTTGTATTCATTAAGTTGTTTACTAACTTAATGCACAAGAAGGAAGTACCAGCTGCTCCTCCTGCTCCTCCTGCACCAAGTGCCGAAGAGGTACTGCTTACTCAAATCCGCGATTTATTGCAAGAGAGTGCCGATAAAAATAAACAATAAATTGCCAGAGTAGCTTATACTGTTACATCATTAATATATTGTAAGTTACTTGTTAAAGATGCTTATACAAGATTGCCAAAGAATACCTTTATCCTTTGGCAATCTTGTTTTTTCTTGTACGCCCAGCATGGGCGTAAT
>DKPL01000083.1:0-40132 GCA_002471185.1 Bacteroides sp. UBA7335
TGATATCTTTGTCGGAAAGGCAACCATCTACATTTGGACGAGTCTATGGATATAGTGTAGTAAGTATATTCTTATTTCATTTATTTATCAATATCGGGATGGTGTTAGGATTAACTCCTGTAATTGGTATCCCGCTTCCTTTTTTTAGCTATGGAGGATCTTCACTTTGGGGATTTACCATTTTACTATTTATTTTCTTGCGTATTGATGCTGGTAGAAAGCACAGACTATAAAAATAGATGGTTATTTGCTTAACTTAATTCCAATATCATGTAGTCCTGTTAGATTTTGGTCTCTCATGATGTGATTAATCTTAACAATATAGTTCCCGGTATCTTTTACAAATACAGGATATAGAGATTGTTTCATTTGATATAAACAACTCCATCCTTGTTCAGAGCGTCTTCCAATGCTATCTGCTAAAATAAACTGTATGGTATCGGATACAAAATTGTCTTTACTCTTAAAATTATTGTTTATAACCAAGTATAAGTCTTTGTAGGGATATAAATCACTGCTTCTAACTTCGGCTGTCAGATGATATAATGAAAGGGAATCTTTGATGGGTATTTGAAAAATGAGGGTATCATTCTTATTCCACCCCATTGATGGGGTGGGTTGATAAGAATAATATATTGTATTTCCTGTACACGAAGATATGATAATTGTGAGTAGGATATAAATGCTATGCCTGAGATTTATTTTCATTCTTTCCTCTATTGGGCCTATCGTTATCTCTTTGTCTTTCTTCTCTTGGACCTCCTTTTTCATTATTTCTTTGCTGAGGTCTGTTGCCATTTCTGCGCTCATTGCGAGGGCGTTGTTGCTGATTTTGATTCTCTCTTTGTCCTTGTTGTGGTTGAGGACGATTGTTCTCTTCCGGGCGATTGTTTCTAGGGGCATCGGGCGACGACGGACGATTATTATTGTTTCTACGTTTCTTTTTATTATTTCGTCCATTGCTGTCTTCGCCATTACCTCTTTTTCTTTCGCGATCAAAACGAGTAAGACTTTCTTGCTCTACTAAGTCTACAGGTTTTTTAGGCTCAACTTTAGCCTCTTCGGGCAACAGCGTATCTGGCTTAATGCCTTTTTTATTCAATCCAATGATTTCGAATGCTCTTCTTCCTGTTATGGTAGTTAGGTTGGCAGCAAAAGACTTATCGGTAGAATAAGCTATCTGATTACTCAATATATCTGCTTTGAAGAAATAGAACGTTCCATCTTTAGTTTCCAACTGAATTTCACGCGAGGGAAGGCGCTTTTGTGCTTCTACATAGCAGTCTACTTCATAGTTTAAGCAACATTTTAGTTTGGCACACTGCCCTGCAAGTTTCTGAGGATTAAGTGATATGTCTTGGAAACGTGCTGCACTTGTTGATACTGAAATAAAACTAGTCATCCAAGTAGCACAACACAATTCTCTACCACAAGGGCCAATTCCTCCAATACGTCCGGCTTCTTGGCGTGCACCAATCTGTTTCATCTCAATTCTTACTCTAAATGCTTCGGCAAGAACTTTGATTAGTTGACGGAAATCTACACGTTCGTCAGCAATGTAGTAGAAGATTGCTTTGTTTCCATCGCCTTGATACTCAACATCTCCAATCTTCATATTCAAATCTAGACTCGACGCAATCTGGCGTGAGCGAATCATAGTTGCATGCTCTTTAGCCTTAGCTTCGTCAAACTTCTCCATGTCTACCGGTTTTGCTTTACGATAAACGCGTTTGATTTCAGCATCAGGTTTTATATTGGCTTTTTTCATCTGTAGCGGTACCAATCTTCCTGTCAATGTCACGGTACCGATATCATGGCCTGGGGTAGCTTCAACAGCAATGATATCTCCCTTTTCTAGTTTGATCTTATTACTGTTTTTATAATACCCTTTGCGTGTATTTTTAAATTGCACTTCTACCATGTCAGATTCATCCTCGTTACCGGGGATATCTGCAAGCCAATCGTAAGTATTTAGTTTTTTATCTTGTCGGGAGCAACCTTTGCAGCAAAGACCACCACTCCCATTATGTAATTTAAACTCCATATTATATATAATTTATTGCTTTAGTAGTACTATCATCTTCAAACTGAAGTCGAAAAATACCATTTTAGCGTTTACGTTCTGTTCTATATGCAATTGCGCTTCGGTTAGTTCATCCATTATTCCCATTACATTTCTTTCATTGATGAAAGGTGCAAATCGGGTAGCAAAGTTGTTTTCATCAAGCGTCATGTAGTTTAGATTTTGCTGATGAAAATTATAGATGAAGTTTTCTCTTATCAATCTTTGGCAGTACTGCAAGAGTTTCTTTTGACGTTCGCGACCTAAAGAAGCCACTTGCTCGCTCCACTGTTTCATCTCCTTGAT
This sequence comes from Bacteroides sp. UBA7335, assembly GCA_002471185.1. Taxonomy (GTDB): domain Bacteria; phylum Bacteroidota; class Bacteroidia; order Bacteroidales; family Bacteroidaceae; genus Bacteroides. Next base: position 2,369 of record DKPL01000083.1, read on the forward strand.
TTTTCGTTGATACGAAAGTCGCATTAAGTTAACAAACAACTCAAAGAACAATTGATTCTCTTCGTTTAGATGTATTGTTTCTAAAGCTTTGATGAAATTACCATTTGCCAAGTGAGCTATGTTTTTACTGTTTGCCTCGTTTACTCCGTACTTTTGTAGAAGTTCTCTGTTGATACTCTCTTCGTCAATCGGAGGGATGTTAAATCGTTGTGAACGGCTCTGTATGGTTTGTAAAATCATATCAGGCTCTTCCGAAACAAGTAGAAACACGGTGTTGGTTGGTGGCTCTTCAAGAAGTTTCAATAGTTTGTTTGCACACTCTATTCTCATCTTTTCGGGCAACCAGATGATGCATATTTTGTATAAGCCTTCATTTGACTTTAGGCTTAACTTCTTTTGTATTTCATCGGCTTCTTTAGCGTAAATTACGGCTTGTGAGTTTTCAGCTTTTATTGCATTCAACCAATGGTTAAAATTGAAATATGCTGATTGCAATACAAACTTTCTCCATTCGGGAAGATATGCATCGCTCACATTGCTTTTGATAACCGGAAAAACAAAATGTATATCGGGATGAGATAACTTGTTGAATTTGATACATGAAGGACAAGTACCACAAGCATCTGTTGCCTGGCGATTGGTACAGTTGAGGTAGCGCGCATAAGCTAGAGCTAACGGATATGTACCTACTCCTTCTGCTCCACAAATTAGTTTAGCATGAGGTATACGATCTTCGCTAACTTCTTGAATTAATAGCTTTTTGGCCTCTTCTTGTCCTATGATATCTTTAAAAAACACGTCTCTTCTCCTTTTTAAATAGTTGGATTAATAAATTGCTTTGGCTACCTCTCGGATACTATCAATAGCTCCTATAGAATAAAAATGGATAGATGGTACACCGTGTTGCATTAATTCGCGACATTGATTAATGCACCATTCTACTCCTACTTGTTTTGCTTCATTATCGTCTTTGCAAGCAAGAGCAGCTTTGGTTAGATCGTCGGGTAAATCAACCTTAAATGTTTTTGGAATCATGCTAAGTTGAGATGCCTTTTTGAATGGCTTAATGCCCGGGATGATAGGAATATTAATTCCCACCTGTCTCACTTTTTCTACAAACTCAAAATACTTTTGATTGTCATAAAACAGTTGAGTTACAGCATATTCAGCTCCAGCTTCTACTTTCTTTTTTAGCCAATAGATGTCTTGATCGATATTGGGCGATTCTTCGTGCTTCTCTGGGTAGCAAGCTACACCATATGAGAATGGTGTATTGGTGACTTTCATCTCTGAGCCATCAACAAAAATACCTTGATTAAAGCTGTTGATTTGTTCCTGCAATTCAATGGCATGTGCATATCCATTCTCTTCGGGGATAAACGAAGATTCATGTTTTGCTTTGTCGCCTCTTAAAACCAGCAAGTCGGTAATTCCAAGAAACTGTAGATCTAATAAAACGTATTCCGTTTCCTCGCGTGTAAATCCACTACACAAGATGTGAGGAACGGTGGTAATGTTATATTTGTTTTGAATTGCAGCTGCAACCGCTACTGTACCTGGTCGACGACGTTGGCGGTTACGCTGAAATACTCCATTCCCTAGGTCGGTATATACATACTCGCTACGGTGAGTTGTTATGTTGATATATTTAGGGTCGAACTCTTTTAATGATTCAATATCTTTATATAATTTTTCAATCCCTGTGCCTTTGAGCGGCGGTAGTATTTCGAAAGAAAAAGCGGTTCGCTCATTCTTATTTATCAAATCTGTAATTCTCATCAATTAATTATTCGTTAGTATATGACGAAAAAATATGCCATTTGCTACAAAAATACGAAAAAAGAAATATAACCTTAGTATACCGAGGGGGAAAATCTGAGATTTCCATAATGCGACTTGCAAATAAAAGTGTTTTATATACTGTGTTCGATGTAGTTTAGTCTCTTAGCTTCGGTAGAAAGAAGCGATTGCGAACATAAACGAATTAGTAAAACAAGTGTATTTTATTAAATGGTAGATATCTTAGAGTTTTTTGATATGTCTGACTGGACGATAAAGAATATGAAAAATAGTAATAAATAGTCGCAATTGTTATTTATTTTTATTGAATACTAGGGGCTGAAAATTACACAGTAAGTAATGACTGAAAAGTTCCTATGTTTTGGTCCAAAAGTTCCTATGTTTTGATGATAAGTTCCTATGTTTTACTTCAAAACTTCCTATGGAAATATTAGGACATCTTGTACTGTTTAATTGGTTTATAATCAGTGTATTGATATTTGTGTGTGTGACGCTCTAAAGCCAAATGTAGATGAGGAATAGTCAAAACCTTCTGTTGGTGATAAATTGTGTGGTTGATTATTTTTACTATTGATGGGCTGTGTTGAGATATGGGTTTATGATGTGCCTGGAAAAAGGTAATAAAATAATTATGTTGTACTATTGCCTAAAACTGATGTTGCTTAATGCATAAAGACTGATTAAGAATAAGAGAGGATAATATGAATCTGCTCAATAAAATATAGGATAATAGAAAATGGTGATTAATCAACACTGACATTGATCAATCACCATTCTATTTTTTATTCTTCGAAATCTCTTTTTACGCTTTCTTTTCCAATTCAGATAGCGAATCCATCTTTTTGGTTTCAAGAAATTCATAAATACCACATAGATGCTCGCGTACCTTTTTATTGCCGAACTCATAAACCTTGGTCACTAAGCCGTCAAGGAAGTCACGGTCGTGCGATACAACAATCAAAGTTCCGTCAAAATCGAGCAGTGCTTGCTTTAGGATATCCTTTGTTTTCATATCTAAGTGGTTGGTAGGCTCATCGAGAATTAGCAAGTTTACAGGTTCAAGCAATAGTTTAATCATGGCCAAACGTGTGCGCTCTCCTCCCGAAAGAACTTTGACCTTCTTCATTGATTCTTCGGGACCACCAAACATAAATGCACCTAGTAAGTCGCGTATTTTGTTACGAATATCGCCCTTGGCAACATCGTCTATTGTCTGAAAAACAGTTAAGTTCTCGTCCAATAAAGAAGCTTGGTTTTGTGCAAAGTATCCAATTTGAACATTGTGTCCTAAAGTAAGTGCACCATCGTGCTCAAGCTCTTTCATGATGCATTTTACCAGCGTAGATTTACCTTCACCATTTTTGCCCACAAAGGCCACTTTATCTCCGCGTTCAATAGTCAATGATGCATTCTGAAATACAGTATGATCGCCATACCTCTTTCCTAGACTATCAGTTACCACCGGATAGCTTCCTGAACGTGGCGAAGGAGGGAATTTCAATCTCAGTGCCGAAGTATCTTCTTCATCCACCTCCAAAAGAACCAATTTTTCGAGCATCTTCACCCGGCTTTGCACTTGCAAAGTTTTAGAATATGTCCCTTTAAAGCGTTCGATAAAATCTTTAGTCTCCGCAATAAATTTTTGTTGCTCTTCGTAAGCTTTTTGTTGCTGCTCACGGCGCTCTTTGCGTAGCTGCAAATATTGTGAATAGTTTACTTTATAATCATAAATACGTCCCATAGTCACTTCGATGGTACGTGTAGTAATGCTATCAATAAATTTGCGGTCATGACTAATCACAACCACTGCTTTGCCACTATTGATTAAGAATTCTTCTAGCCATTGAATAGATTCGATATCGAGGTGATTGGTAGGCTCATCAAGCAATATTACATCTGGTTTTTTCAAAAGCAATTTAGCAAGTTCGATACGCATACGCCATCCACCGCTAAAATCGCTTGTTTGGCAGTGAAAGTCTTCGCGTGAAAATCCTAATCCCAATAACGCTTTTTCTACATCCTCTTCATAGTTAGTGGCATCGATAGCATAAAACTTTTCACTAATAGTCGAAACCTTCTCAATTAGTTCCATGTAGCTATCGCTTTCGTAGTCGGTGCGTGTTTCCAACTCTTTATTAAGTCTTTCAATTTCGGCTTCCATTTCATGAAGATGAGAGAAAGCTTGTGCTGTTTCTTCAAAAACAGTACGTCCATCTTCTGTCATTAAATGTTGAGGCAGATAGGCCACTACACAGTCTTTTGGAGCAGAAACCTTGCCACGAGTAGGTTGGCGAACACCTGCCAAAATTTTGAGGAGTGTGCTCTTTCCTGCACCATTTTTCCCCATTAAGGCAATGCGGTCTTTTTCGTTGATAACAAATGAAATATCGCTAAATAATGTGCTTCCGCCGAATTCCACAGCGAGTCCGTCTACTGAAATCATACTTATTTTTTAAAATGAGGTGCAAAGATAATCAATAATATTACTTTTTTTTATATATTGCGCTCTGTTTAATATTGATTACCAATTTCAAACAGACAGTAATAAAATACTCTACACATCTATGGAACAACAATTACCAAATGAATATCGTCCCTTAATTCTTGTAGCTGAGGACGATGATAGTAACTTTAAATTAATAAAAGCGATTATTGGCAAGAAATGCGATATTTTATGGGCGAAAAATGGTCAAGAAATCATTGAGTTGTTTCATGAAAACCGTGGAAAGGCAGAAGCTATATTGATGGACATAAAGATGCCTATAATGACAGGAATAGAAGCTACAATTGAGATTCGTAAAGAAGATACAGAAATCCCCATTATCATGCAGACGGCATATGCTTTTAATTCGGATAAAGAACTTGCTATGCAAGGAGGGGCATCACATGTATTGGTGAAACCCATTACTCTGAATGTGTTGCGCGATTGTTTAAGTAGCTATTTACCAAAACTGTCTTGGACAGTTTGATGTTTTAGGAATAGAACTCAGATATTCATTTAATTCATAAAAAAATCACGATGTCATGTTTTGGCATCGTGATTTTTTTATGTGGAGTATTCTAATATACCTACTTAAAGCTCATTTTCTGTTTGGAATTTACGGCTAACCTTCATCAGATTGATGGTATAGGTTACTACATTTTGAGCTTCTTGTACCATGGTTAAGTAGATCATGCTTACTCTAATGCTTCCCTTCTGAGTCTGAATGCGTTGCAATTCTTGACGCTTCAAGTGCGAAAGGAGTCCATTAAGCTCGTTGGCTCGTTTGGTGTCGTTGACTATATCTGTATAGTTGTTAGCCTCTAATTTCACTCTACAGTCGTGAATTAAGCTAGTGATTGCCTCTGCAGCATCTCCATACTCACCTTTTTGAATGGCATCAAGCGAAGTGAAATTGTTGTCAATATGCTCTAAGCAAGGTTCGCATAAGCGAGCAATACTATAAACTAACTCACTTGCAAAATCATTCCCCTGATAGTAGTACAATCCTTTATCGAGTACGGTTTTGTTATCAAGTTTTGACATAGCCAATGTGCCCGAACGCTTCATTTGTTTAATCAGCTGCTTCTCAAACTTAGCCGATCCCATGGCACGTCTTAGTCCTCTAAGGTTTTCGTGTAAGAATGAAGTAACAGTCAGGTTGAAATTGTTTTCAGCATACTCAAGCACTTTTGTTAACTCCTCACGAGTATGTTGACGCATTAACTGAAGGGTTTCGTCGCTGTCTGAGCTTTGCATCAATTGCTTTAATGTTTCGCTCTTTTGTTCTTTTTGTTTTTTTCTCTTGTAGATGATTTGGCTACGAATCAAACTCAATACAGCCAATCCAATCATGACTACTATAGCGATAGTGCCACCGAAGTGAATAATTAAGGCTACGATAAAACAGATTGTAAAAGCTGCACCTGCTGTAATAAACCAGCCACCAATAACGCTCAATACACCTGTGATGCGATATACGGCAGAGTCACGGCCCCATGCACGGTCTGAAAGTGAAGTACCCATAGCTACCATGAAGGTTACATAAGTAGTAGATAGTGGTAATTTCATTGAAGTACCTAATGCAATAAGTAAGCCTGCCAACACAAGATTAACAGAGGCACGTACCAAGTCGAAAGCTGCCCCATCGGCAATGATGGCTTCATCTTTGCGGAATCGTTTATTAATCCAATCTTTCAATCCTTCAGGTACCCCTTTTGTTATTCCATTTGCTACATTCATGCTAATGCGTACTAACGTACGTGCTATGGGTGTGCTACCAAAAGTCTCTTCGCCTTCGTCTTGGCGAGATAGATTTACTGATGTTTTAATAACGTTGTGTGCTTTCTTTGAAGTAGAAAGTGCAATAACCATTATCAATCCGGCACCAAACAAGAAGTACCAGGGAGTACGTGCCGAGCCCAATAATGAAGTCATTAAGAATCCATCCGGACCTACTGCTTGACCGTTAGTGGTAAAGTCAATAAAAGATGAATAACCTGCTAAAGGTACACCGATAAAGTTTACCAAGTCATTGCCGGCAAATGCCATTGCCAATGAAAAAGTACCTAGCAATACAATAACTTTGAAGACATTTACTTTACACCAGTGCAAAATCTGCATTAAAATCGTGAAGAAAGCAAACGAGCAACCTACTAGCATCCAAGTGTTTTGTTGTACCCACACTTTGTTTTCGGGAGTCATAAATGCTGTATCTTTAAACCCTTTGATTAACATGAAGTAGATAATTGCAGTTGCTGCAATACCACCAAAAATACCAATGGAGTACTTCATGTGTTTTTTATAGTTGAAGGTGAATAGGGTACGTGTTATCCATTGCACCAGCATACCGAAGAAGAAGGCGATGACTACGGATAAGAAGATACCCATGATGACCGACAGGGCTTTGTCGGTATTGATTAAATCACCTAAGTTTAAAGCGTCGTTTTGATTTACTTTGATTAGTGCCAGTGCTAAAGTACCTCCAAGCAACTCGAATACCAATGATACGGTAGTTGAAGTAGGCATCCCCATTGAGTTAAAGACGTCTAGTAGTACTACGTCGGTTAACATCACTGCCAGCAGTATACACATAATCTCGGCAAAATAGAAATGCTCAGGTTGGTATATACCATGCCGAGCAATATCCATCATTCCGTTTGATAATGATGCACCTACAAATACGCCAATACCTGCTATGATAAGTACTGTGCGAAAAGAGGCTGATTTGGCGCCAACTGCTGAGTTTAAAAAGTTAACGGCATCGTTACTAACCCCAACAACCAAGTCGAATATGGCTAGGGCGAATAAAAATATGACGATGCATAGATAAATAGTCTCCATATAAATGTATTATGTTATTGCTTGCAAAGGACGAATAAGTGTATTGCAAGAAAGTGTCATACATATTACAATGGTGTTTCATTTTTCTTTTTTAAGTAATTATAAAAACTATATTGTGCTCGTATCGAGTACCCCTTTGATTTTGTCTTGAATAAATTATTCAGATTCTCATCGACAAAGCATGCTTTTTCGTTGTCACTCAATTGTATATCAAGCATATCGATGACCTCTTGTTTGATGTCAGGATCTAATATCGGAGTTACAGCTTCGATGCGTCGATAGAGATTGCGGCGCATCCAATCGGGCGACCCGCAATATATTTTTGGACGTCCATTATTGCCAAAATACCAGATGCGCGCATGCTCTAAAAAACTATCAACTATGCGTGTTACACGAATGTTTCGACTGTATGTTTGCCCGGGTATCAAGCAGCAAATGCCACGAATGATTAAGTCTATTTTTACTCCTTGTTGTGATGCCTCATATAATCTATTAATCATGATAGGATCTTGTAGAGCATTCATTTTCAGGATTATTCGTCCAATTTTGCCTTGTTGTGCTAGCTCTATCTCATGATCAATCAGTTTGTTGAGTTCTGTAATCAGATTGAAACGTGCTACTAGCAAGTTGTGAAATTTAGGATTTTCTTTTCCTTGCAACGTATGAAACAAGGCGTGCAAATCGTGTGTGATTTTAGGATTGCAAGTGAAGAGTCCGCAGTCGGCATATACTGCTGCAGTCTTCTCATTGAAGTTTCCTGTACCAATATATGCAAAGTCGCACATCTTTTCGTGGTCATTACTTTTGCGCCTGATTAGTGCCACCTTTGCATGCACCTTCAATCCCGGCAGACTATAGATGATTTTTATTCCGGCTGCCTTCATCATTTCCGCATTAGCCAAGTTGTTCTCTTCATCGAAACGAGCTTTTAACTCAACAAATACCGTTACCTTTTTTTTGTTTTGAGCTGCCGATATCAATGCATTAATTACAGCAGAGTTTTCAGCAACCCGGTATTGGGTTACCATAATCTCACGAGTTGCCGGGTCGTGAACCGCTTCAACTAGAAACTGGATGAAGTGCTCGAACGAATGATAAGGATAATGCAATAGCAAGTCCTTTTGTTGTACATAGTTGAAAATAGAACCTCGCTCATCCAAGAAGTTTAGCTTCATTGGCTTAGGTTTTTCAATCTTTTGTAACTGTTTGCTAGGGTTGGGCAAATAGCGTAGATCTTCTAAGTTTAAGTGTTTATCGCCCGGCACTAGCTCATCGCGATTGATGCTAAATGCATCGACTAGGAAGTCAAGAAAATCTTTAGGCATTTGTCGGTCATATACAAATCGGCAAACAGCACCTATCTTTCTCTTTTTCACCTTTTTCTTAACTTGCTCTACAATGTCGGCTGTGCTAGCAGAGTCATCAATTAGAATATCGGCATCACGTGATATCTTGATGCAAAAGCTACTATCAACATCATAACCCGGAAATATCATATCAATGTTTGCCTTTATAATCTCTTCTATATACATGATGTAGTAATTGCCTTCGTGTGGCGGGAGTTCGATAAACCGAGGCACCTTACTATAAGGCAGTTTCATTACAAAGTACTGTATATGGTCGGGGGCGTTAGGCCCTTTATCATGCGATAGTAACCTAACTGCCAAGTATAAACGGTTGTCGCGCAAAAAAGAAACCACTTTATTTTTATATACAGGTACCGGCTGTAGAAAAGGGAATATCTCTTCGCGAAAGAACTTCTTGATAAACTCTTTCTGAAACGATGCAACATCGTGGTCTTGATAGAAAATGATATGATTTTTGCGCAAAGCCGGTAAAATTTTACCCTCAAAGATGCGGACACGATCTTCTAGCTGACGATTTACCTCATTATTGATATCCTCGAGTAGTATAGCTGCCGATTGCACTGTTTCCTCATCATTCCGGGTAGCACCCGAGGCAATGGCTTTATGGTCGGCAACACGTATCTTATAAAACTCTTCTAGATTGGAAGAGTAGATAGAGATAAAGTTGATGCGTTCATACAAAGGCAATTTATCGTCATTAGCTTCGAGCAAAACCCGATAATTGAAAGAAAGCCAACTAATATCACGCCTAAAGTATTGATATTTATTTTCCATAGTGTTAAGATTACGCTCAAATATAAATACCTTTGTGCAGATAAACAACTTATTATGGTGAAAATTGGAATCTTATCAGATACGCATGCTTTTTGGGATGAAAAGTATTTGCAGTATTTCGAATCTTGCGATGAAATATGGCATGCCGGCGATATTGGCTCATTAGAAGTTGCCCAACGCTTGAATGCTTTTAGACCCCTACGGGCTGTTTATGGTAATATTGATGGTCAGGATATTCGACGCTTATTTCCTATGGTCAACCGTTTTACCATTGACAATACAGAAGTCCTTATAAAACACATTGGAGGATATCCTGGCAATTATGATCCATCCATTGCAGGTTCCTTGATGGTGCGTCCGCCCAAACTTTTTATTAGCGGTCACTCGCATATCTTAAAGGTGAAATACGATAAAACACTCGATATGCTTCACATCAATCCGGGTGCAGCGGGCAAACAAGGGTTTCATAAAGTACGTACATTGGTGCGTGTCACCATTGATAATGGCAGTTTTAAAGATTTAGAGGTTGTAGAGCTGGCAGGATAGTTGCTTGTGAAACAAAAAGCTTTTAAAACTTTTCGTATTTGTTCTTTTATGTCTTATCGCCTTATCTATTTTATGGTTTGGTAAAATATAATAACTGTTATGACTCTGTTTTAGAGTTGTAGGTCATGCTTGATTCAGTTGCTAGGCATTTGCTTGCTACTTTGTGCATCTCTATCCGCACTATGGTGCATCTATATATTCATCCCAGTGCAGATAGAGGCGCACTACCTCTTTCTGTTTTTCCCTTTTTAGCGTTTTTACGACAATGCTAGGTCGTCTCTTCTTAACTGCTGCTGTGTGATTAAATATTTACTCTATTCTTTTAAATAATATGTTTCTTAATCAAAAAAGACTTTTTTGTATTACCAGTTGATTGATACAATTAGTAGTATTGTTAGTTTCAGATCAAAATACTATAGATTTAATTTCTTTATAAGGAAAAAGTTGATTATTTTTGCCAATGATTTGTATATCATGCTAAACTATTAAAGACTTATTAATTATGAAATAAACGTTTTTATTACTGTTCTCGCTTTTATTTTTAGGCTCGTGTATCGATACAGATGCGAATCTTTACGAAGATGAGGTTAGTAACCTTGTTATTGATGAGCGGTTTACGATGGAAGAATCTTACGATGTTCCATTGCAATCAGACAAAGTAACTGTTGTGGTATCGCAAGGAGATACATTGGCCATTACAGATATCCCCTTGACCATCAAAGTGCCTACCAATGTTCCTACTCGCTCGGAGCATCTTGAGGTTACCTTTGTAGACTACTCAAAACTTCCTGCTTTTGAACGTGGCAGTTATATTGCTGCTAATTATTATTTACTTCTGTTTGAAGATAGCTTTAATGCTGATTATGATTATAATGACTTTGTAGCACAAGTAGCGTTTGAGATGAGAGGAAATAAGTATAATAGGCGTTTGGCATTGTGGGTACGTGGGTTTGCTTTAGGAAGCTCTAAAACACTAGGTTTTGGCTTTACAGATGCGAATGGTGACAACTATATGTTGAGTGATGATGTTCGTCTTGACTACTTTAGCAACCAACAAGGTTTTCTTAATACAGAGTCAGGAAAGAAGTTTGTGCCCGGCATTGAATCTGTAGCTGGTAAAGCTAGCGAAGAACGTGATGGTAAAAACTATGTGTATAGCAATGTACATGGCAAAATGTCTGGTGGTGGATATGTGGCTTACTATAAAAAATTAAAGCCTAACATTAGCCATGGTAATAAGTGGAACAGTTTATCTTTTTTTATTACTGTTGAAGATGGAAAGAAAATTTATATTGCTTCTATTGACCAAGAACTTGGAAATAGATGCCCTTATGGGTTAGCGTTGCACAAATATTCGGGTGAGGTAAGCTATCCTATCGAAAAAACATATATGCAGAATGCATACCCATTGTTTGATAACTGGATTAATGGCGAAGTTAAAGACTGGACTAGTGAAATCAATAAATCAGCTTGTTATACAATTAATGAAGATTACTTGTTTGCTCTTTAACAAAAGGCTATAGCTGCTGACAGCATAACACTTAATAACAGCATATTGCGCGAACTTTCGCCCAATATGCTGTTTAGTTTTTTACCACTGTGTATTTTTATCATTTTGCGCCAAGTTGATATATGTAGTATTAAGTAAATCAATGTAACAACCATAATAATTACTCCTTTCTGCGGAATAAAGGTTAAGCAAAGCACTGAAGCTGCAACTCCTAATGCTAAATAGAGGTAACTACCAAAGCGCTCTCCCATACGAACTATAATTGTTCTTTTTCCACTTTTCGCATCCTCATCCCGATCTCGATAATTGTTTACTACCAGCAGTGTATCTACTATCAATCCGCAGATTAAAGAGGCGATTGTGACTTCTATAGACCATCCCAAAGCTTGCACATAATAGGTACCACCTACAGGCACAAACCCGAAAAATACAATAACCAATAAATCGCCCCAACCATTGTATGATAGCGGGTAAGGACCTGTGGTGTAGCAAAACGCAAATACCACACAAAGTAGTCCTACCATAATTAACTCCCAACCGGCATAAAGTAATAATGTACACCCCAATATGCATGCTAATGTAATCGTAATTATAATTCCCCACTTCATAGCCTTTGGCGATATCCATCCTTGTGAACATGCTCTTTCGGGACCAAGTCTGTCTTCTCGATCTGTTCCTTTAAGGTAATCAAACAAGTCGTTGATAAAATTGGCTGCAATTTGCATGAGTGAAGCAAAAAGCAGACAGATAAGTGCAGGAAACCATTGAAAATGTCCGGCTGCATAGGCCAATGCCGTTCCTAAAATTACGGGAGTAACTGCTCCTGCAAGAGTTTTGGGGCGTGCAGCAAGCAGCCAAGCTTGTATTGAGTTGGGTTTAACTTCGTTCATGTTTGCAAAGATATAGCTTTTTAGACTATCTTTAGCCTCTCAAAGGTTTAATCATTTCAATATATATATTGCCAATGAAGTCTTGTCTTTATCAACTTCTACTAATATCCACTCTTGCTCTGTTTAGCTCTTGTGCTTCAATTCGCGTTCAGAAGTATAATTTTGTTGCTCAAGATATTCCGCTTACTTTTGATAGCTGTCGTATTGCTTTCGTATCCGATCTTCATTATAAAAGTTTGTTGAAAGAGAAAGGTTTAAAAAAGCTAGTCGACTTGTTAAAGTCTCAACAGCCCGACTTGCTACTGCTTGGAGGCGATTATCAAGAAGGGTGTCGCTATGTTGCACCTTTGTTCAACTCATTGGCTAGTGTTAAACCACCTTTGGGTACTTATGCCGTAATGGGCAATAACGATTATGAACGGTGTTATCAAGAGATAGTGGAAAGTATGATGCTAAATGATATTCATTTACTAGAGCATCGCACCGATACGATTTGGAAAAATCATGAGTTTATCTTACTCTCGGGGGTGCGCAATCCTTTCGATTTGAATCAGAACGGAATTTCACCTACACTGTCACTGCGTCCCACAGATTTTGTTATCCTTTTGGTTCATACCCCCGATTATGCCGAAGACGTATCAATAGAAAATACCGATTTAGTATTGGCCGGTCATACCCATGGTGGACAAGTTAAAATATTTGGTTATGCACCATTAGTGCCTTCACGGTATGGTCGCAGATTCTTAACCGGATTAAAATACAACTCTGCAGGTACGCCAATTATCATAACCAATGGTGTAGGAACCTCGCAGCGCAATATCCGTATTGGAGCACGTGCCGAGGTTGTAATTATAACATTACTTCATTCACGTTGATATTTAACATACTCTTTGCAAACTATTACCTACCACATCTGTTTCTATTTGAAATATTAAAAACGTTGAGTCATGGAAAATGAAGAAAAATCTCCAACACTAACTGTTTTACACAATGGTCCTTATATTGTAGAAGGAAAATTAAAAATGGTTGATAAAGATGGTAAAGAGGTTATATTAGAAGGTAAAACGGCATTGTGTCGTTGTGGACACTCTCATCACAAACCTTATTGTGATGGTACCCATGTTAAAATTCATTTTGATGATACTGCAGACCTTTAATATATAGGTCTTTTGCTTGATTCTGAATAATCTTAAGTTTTATATTGTTTACTTTTATAGCCTTATCAAAGGATGAAACACTACTTAGCTATGGCTTGAGTGTTGCAAATGAGAAGTAGGTGAAAATATAGCTTTGATTATTCAGAATCTCTGTATTAAGACCTAGACAGTCAAAGAACTTTCTATGTTTGCCTTATATCTTCTTCTTCTTCTATAAAGTGCAAGAACGCAAAAGAAAGTAAGTAGCTCTGATACCGGAACAGCTAACCATACTCCGGGTTTTCCTAAAAATAGAGGAAGTAGTACGAAGCAAATTATCATAAACACAAAACCACGTAAGATTGTGATGATGGTTGCATTCCGGATTTGCTCAATACTCTGAAAGTATCCAATAGAAATAATATTGACAGCAAACGGTATAAAGCCTAAAGCAAATAGTGGGAAACCATGAGTAGCAATGGCATGTGCCGGTGCCGATGAACTGATAAACATAGATACTATGTACGAATCAAAGCAGATGGTTATTGCTATCAATGTTCCGCCACATACTAATGCTGTGCGAAGCGCCACACGTAACGTTTCATTAACACGCTGAGTTAAGTTTGCTCCATAATTATAGCTTATAATAGGTTGTGCCGATTGCGATATCGAATTATAAAGCATAAATATGATTGGGAAAAAATAACAAGCTATACTAAAAGCAGCTACTCCATCTTCTCCCATTTCGCGCATGAAAACATAGTTGCCACATAGCATCATTGATGCAATGGCTAGTTCGCAAAGAAACGACGAAAACCCTAAGTTGCAAATATACATGGTATTACGAAGGGTTAATCGCAAGCTTTTTCGACTCATCTTGATGGGTACAAAGTGCAAAACACTCTTTTGTTTCGATAAAAAGAACAACATTAAAACGACTCCTAATAATGTACCGATACCCGTTGCAAATGCTGCACCAAACATTCCCCACTTAAATACGAAAATGAATAAATAATCGAAAATAATATTGATGATGGCAGAAACCACAGAACAAAACATGGCATAGCGAGGAGCACCACTCAAACGAACGAAAAATCCGGCAGAGCAAATAAGTGCATTGGTGGTAAGAAATGGAACAAATCCATACATATAGTCTTTGCCTAATGTGAGTAATCGGTCGGAACAGCCAAATATATACAATACTTCATCAGGAAATGATAATACGATTATGGTACATATCAATAAAAAAAGAGAAGATATGCCAAGGGCTTGTGTCATATTGATGCGAGCCGACTTGTACTTATTGGCCGATAAGTGGATGGAGGCTACAATAGAAGCTCCCATACCAAACATTAGTCCGATTCCTGTTGAAAAAAGAAATAATGGAGCTACAATATTTATTGCAGCCAACGCATCGCTTCCTAGACCGTGGCCTACAAAAATGCCATCGGTTATAATAAATACTGCACTAAATAGCATACCCAACAGCGTAGGGTATAGCATTCTGCGAAATAATGATGGGATATCTTCTTTCCCAAAATCTATGCTGTCTTTTAGCTCTTTCATGAATGAATTATTTTTGTTTTTTTTCGGCTGCAAAGTTACAGCTTCCTTTCTCTCAAAAAACTTACCATTTGGTAATTAATGAATGGTTTCACCCTAAAAAAAAGAGTTAGTTTTTAAGCAATATTTATTTAATCTACTGTCTAAAATAATACCTTTGTGGCATGATGACTTATAAGGAAAAGTTAAGTAAAGAGTATGCTTTATCAATTGAACAAATTGAACGATTGCTCGATGAAATGACCTCTATAAATTTTCGCAAGGGGGAGTTTGTTGTGTCCGAAGGCGAGCGTAATAATCATTTGTATATTCTGAAAAGTGGAGTTTGGCGCAATTTTAGGTTGAACGAAGGGGAGGAGATGACTTTATGGTTTGCTTCTTTGGGAGAGTTTGTATTTCCGGTGTGGGGATACGCTTACGATGAACCTTCGAAAACAACAATTGAGGTTGAGGCCGACAGCGAAGCCTATATGATTTCTAAAAAAAGAATAAATGAGCTATGCTCCGAATCGTTAGAAATGGCCAATCTTTTTCGAACAGTATTCGAACATCATGCTTTTTGGATGGAGAACTTTCTTCTTTTCTTTGCCGATCATGTGAGTGCTCAGCAGCGTTATTTGGCTATCATGCAAAAAAGCCCAGAGATACTTCAATCCGTGTCGCTGAAAAAATTGGCTTCTTACCTTTTTGTAACTCCACAATCGCTTAGTCGCATAAGAGCCGGTTTAAGAAAAAAGAGATAATGGCTAAACCACAGCTTCATCAAAAAGCTTGCTTCTTATATTGAATATTGTTTCCTTGTAAGGTTAATATTTGCTCATTGCCTACTGTAGCTATTGTTGCAGTATCGGTAAAGTTAAAAGACACTCCGTTGCCGATACTTTCGCCATGAAGTATGATTTGGTTTTTCTCTCCCGATAACTCCCACGATTTATATACCAATGTAGCCATTCGAATGGAGTGAGCTATGCCATTTATTTCAATGTCTATCCCCATCACTTTATCAGGTGCAATAGGGTCGGGCATAGTCCATTGACCAATGGCATTGGCATAGGTCGAATTTCCTACAATTTTAATGGCTTCATTGCCTTGCTTTGTCTTTCTGAAGATAACTTCGGTTGGGTTTCCTATAAGGAGGTTGGCATTGGAAACATTGGTCGAATCATCTATATAGAACCACAGTGTATCGATTGGATGTGATTGGCATAACTGAAGAGTATGCATCGCCGAGCCTGGTCCAACTAGCCCAAATACAGTGTCATTGGTTGATTGACTTTTGCTGTTAGACTGATTGCTTTTACTAGCACAACTGCCCAATGTGAAAATAGTAACCGCAATGGTTATAATTACTGATAACTGTTTCATAATAATACGTTCCATTTTATTATTTAGATGTGCTAATGTACAATAAACTTGGTTAGCTTGGTTTTATTTGGCCATATTTCTATTATATTTATACCTATCATTCTATTTTTTCCTATTTTTGCATGATTAATGCTAAAATGAACATGGAAAACGAATCCATATATAACTTGCTAGACTCAATCGATACACCTGATGACTTAAGACACATGAGTGTCGAACAGTTACCTCAGGTTTGCGATGAATTAAGGCAAGCCATAATTCAAGAATTATCAACCAATCCGGGGCATTTTGCGGCTAGTCTTGGGGTTGTCGAACTTACTGTGGCTTTACACTATGTGTTTGATACTCCCTATGATCGTATTGTATGGGATGTAGGGCATCAAGCCTATGGTCATAAGATGCTTACAGGTCGACGTCACATTTTTCATACTAATCGAAAATTTAAAGGAGTACGTCCGTTTCCATCGCCCGAAGAGAGCGAATATGATACTTTTACCAATGGACATGCTTCTAATTCTATATCTGCTGCATTAGGTATGGCAGTGGCAGCTCGCAAAAATGGTGAGTTAGATCGTCATGTGGTAGCTGTCATAGGTGATGGTGCCATGAGTGGTGGGTTGGCTTTTGAAGGGTTAAATAATGCTTCTTCTACTCCCAATAACCTTCTTATTATACTCAATGATAATGATATGGCTATTGATCGAAGTGTAGGAGGAATGAAACAATATCTCTTTAATCTTACTACTTCTAATAGGTATAATCAATTACGTTTTCGTACTGCACAACTACTGACAAAGATGGGAGTGCTCAATGAAAATCGTCGCAAAGCACTCATTCGGTTTGGCAATAGCTTAAAGTCGATGGTGGCTCAACAACAAAATATATTCGAGGGAATGAATATTCGATACTTCGGTCCGATAGATGGACATGATGTGAAGAATATAGCTCGTGTGTTGCGCGATATTAAAGACATGGAAGGCCCAAAGCTACTTCATCTTCATACAACAAAAGGCAAGGGATTTGCTCCTGCCGAAAAGCAACCGGGTATTTGGCATGCTCCGGGATGTTTCAACCCCGAAACTGGCAAAAGATATATTGCTTCAAACGATGGACTTCCTCCTTTGTTTCAAGATGTGTTTGGACACAGCCTTGTAGAGTTAGCTCGTCAAAATCCGCGCATTGTTGGAGTCACACCGGCTATGCCTACCGGATGTTCTATGATTTATATGATGGAAGAAATGCCTGATCGCGCTTTCGATGTGGGAATTGCCGAAGGACATGCTGTTACCTTCTCTGGTGGAATGGCCAAAGAGGGGTTAATTCCTTTCTGTAATATTTATTCCTCTTTTATGCAGCGAGCTTACGACAATGTAATCCACGATGTTGCCATTCAACGTTTGCATGTGGTATTTTGTCTTGATCGTTCTGGTATTGTTGGCGAAGATGGTCCAACACATCATGGAGCTTTCGACTTGGCATATATGCGTCCTATCCCCAATCTGACTATTGCTTCCCCATTAAATGAACATGAATTGCGCAGGTTGATGTATACGGCTCAACTACCCGATATGGGACCATTTGTGATACGTTACCCACGTGGGCGTGGAGTGTTAACCAATTGGGAATGTCCTTTCGAAGAGATTCCTGTAGGCAAAGGACGTTGCTTAAAAGCGGGCGAAAATGTTGCTTTAGTCACTATAGGACCTATTGGAAATGTGGCTGCTCAGGCTATACTAAAGGCTGAGGGTGAAAATCCTGAATTAAATATCGGTCATTATGATTTACGCTTCTTAAAACCACTTGATGAAGAATTGTTGCATGAGGTGGGCAAACGATACGCTCGAATCATCACAGTCGAAGATGGAATTTTGGCTGGAGGAATGGGGAGCGCCGTGCTTGAGTTTATGGCCGATCATGGGTATTCACCTCGAGTAGAACGTATCGGTATTAATGATCAGTTTGTAGAACATGGATCTGTTGCCGAACTTTATCACCTTTGTGGTATGGATGAAGAGGGAATTTACAATGTTATTATCAATCAAAAATAATGAAAATAATTATCGCCGGTGCCGGTAATGTGGGCACACATCTTGCCAAACTTCTTTCGCGTGAAAAGCAAGATATCATTCTGATGGACGACGACGAAGAAAAATTGGCTGCACTTAGCAATAACTTCGACTTGATGACAGTTGTTGCATCACCTTCTTCTATCTCGGGACTAAAAGAGGCTGGGGTGAAAGAAGCTGATTTGTTTATTGCAGTAACTCCCGACGAAAGTCGCAATATGACAGCCTGTATGCTAGCTACCAATCTAGGTGCTCAAAAAACTGTAGCACGTATTGATAATTATGAGTATTTATTGCCAAAGAATAAAGAGTTCTTCAAGAAGTTAGGAGTCGACTCTTTAATATACCCCGAGATGCTTGCCGCAAAAGAAATTGTCTCGTCAATGAAGATGAGTTGGGTGCGTCAATGGTGGGAATTCTGTGGTGGTGCACTGATTCTTATCGGAACTAAAATGCGTGAGAAAGCAGAAATTCTTGATATTCCACTTTCAAAACTGGGCGGTCCCAATACTCCTTATCATGTGGTAGCTATTAAGCGCGATGCTCAAACAATCATTCCGCGAGGCGATGATACCATCAAACTCAATGATATTGTCTATTTTACTACTACTCGTAAGTTTATCCCATACATTCGTAAAATTGCAGGTAAAGAAGACTATGCAGATGTACGCAATGTTGTGATAATGGGTGGTAGCCGCATTGCTGTTCGTACTGCTCAGTATGTGCCCGACTATATGCAAGTGAAGATTATAGAAAATAGTCTAAGCCGTTGTAATCGTCTGACTGAACTGTTAGATGATAAGGTCATGATTATTAATGGTGATGGTCGTGATATGGATCTTTTGTTAGAAGAAGGACTGCGCAACACAGAGGCTTTTGTGGCATTGACAGGCAATTCGGAAACTAATATTCTGGCTTGCTTAGCAGCAAAACGTATGGGGGTAGATAAAACTGTGGCTGAAGTCGAAAATATAGATTATATCAGTATGGCTGAAAGTCTCGATATTGGAACTGTAATTAATAAAAAAATGATAGCTGCTAGTCACATTTATCAAATGATGTTAGATGCGGATGTTAGCAATGTAAAATGTTTGACTTTTGCCAATGCAGATGTGGCTGAATTTACAGTAAAAGCAGGTTCCAAAGCTACTAAACAACTTATTAAAGATTTGGGTCTTCCAAAGGGGGTTACCATCGGAGGTATGATTCGTAATGGCGAGGGTATTTTGGTTACTGGCGATACATTAATTCATCCTGGTGATCATGTTGTTGTATTCTGTTTAAATATGATGATTAAAAAGGTCGAAAAATTCTTCAACTGATGATTAATCTAAAAATGATATATCGCATCATTGGTTTTCTTTTATTAATAGAAGCTGTGATGTTGCTGGTTTGTTCAGGAGTAGCCTTTTTTTATAAAGGCGATGATCTGATGAGCTTTCTTTATTCGGCTGGTTTGTGTGTTTGTGTTGGTAGTTTACTGTTGGCTATCGGGCGCAAATCCGAAAGATACTTAGGACGTAGAGATGGCTATGTGATTGTAACAGTTGCTTGGTTGGCTTTCTCTATCTTTGGCATGTTGCCTTTTTATCTAAGTGGCTATATACCCTCTATTACCGATGCATTTTTTGAAACAATGTCTGGCTTTACTACTACAGGGGCTTCAATCTTAAATGATATTGAAAGACTTCCTCATGGACTGCTCTTTTGGCGTAGCATGACACAGTGGATTGGTGGCTTGGGTATTGTGTTCTTTACCATTGCAGTACTTCCTATTTTTGGAGTCGGTGGTATTCAGGTGTTTGCAGCTGAAGCTAGTGGTATGGCGCATGATAAGGTTCATCCTCGTATTGGAGTTACTGCTAAATGGATTTGGAGTATTTATGCTGGTATGACAGGAGCTCTTATTGTTCTCTTGGTATTTGGTGGAATGGATGTATTCGATAGTATTTGTCATGCTTTCACCACTACAAGTACGGGTGGATTCTCTACAAAACAAAGCAGTGTAGCTTATTTTGATTCTCCTTATATTGAGTATGTAATTGCTATTTTTATGTTCTTTTCGGGCACTAACTTTACGTTGTTACTGTTTCTAGTGAGTGGTCGTTTTAAGAAATTCTTTAGTAATGCTGAGTTAAAATGGTATCTAGTTTCAGTCGTGATACTCACTTTAGCTATTGCTGTCGGGTTATATTTTCTTAATTCGATGGAAGGTGAAGAGGCTTTTCGTAAGTCTTTGTTTCAAGTTGTTTCGCTTCATACTTCTACAGGTTTCGCTACAGCCGATTATATGACATGGGCACCTGTTCTATGGGGAATTCTAACTGTTATTATGTTGATGGGGGCTTGTGCAGGGAGTACCACTGGCGGTATCAAATGTATACGCTTATTGATTTTAGCAAAAATCTCGCGCAATGAGTTTAAACATATCACTCATCCCAATGCAGTATTGCCGGTGCGTGTCAATAAACAAGTTATTTCTCCTTCGCTTCGCTCTACTATATTAGCATTTACATTTTTATATGCTTTTATATTAATAGTAAGTACTCTTTCGCTGATGTTTATGGGAATGGGGATGGTAGAGTCACTTGGGTGTAGCATCTCTAGTTTAGGCAATATGGGACCAGGTTTGGGTTATTTTGGACCTGCCAATTCTTGGTATGATGTGCCAACTGCAGGTAAGTGGGTCTTGTCGTTCTTAATGTTATTGGGTCGCTTAGAGATATTTACAGTATTACTACTCTTTAATTCTAGTTTTTGGAGAAAGAACTAGACAATTTGTATGTTATATACTAAAAAGGCTATTCAGCATTTACTGAATAGCCTTTTTAAGTATAAGTATATTGTTAGCAATTTATGAAATAGATATAAGCAGCAGCAGCAGGAATTGCCATCAATGAACTATCAAAGCGATCAAGCATACCACCATGTCCGGGAAGTATTGCCCCTGAATCTTTAATGTGTAATTGACGTTTAAATAATGATTCAGTCAAATCTCCCCATGTACCAAATAACACAATAACAAGAGATAATCCAATCCACTCAATTGTATTCATAAATGGGAAAAAATGAGCCAATACAAACGAGAAAGCAATACATACTATAGCTCCCCCTATAGAACCCTCCCATGACTTTTTAGGTGAGATGCGTTCAAATAAACGATGTTTACCAATAAGTGATCCTACACAGTAAGCACCAGAGTCATTTAGCCATAAAAAGATAAATACTGCTAATGGTAAAATTGGATTATAGCTAATGCTCTCAGCTAATTCATTATTTTGAAAAGCCAAAACGTTAAGCATGGCAAATGGTAATGCAATATATAATTGACTAAACATTGAGAATGCCCAATTGTATACGGGATTCTTTTTCTTTAAGTACAATTCGCTGATGAATAAATACAATATCAACAACACATAGGGAATGAATATTTTGGAGCTATATGCTCCAATACAATATGCCATAAAAGCCATAAATAAATAAGCTCCTCCCAATGTCGTGATTGTCTTGTTTATTTCTACATCTTCTAACTTATTGACTAAGTTTCCAAACTCGCGAATGGTGAGTGAGGTAATGATAACAAATAAGCATCCAAAAGCCAGTGGGTTCCATAAAATACATCCCACTATAACTGCTACAAAGAGTATGCCTGTGATAGCCCTTATGATAAAATTATTCTTCAATGTAATAAATGTTAGTTGTTTTACTGCTAAGATTATTTTTCAGCACCTGTATTGTCTTGCTCAGAGTTTTTTTCGTCTATCAACTTTTCTTCCTCTTTCACATTCTTTTCACCTTGTGTCTTTACCGCTTCTTCTTCGCCGGCTATTCTTTTGGCAAGTTCATGTTCTGCTTTAGCGGCTTCTTGACTTTCTTTCGCAGCCATTATTTCTTCAGAGCGCGATACCCAAGGACGTTTTCCAAAAATACGTTCTACATCCTCAGCAAAGATAACCTCTTTTTCAATTAATATTTGAGTCAATTCTTCATGCCCTTCCTTATTGTCAGCAAGCAATTGTTTAGCTCTAGCATATTGCTCATTAACCAATTTCTTAACCTCTTCATCTATTAACTCTGCTGTTTTCTCACTATAGGGTTTACTGAATGAATATTCCTCATTGTTGTAGTAACATAAGTTTGGTAGTTTTTCGCTCATACCTAGATAAGCTACCATGCCATAAGCTTGCTTTGTCACTCGTTCCAAATCGTTCATAGCCCCAGTTGATATGCGGCCCAAAATTAAATCTTCAGCAGCTCTACCTCCCAAAGTCGCACACATCTCATCAAGCATTTGCTCTTTGGTTGTGATTTGTCTTTCTTCAGGCAGATACCATGCAGCACCTAAAGCGCGACCGCGTGGTACAATCGTAACTTTAATTAATGGATTAGCATATTCTAAAAGCCAAGATATGGCAGCATGACCTGCTTCGTGCAAAGCAATAGAGCGACGTTCAGCTTCGGTTGTGATTTTAGTTTTCTTTTCCAAGCCACCGATGATGCGATCTACCGCATCTAAAAAGTCCTGTTTACCTACAAATTTTTTACCATATCGGGCAGCTATCAAAGCAGCTTCGTTACAAACATTGGCAATATCTGCTCCCGAGAATCCTGGGGTTTGGCGAGCTAATAAATCAATATCAACAGTTTCGTCAATTTTAATTGGGCGTAGATGTACACCAAATACCTCTTTACGTTCATTTAAGTCGGGTAAATCCACATTGATTTGACGGTCAAAACGTCCTGCACGCAAAAGTGCTTTATCCAATACATCAACACGGTTGGTTGCTGCTAGAATAATAACACCACTATTTGAGCCAAAACCATCCATTTCGGTCAACAGTTGATTCAATGTATTTTCGCGTTCATCATTGCCACCCATTGCCGGGTTTTTACCACGAGCACGACCTACAGCGTCAATTTCGTCGATAAAGATGATGCAAGGTGCTTTCTCTTTTGCCTGACGGAATAAGTCTCTAACACGCGAAGCACCTACACCCACAAACATTTCAACAAAGTCTGAACCAGCTAAAGAGAAGAAAGGAACATTTGCTTCACCTGCAACAGCTTTGGCAAGTAAGGTTTTACCAGTTCCCGGAGGGCCTACAAGCAAGGCTCCTTTAGGAATTTTACCTCCTAAGTCAGTATACTTCTGTGGCTCCTTTAAGAATTCTACAATTTCCTCAACTTCAGTTTTTGCTTCTGCCAGTCCGGCTACATCTTTAAAAGTAACCCGATTTGCACCTCCTTTTTCAAAAAGTTGAGCTTTAGATTTTCCTACATTAAATACATTTCCGGCACCACCACCGCCACCGCCACTCATACGGCGCATGAAGAATATCCATAAACCGATTAAGAAAACAAATGGGAGTATATTAATTAGGATTCCCCAGAAATAATCTTTCTTCTTATCATAACTTTTAGAACCATCAAAAACACCAAGGTCTTTTTGTTTTTCTAGATATTCATCAAGTTTATCTCTCGATGGTCCTTCTGTAGTGATCATCGGGTTTTTTCCTACTTTAGTCGAATCCTCTTTGAATACCTGTCCAATATATTGTGGCTTGATGTATACCTCTACCGAGTTATCATCGTATCCAACCACTTTGCTGATGTATCCTTTTTCTACATAACTTTGAAATTCATCGTAGGGTATGTTTTTACTCACAGAGCTTCCTTGGTTCGACCACCAGAGTCCTAAAAGCATTAGAGCTATAATCATATACATCCAATTCAAATTGAATTTGGGCATATTTACTTTTGGCTTATTATTATTGTTGTTATTGTCCATAAATAGGAAGATTAGTCAATGTCTGGAATAGAGGTTAATTTAGCATCTGCCCAGAGATGCTCTAAGTTATAAAAGTTTCTAACTTCGGGTAAAAAAATATGTACTAGAATGTCTGAGTAGTCCATAGCTACCCATTCTGCATTACGTAATCCGTCAGTTGCAAACGGTTTAGTTTTTGCTCCTTTAATCGTAAAATCTTTGATTGAATCAGCTATAGCGCTCACTTGACTCGGAGAGTTACCTTGGCAAATTACAAAATAGTTGCATATTGTATCATCGATACCAGTTAAGTCTGCAATAATAATATTCTTACCTTTTTTCTCTTGAATTCCTTCTACTATTTTATCAATTAATATTTTAGTTTCGTTCATTTAATAGTTAAATATTTCAATACGTTTATATAACGGTTAATAAATAGTCTTTGTTTTGTGGTGACACAAATCTTTAAGATAACTTTTACAAATATACATTGATTTATTATATCTAAGAAAGTTATAGGATAAATCTCTCACTTTTTTTTATTTTTTAGGAACGATATTTTGTTTTTATTCTACTATAAAATACATATTTTACAATTTACTAATTTAAATGTTTGTAGTTCACAAATTCTTTCTATATTTGCACCGTCTTTTTAGTGGCAGACCATTATTAGTTAATAATTGGGCTATGGTGTAATGGTAACACTACAGATTCTGGTCCTGTCATTTCTGGTTCGAGTCCAGATAGCCCAACCGAAGTTCTCTTTATTTTAAAGGGAACTTTTTTATTTGATTTCTATTGTGATTTTTATAAATAAAATAAGCGGATTGTAATAGTCAAACATTACAATCCGCTTCTTTTTATTTAGTAAACATTGATTTATCCTTGTGCTTTAATAGATTCATCAATAAGTTTGATTTTTTGTAAAACCAATTCGATATCAGCTTTCAGCTTCTCAACTTTTCGATTCAGTTCAGTAAGTAAACTATTTCCTTTTTTAGACGAAGAGGAAAGAAAGCCTAAGTTGTTTTCATAAGTTTGAAGTTCGTTCTTTAAGTTTTCGTAGGCACGAACCAACTTTTCGCGTTCTCTATAAAGAGGTTGTCCACCACCACTTTGTAGATTGCTAACTGTTGTTTTAAAGTTACTTAACTTCCTATTTGATGCATTTACATTAAGTCTTTCGAATAATTGGTCTATAAACTTATGATATTGTTTGTAGATTTTATCTTTATCTTTAAAAGGAACATGCCCAATAGAATTCCACTCTTTCATTAACTCACGCATTTGTTTATCAGCTTCTTCAGCAGGTACTGATTCATCGATAGCCGCAAGTTTAGCAATTATCTCTTTCTTTTTATCTAAGTTCTCACCCTCTACCGATCGTTGCGAAGAGGTTGCTTTGTTCTTTTGGTCAAAGAAGTAGTCGCATGCTGATATAAAGCGTTTCCAAATCATATCCGAGTGTTTTTTCGACACTGGCCCAATTGTTTTCCATTCTTTCTGAAGTTTAGTAAGCACATCTGCTGTTTCTTTCCAGTCAGTACTGTCCTTAAGTGCTTCAGCTTTTTCGCAAAGCTCCTTTTTCTTTTCAAGATTAGTATTCATGCCTTCTTTAAGCGACTTAAAGAATTCTCCTTTTTTCTTGAAGAAATCATCGCAAGCATGTCTGAATCTTTCGAAGATTTTCACATTCATTTTTTGAGGAGCGAAACCTATTGTTTTCCATTTGTTTTGAAGTGCAATTACCTCTTCGGTTTTATTCTCCCAAGCTACGAATGTTTTAAGTTCGTTATACTCAATGCTCTCTACGATTTCGCAGATCACAGTTTTTTGATCTAAATTATGTTGTTCAGCTTCCTTGAGCGATTCGAAGTGCTGTTGATGGCGACGGTTTACTGCTGTTGATGCAGCCTTAAACTTAGCCCATATTTCATCACGTAGTTCTTTAGATACAGGACCTGTATCGCGAAACTCTTGATGCAATTTTTGAAGTTGGTGAAATGCCGAAACGATATCTTCTTCAGTAACTAGTTTTTCGGCAGCTTCACATAAATGTTGTTTGATTTCAAGATTTTTCTTGAAGTCGTACTCTCTAAATTCATTATTAAGTTTGAGCAAATCATAGAATTTCTCAACATAGTGTTGATAGCTTTTCCAAAGTTCAGTCACTTTACCTTGTGGCACAAGTTTGGTGTCATTCCACTGTTGTTGAAGCTTTTTGAATTCTGTATATGATTTGTTTGCATTATCGGGTGATTCAACCAGCTCTTTAAGCTCTTCAATAATTGATAGCTTAATTTGCAAGTTATCCTCCTTCTCCTTTTCAATTTTAGCGTTTAGTGCATTTCTTTTTCCCCTGATCGAAGCCATCAACTCTTTAAATTCAACTTCTTGCGGATCTTCTTCTACCGGTTTTGTGTCACTAGTAGCATCGGGTTCATCTGATGGATTGTCTTTCTTCTTAGCTTCTAATTCCGCATTATGGATTTTATAGAAAGACTGTTTTAAATTGTCCAACTCCTGTTTGTTTGCATTTTCTGCATTTTCCGCAACAACTCTCAACCGTTCAAGAATTTCTTGTTTGGTGGCAAGACGAGGTGCATTTTCAGTTTGCTTTTCAATAGAGTTTTCCTTAGTTTGAGCTTCTAATTGAGGTTCAGAAGGCTCAACGATTTTCTTTTCATCTTCCAATTCGTTCTGAATAGAAGGTAGATTAGTGTCCTGAGAGTCCATCATTTTATTTATTTTTTAGGAGAATAGGATTTAGAATTTCCTGGTTTATATTAAGTTACAAATAAATGAAATAAAATCTTTATTTCATACAATTTATTGATATTTTTTTAAAAAACGCCTAGCTTATGATAGTAAAACTGTAATTCCCATATAGAGCATCATGCCGATAATATCGTTTGTGATGGCAATAAATGGACCGGTAGCAATAGCTGGGTCAATTTTTAATTTCTCGAGTGTCATGGGTACTAAAGTGCCAAAAATAGAAGCAAACATAACTACCGCAAATAGGCTGATTGAAACCGAGAAGGTTACTGTAGCGGTTGCTCCAAATCGAATAAAGTTATATATGTATACAAGAAGTGAAATAATTGTAGCATTGATAAGTGCTACAACCGCCTCTTTGGCTACTTGTTTGGCTATATTTTTGGATGATAGTGAGCTATTGGCCAACCCTTGTACTACGATAGCCGAGGACTGTGTTCCTACATTTCCCCCTGTTCCACCAATTAATGGAATGTAAAGTGCCATTTCGGGATGTGCCACGAAGGTAGCATCAAAATTCCCAAGAATCATCGAGTTACCTATACCTCCAAGCATTCCAATAAGTAGCCAGGGCAGTCGTGCTGTGGTTTGTCTCAGCACATTATCATCTGTTTCTACATCTTGCGAAAGACCCGATGCCAATTGATAGTCGCGTTCTGATTGCTCGCGAACTTCATCCATCACGTCATCTACCGTGATTTGTCCTACCAATCTGCCGATGCTGTCCAGTACAGGAATTGCCACAAGGTCATACTTTTCGATGGTTTGTGCCACCTCATCTACTGTAGAATCTACATGTACTGAGATTGGATCTTTTTGCATTACATGCTTTACTTTCGATACTGATGGCGATGTTATCATCTTCTTCAACGGGAAGATGCCACGTAGTCTTTCATCATCATCTACCACATATACATAGTAGATATCGTCCAGTTCCTCAGCCTGTTGGCGCATCTCTTTCAAGCATTCGGGCATACTCCAGTTTTCGTTTACAGTGACCATTTCGGTACCCATTAAACCACCGGCAGTTCCTTCGTCATATTTCAGAAGATCCACAATGTCTCCCGCTTGCTCAATATCCTCAATGTGCGAAAGAATTTCTTCCTGCTTCTCTTCGTCAAGGTCGCGCATCAAGTCTACCGCATCATCGGTATCCATATAGTCCACAAAACGCTTAGCGATTGTTTCAGACGGAATCAGTTCGAGAAACTCTTTACGTGAGTCCTCGTCCATTTCCACCAAAACATCGGCAGCCGTTTCGTTATCGAGTAGTCGATAGATGAAGCGTGCCTCTTCGGGGTTGAGGTCATTACACAACTCCGCAATATCGGCAGGGTGAAGGTCCTTCAACTCCTCCTTAACTGCGTCGGCATCTTTTTGCTCTATCAGCTTTCTTACGTTGTCAATGTAATTTTCATCTATTTCCATATCTTAAAAGCGAAAATCATAAATTACTCCATTCAAGCCACCGTTTTTTTATTCTTGAGGCTTTTGGTTGATTGTTTTCAGCGCCTCTTCTACCTGGTTGGTTAGGCTGATGAACTCTGCCACTGAAAGTTGTTCGGGGCGCTTGTTGAACAATACGTCTGCTGTCAGCGGACAATCTTTTCCTAAGATTGGTTTAATCGAATTGCGCAACGTTTTTCTGCGTTGGTTGAATGTGGTTTTTACTACTTGTTTAAATAGTTTTGGGTCGCATCCAAGATCCATCACATCGTTTCGTGTCATTCTGATTACAGCACTTTTTACCTTTGGTGGCGGGTTGAATACGTGTTCACTTACCGTAAACAGATACTCAACCTTGTACCATGCTTGTATTAACACACTAAGTATGCCATAAGTTTTGCTACCCGGTCCGGCTGCAATACGTTCGGCCACCTCTTTTTGAATCATACCCGTGCAACATGGTATTAGCTCCTTGTTGTCTAGCATTTTAAAAAAGATTTGGCTTGAGATGTTATACGGATAATTACCTGTAAGCACAAACGGTTTGCTATCGAATAGGCGGTTCAGGTTCATCTTCAAGAAGTCATCTTCGATGATGTTGTTCTCCAATACAGGATAGGTTTCGCGCAGATAGGCTACCGATTCGTAGTCTATTTCAACTACTTTTACTTCCCGGTCTTTTTTTAGAAGATATTGGGTAAGCACTCCCATTCCGGGTCCTACTTCCAATATGGGCAGATTAGGGCACGCGTCAACGGTATCGGCTATATCTTGAGCCACTTTCAGATCTTTCAGAAAGTGTTGGCCCAGAAACTTTTTAGGCTTTACTAATTTCATTTATCAACTAATGTAATTACATTTGCAGTCAACAAAGGTAGTTCTTTTACTTGAAGAATGGTAAAATTAGCATGAATAAACTGATAAAAAAGGCTTTAAAAATTACATTACCTCTCTTTTTAGGAGGATTTATTTTATATTGGGTGTATCGCGATTTCGATTTTCAAAAGGTAAAAGAAGTATTGTTGCACGAAACCAACTGGTGGTGGATGAGTTTCTCTTTATTATTTGGGATATTAAGTCACATGTTGCGTGGTTGGCGCTGGAAACAGTTGCTAGAGCCTCTTGGCGAATCTCCCAAAACCAGCGATTGTGTCAACTCCATCTTTGTGGCCTATGCCACTAATCTCATTTTTCCTCGTTTGGGCGAAATCTCTCGTTGCGGCATTCTGCTTAAATACGATAATATTTCGTTTGCTAAATCGTTTGGAACGGTGGTTACCGAGCGTCTTATTGATACTTTTTGCATTGGTGTCATCACTGCCTTTACATTTTTCATAGAGATGCCGGTGTTTGTTACCTTCTTTCAGCAAACGGGCACTAAGTTGACCTCTTTTAGTCATCTATTAACCTCTGTATGGTTTTATATAGCTTTGCTTTGCATTGTTGCTATCTTGATATTGTTATATCAACTCTCTCGCACATTCTCTTTTTACGACAAGGTCAAGGGAGTGATGGCCCACCTTTGGGAAGGTATATCCTCGTTGCGCAATGTTAAGAACATGCCCTTGTTTGTATTTTATACCTTTGCATTGTGGCTTAGCTACTTTCTTCATTTCTATTTCACTTTCTACTGCTTCGACTTTACACACGAGTTGGGTGTTATGGCTGCATTGGTCATGTTTGTTTGCGGTACCTTTGCTGTAATTGTTCCAACGCCCAATGGGGCAGGCCCCTGGCATTTTGCAGTTATATCGATGATGATGCTTTATGGAGTAAACAACCTCTATGCAGCAATATTCGCCTTGATTGTGCACGGAATTCAAACCTTTTTAGTAGTTTTGTTGGGAATATATGGTTGGGCAGCTTTATCGCTAACCAATCGAAAACAAAAATAAACCTATTAAAACAAAATGCCTTATGAGCACCATTCTTGACTTGGCTCCACAGAATGTTTGGAAGCATTTCCATTCATTAACTCAAATCCCTCGTCCGTCAGGACACATGGAAAAAGTAACAGAATTTCTGTTGAATTTCGGAAAGAATCTTGGCTTAGAATCTTTCACAGACGAAGTAGGCAATGTTATTATTCGTAAGCCGGCTTCTCCGGGAATGGAGAACCGCAAAGGAGTAATCTTGCAAGCTCACATGGATATGGTTCCACAAAAAAACAACGATACCGTTCACGACTTTGTGAACGACCCTATTGAAACTTATATTGATGGCGAATGGCTAAGAGCCAAAGGTACTACTTTGGGTGCCGACAATGGTCTTGGCGTAGCTGCAATCATGGCTGTTCTCGAAGACGATAGCGTGAAGCACGGACCGCTCGAGGCTTTAATCACAAGCGACGAAGAGACAGGTATGTATGGCGCTTTCGGCTTGAAACCCGGTACTTTGCATGGCGAAATTCTGCTTAATCTTGACTCAGAAGATGAGGGCGAACTATACATCGGTTGTGCCGGTGGTATGGACGTTACCGCTACTCTTGAATACAAAGAGGTAGAACCCGATGCTGAAGATATCGCTGTAAAGGTTACCTTAAAGGGCTTACGTGGTGGACACTCCGGATTAGAAATAAACGAAGGTCGTGCCAATGCCAACAAGTTGTTGGTGCGTTTTATCCGCGAAGCCATTGCATCATACGAAGCTCGTTTGGCATCGTGGGAAGGTGGCAATATGCGCAATGCTATCCCTCGCGAAGCATCAGCGGTAGTTACCATTCCGGCCGAGAACGAAGAAGAACTATTGGAGTTGGTGAAATATTGCCAAGACCTATTCAACGAAGAGTACGAAGCCATCGAAACTCCAATCAGCTTTACTGCTGAGCGTGTTGCGTTGCCTTCAGGCATTGTTCCCGAAGAGATTCAAGATAATTTGGTAGATGCTATTTTTGCTTGTCAAAATGGGGTGATGCGTATGATTCCTACTATTCCCGATACCGTAGAGACTTCTTCTAACTTAGCTATCATCGTGATTGCTGATGGCAAGGCCGATATCAAAATATTGGCGCGCAGCTCAAGCGATAGTATGAAGGAGTTCTTGACTACCAGCTTAGAGAGTTGTTTCTCTATGGCAGGCATGAAGGTGGTGATGAGTGGCGCATACTCAGGTTGGCAACCCAACGTAAACTCGCCAATTCTTCACGCTATGAAGGAGTCGTACAAACAACAGTTTGGCAAAGAACCCGAAGTAAAGGTGATTCATGCCGGATTGGAATGTGGTATTATTGGTGCAGCTATGCCTGGATTGGACATGATTTCATTTGGTCCTACGCTTCGCTCGCCTCACTCACCCGATGAGCGTGCCTTGATTCCTACCGTACAAAAATTCTACGACTTCCTTACTGCTACGTTAGCTCAAACTCCGACTAAATAATAGCGGTAAGCGTAATCAATTCATATGGGCCTCAAGAAGCATTCAAAAACTTCTTGAGGCTTTTTTTGTCTTGTTAAGGGCTTTTTTATAGCTTCGTTCTCCTTAATGTTTCAGTTGGTTTCAAGCCTTTGGAACTAAAGTTTCAAGTAGCTGGAACTATAGTTCCAAAGGTTTGAAACTAGCCGGAACTTGTCTGTTCCTGAAAAGGGTGGACTGATTTTACTCTCTAACCTATTAATGGTTGGCTCTTTATGATCATAAACTAGCTATTTCGAAATAGAGAAAAACTCTTTTTATTAAAAAAAAGTAGGTATTTAACAAAGTAATCATTTTCTTTGTTAATTGCTATCAATGAACAAAACCAAGACATTATGAAAATAAAACAGATTTTTGTGCTATTGTTACTTGTCGCATTAGCTTGCCCGCAGTTGAAGGCTCAAAGCTATGATGAACTTTGGAAAAGAGTTGCAAAAGAGAAAAAAGAAGGCTTGCCGCAATCTGCACGGAAGCTCACTGAAGAGATCTTTCAAAAGGCTGCCAATCAGCATGATATCGGTCAGATGTTAAAGGCCTTCGTTGAGCGAGCATACTTCACCACTGTGGTCACCCCGGATAGCTTTTATGTCGACCTCAATCGCTTGCAGCAATGGGAGGATACGACCTCCAACCCCATTGATAAAGCCGTAATCAACTCAATGATTATGAGCGAATATGCCCAATATGCCAATGATAACCAGTGGCAGTTGCAACGCCGCACGCAGATCGAAGGTGAAACTCCTTCAAGCGATATTCGGTTGTGGACCACCAATCAGTTTGTTGATGCAGTGCGTCAAAGGGCATTGGCCTCTTTAGCACCTACGCAACAGCTTATCGATACCTCAACACGCGGATTTGTTCCTTTTGTTACACTGGGCAAAAATAGCAGTTACTATAACCATTCGCTTTACTTCTTGCTGGCCACTCGCTCTGTTGATGCACTTCAACAAATTCAGTGGGGGAGTGCTACCACTCAAATTGGTCAAACCATCGACTCTCTTTACAACAAGATGCTCGACGTGTGCCAAGCACAGCGCTTTGACGATGGATATGTGTTAACGGCATTGGATTATCTGAAATGGAAAAACTTGCAAGTACCTAGCATACAACCGCGCTTTGCGGCCACCGATTCATTGTCAAATCAAATCTATGTGCAGGGTTTAGATCGGCTCATTGCAGATTATGGCCGTTACCCCACTTGTGCCGAAGTCTATCTGGCCAAAGCCAATTACCTCAATCAACAAGGCAACCCCGCTTTAGCATTTCAAATCTGCAACGAAGCCTTAAAACGATATCCATCCTATTCGCGTAACGATGAGTTTCGCAACCTCAAAGGCCTTATTCAATTGCCCATGCTCAATGTGCAAATACCCGAAGTTGCTTACCCCGACTCGAAGTTAGACTTAAGGATTAGTTATAAGAACGTAGCTCAATTTACGTTAGAGTTTCTTCAAGACAAAAAGGTAATTTTAAAAACTCCCATTCGCCTTGTTTCTAAAGATCAATATGTAGCACAAGATACTACAATCAGCATCACTGCTCCCTCTATTGGCAAATACACCTATCGAGTGGTAGCCGGCAAAGAGATGAAGATAGAAAGCACCAAAGCGGCTTGTTTGAATGTCACTCGTTTGAAGCTCCTTTCTATGCCACTACCCGGGCAGCAGAAAGCCGTAGTGGTGGTCGATGCCCAAAGCGGACAGCCCATTCAAGGAGCCACAGTAGAGCTGCTTGATGCAACCGATGGAGTTCTTTTTTCATTGACTACCGATGCCAAAGGCGCCGGTACTCTTTCTACTCAAGGCAATTATAGAAACATTGCAGTGAAATATGGCAATGATACCTTCTTGCCGTACGAACGCTTCTATAAGGGAAACTACGTCTATTATAACTCCGACAAAGCCACCAATGTCATTAAGTTAATCACCGACCGCACGCTTTACCGTCCGGGGCAAACCATTCATGTCAAAGGGATCGCTTATTGTCAGCAAGGAGATACTGCCAATGTCATTCGCAACCAAAGCTATACGCTTTCGCTCTTTGATGCCAATAATCAATCTATTGCCCAAAAAGAGCTTATCACCAATGAGTTTGGCTCGTTTACCACCTCGTTTGTGCTACCTACTTCGTGCCTTAACGGAACGTTCAACTTGAAAACCGAACTAGGATCCACCCGAGTGCAAGTGGCCGATTATAAATTACCTACCTTCGAAGTTACCTTCGATAAACCCACAGTTGCCTATCACTTGGGCGATACCCTAAACCTATCGGGAAGTGTGCAATCGCTCACCGGGGTAGCCTTGCAAGATGTACCGGTTTCGTATCAGGTTTATCGAATTCCTTATCGTTGGTGGTTCGACTATAGTCAGACTAAAGAACTTATTGCGTCGGGCACAGTCAACCTTAACGATGCTGGCGGGTTTGTCATCCCCGTAGAGCTGCTTGCGCCGCAAACTACTACAGTGGGTTACTATAAATACTTGGTAGAAGCCAGTGCCACCAGTCTATCGGGCGAAACGCAAAGTGGAACATTTACGCTAAATGCGGGCAATCGCTCCTTGATTCTTTCCATTGACTTGCCCAACTTGGTCAATAAAGACTCGTTGCCGGAGGTGAAGTGTACCGTTGTCAATCTAGATAATCAGTCTCTCAAGGTAAAAGGACACTATGCTCTGTATCGCAAAAACGAAGAGGCATCTGTAGCCCAAACCCTGAAAGGTGCACCAATAGAGCAAGGTGAGTTTATAGCCAATCAACCTCTAATGACCACTGCTTGGAGCTCACTCGCTTCAGGTCGCTACTTGTTGAGTTGTACCGCTACCGATAGTCAAGGTCGCACCGTAACCGAACAGAAAGAGTTTATCCTTTTCAGTTTGAGCGATAGCCGTCCGCCCGTCAAACAAGATGAGTGGTTCTATGCTGTCAATACAGCATTCAGTGCTGAGCATCCTGCAGTGTTTTACTATGGAACTTCTCAAAAAGATGCCTTTGTGATGCTCAATGTGTTTAGCGGCAATCATCGCATCGAGAGCAAAACCTTTAACCTGTCCGATTCGATTGTCCGATTTGAGTATCCCTATGATGAGGATTATGGCAACGGACTGACACTTGTGTTCTGCTATGTCAAGAATAATACACTGAAGCAATACACCGTTCGTCTTACTAAAAAGGCAGCCGATAAGAGTTTGCAGATGAAGTGGGAAGTATTCCGCGATAAACTTCGTCCGGGTCAAGAAGAAGAGTGGAAGCTAACCATTAAAACGCCACAAGATTATCCGGCATGTGCAGAGATGTTGGCTTTGATGTATGATGCAGCATTAGATAAAATCTATCCCAATAACCAATTGTTGAAGGTTTATTACGGTAGCACACTGCCATCTACTCGTTGGAGCACAGCAGCTACTTATGTCTTTGGCTCATACTCTGCCAATACATATAACTACAAAAATGTTGCTCCGTTGCTCTTTGATCAGTTTATATCAAACTCAATTCTGCAAACTCCCGAACTAGATGAGGTTGTAACCGTAGGATATGGCAAACCCACGCGAAGGCTGAATAGCAACACCGGTGGTTTGGTGATACGAGGCGCTAACAAAATAAGCCCAGCTTTTGACCTCATGGAGTCTACCACTCCTGTGCTCGCAGGTTCATCGGCATCAACTGCCATCGAAGAACAGCCGGCTGACATTCGTACCGCGTTTGCCGAAACTGCCTTCTTCTATCCGCAGTTGCGTACCAACGAGCAAGGTGAGATATCGCTCTCATTCACTGTCCCCGAAAGTCTTACCCGTTGGAGTTTCCGTGGCTTTGCTCACACACAAGGCATGCTTGTGGGTAACATGAACGCCGAAGCCACTACTAGCAAAGAGTTTATGCTGATGCCTAATATGCCACGGTTTGTGCGTATGGGCGATAAGGTAACCATTGCAGCCACCTTGACCAACCTTACCGATAAGGTCATTTCGGGTACAGCTACCATGGTACTTTTCGATCCTTACACCAATAAGACTATCGCTACCCAAAAGCAACCATTTGCCGTAGCGGGCGATAAAATATCTGCCGTAAGCTTCAATTTTACTGCATCCGATAAGTACGAACTGTTGGGCTGCCGAATGATTGCCGATGGCGGACAGTTTAGCGATGGAGAGCAACGGGTCATTCCGGTGCTAACCAATAAGGCACACCTCACCGAAAGCATTGTGATGCAGCTGAAGAACAAAGAAAGTCGCACATTCTCATTGGCCTCTTTGTTCAATCATCATAGTCCATCGGCCACCAACCGTTCGCTTACTGTAGAGTTTACCGCCAATCCCGCTTGGTATGCTGTGCAAGCATTGCCTGCACTTGCTCTGCCCGATAACAATAGTGCCATATCTTGGGCTACTGCCTATTATGCCAACTCCTTGGCGGCTTGGATTGTGGACCAAAACCCACGCATCCAAACCATCTTCGACAATTGGAGAAAACAAGGAGGCACCAAAGAAACCTTGATTAGTAATTTGCAGAAAAACCAAGAACTTAAGAATATACTCTTATCCGAAACCCCTTGGGTGCTTCAAGCCGCTACCGAGCAAGAGCAGATAGATCGCATCGCTACCTTGTTCGAGGTAAATAACATTCGCAACAACAACCTTTCGGCGCTCAATCGTCTTCAAGAGTTGCAGCTGAGCAATGGGGCTTGGAGTTGGTACAAAGGCATGGATGGAAGCACCTACATTACTCAGTTTATAGCTACCCTCAATGCCCGTTTGGCACAACTTTGCGGTACACCGCTTGCCGGGCAAGCGTTGGCTATGCAGCAAGCTGCCATGACCTATTTGCATCAACAAGCCCTAAGCAACTATCAAGAGCTCACCGATGAGCAACGTAGTCAGTGGCAACTCACCGATGGTGCTTTGCGCTATCTTTACCTCATAGCCCTATCGCGCGAGGCGGTAGCCAAAGAGTACACCAAACCTTATGAGTTCTACCTCTCAAAAGTCAATGCACTGCTCACCACAGGTTCAGTCACTCAGAAAGCAATGGCAGCCATCATACTGAAGCAGTTGGGCAACCAAGCATTGGCAGATAAGTTCATGGCTTCGCTCAAAGAGTATCTTACCGAGAGTGATAGTCAAGGCATGTACTTCGCTTTCAACGAAAACCCATACCGTTGGTCGGGAATGCAAATTCCGGCACACGTATTGGTGATGGAGGCATTTCAAACTGTCACCAACGACCAGCCGGTAGTAGAAGCCATGAAAGTGTGGCTGTTGAAACAAAAACAGACTCAAAGCTGGGAGTCACCTATTGCCAGTGCCGATGCCATTTATGCACTGTTGATGAGAGGCTCAAACCTGTTAAGCAACTCCGATAATGTAATTCTAAAAATAGGTAAGCAGCAGTTAGCAACCAACGGTCATCACGCCATTCCCGGATTGGGCTATTTCAAAGAGACCTTTGTTGACAAGTCCATCGTTGATGCATCTCAAGTATGGGTTTCCAAAGCCGATTCGGGGTTGGCTTGGGGAGCTGTATATGCCCAGTATCAAGAAGATATAAATAAGGTAAAACAACAAGGAGGTGAGCTCGATGTAGTGAAGAAGCTTTATGTGAAACGCATAGTAAATGGCACTGAGCAGTTGCTTCCTGTTGAGGCTACTACTACCTTAAAGGTAGGCGATGTGGTAGTAAGCCGCTTGTCCATTACCATCAATCGTGCCATGGATTTTGTTCAACTCAAAGATGAGCGTGCAGCTTGTTTCGAACCCATAGCTTCCATCTCAGGCTATCAGTGGAGCAATGGTTTTGGCTACTATGTTGACATCAAAGATGCCTCTACTTCATTCTTCTTCAATAGCCTGACCAAAGGGGTATATGTGTTAGAACATAGTTACAGGGTGAGTCGTGCGGGAACTTATCAATCGGGGCTTGCTACTTTGCAAAGTGCCTATGCACCACAATACAACTCACACTCATCGGCACAGCAAGTCACGATAGTGGAGTAAAAAGTTATTGGTTGTTTACTCTTTGAATAGATAGA
>DKPL01000083.1:40337-62273 GCA_002471185.1 Bacteroides sp. UBA7335
TCTATCTATTCAAAGAGTAAACATACTATATAACTTAACTTGTTTTTTACTTTTTCTCATTCATTACTTTTCCTTTCATTCCGTTCCATTATTCATTTAAAAGCTCTACATTTGTGCTTTAAATAATAATTTGGATATAACATGAAACGTTTTCTATTAAGCATATTTTCTATCTTGATTTTATCTCTTACCATTGCTGCTCAACCTCGTCTTTCATCCAATAAAAATACATACAACTTTGGACAACTAGAGTGGAAACAGCCGGCAACTGCCGAATATATCATTACCAATACAGGTGATAAACCTCTAGTGATAAGCAATGTGACTACCTCTTGTGCGTGTACCGATGCGGTATGGACTAAAACACCTATACAACCCGGGGGTAAAGGTAGTGTGAGCGTGACCTACGATGCAAAGGCTTTAGGACGTTTTTATAAATCGGTAGGTATCTATAGTAATGCTACACCCAATTTGGTGTACCTTAACCTTGAAGGAGAGGTGGTGCAGAAATTGACCGACTTTACCAAAAGCCATCCTTACGAGATTGGTTCGATAAAGATAGACCGCACGGAATTTGACTTTCCCGATGCTCATAGAGGAGATAAATCAACCCTGACTTTTAGTGTTGTCAACCAATCTGATCGCCCTTATGAACCGGTATTGATGCACTTGCCACGTTACCTAACCCTGGAAACTAATCCGAATGTGCTACAAAAAGGAGAGAAAGGTACTATTAAACTGACATTAGATACCAAACAGTTGACTGATTTTGGGTTGACACAAGCATCGGTCTACTTGGCTCGTTTTGCCGGTGATAAGGTGGGAGAGGATAATGAAATTCCGGTATCGGTTGTTCTATTGCCCGACTTCAATAAACTTTCTGATGCTGAAATGGCAAATGCTCCGGTGGTAAAACTCTCGCAAGATAGCATCGATTTTACTGAACGATTGATAAAAAAGAATAAGGCTTCGCAAGATATTATAGTAACCAACGCAGGAAACTCTCCGTTGGTGATTAGTAAACTACAAGTGTTTAACTCGGCCATTGGTGTGACATTAAAGAAATCGGTTCTTAACCCCGGTGAAAGCACTAAAATGCGCATAACCATTCATAAAAATAATCCGGGAAAGAAAAAACATCAAATGCGTATATTGATGATTACTAACGATCCGTCGCAACCTAAAGTGGTGATAAATGTGAAACGATAAATCTAATAGTCTGTTGTCATGGAACATCCTGAAAATAATGAGAAGTATAAAGGGCTGACGGTTAATGCCGGCATTGAACAACCCTCATCGGTTAATCCCTATTTTAAACGTAAAGCCCGTAAGCGCGAACTCTCTGTACAGGAGTTTGTAGAGGGGATAACGAAAGGTGATGTGACGATTCTGAGTCAGGCGGTAACTTTGGTTGAAAGTGTACGTCCCGAACATCAAGCGGTGGCTCAGGAGGTGATCGAAAAATGTTTGCCTTATTCGGGAAACTCCATTCGTGTTGGTATTAGCGGTGTGCCCGGTGCAGGAAAAAGTACTTCGATTGATGTGTTTGGCCTGCATGTGCTCGAACGTAGTGCCGGAAAGCTGGCCGTGCTAGCCATAGATCCGAGTAGTGAACGAAGCAAAGGAAGTATATTGGGGGATAAAACTCGTATGGAACAACTTTCTGTTCATCCCGACTCGTTTATTCGTCCTAGTCCATCTGCAGGATCGCTTGGTGGAGTGGCTCGCAAAACTCGCGAAACCATTATATTGTGCGAAGCAGCCGGATTTAATAAGATATTTGTTGAAACAGTGGGGGTGGGACAAAGTGAAACTGCGGTTCACTCAATGGTCGACTTCTTCCTTTTGATTCAACTAGCAGGTACGGGCGATGAACTACAGGGCATCAAACGGGGTATTATGGAAATGGCCGATGGTATTGTTATCAACAAGGCCGATGGGAATAATATTGATAAGGCTAACTTGGCTGCTACTCAGTTTCGCAATGCACTTCATCTTTTTCCGGCTCCAGAGTCGGGATGGACTCCCCGAGTACTTACTTATTCGGGCTTTTACAACAAGGGAGTAAAAGAAATCTGGGATATGATTTATGACTATGTAGACTTTGTAAAGGCAAATGGCTATTTTGAATATCGCCGAAATGAACAAAGCAAGTACTGGATGTACGAAACCATCAACGAGCAACTTCGTGATAGCTTCTATCAAAACACGGTAATTGAGGCCATGCTTGCTCAACAAGAACAACAAGTGCTACAAGGAAGCTTAACTTCGTTTGTGGCTGCAAAACATCTGTTAGATACCTATTTTAATGAATTGAAAAAGTAGCTTATCTGTAGGGATAGAGCTACGTTTAATGCGATAAATCATAAGTCAAAAGAAAGAGAGACGAACCTCATTGGTTTATTCCCTTTCTTTTGACTTATTTCTTTTCTAAATCGGCTCGCGACTTGCTGTGAGTTACAATATAAACGCCTAAAAATACACAAGCAATGGCTAATCCTTTGTCCCAACTAAAAATGCCTACTCCCATAATAATGGCAGCAGTAGCAGCTACAATGGGTTGCATATAGTTGTACATACTTACTACTGTAGGACGTAAAATGCGTTGTGCACTCATGATGCATATATAGGCTAAGAAACTGCCACAAAGAATAATGTAGAGTACTTGAAGAATGGCCGAAGTGGGCACTAGGCTCCAATCGATGGCTGTAATCTCGGTAAATGAGAATGGAAGATAAACAAATGATCCTACTAAAAACATCCATTTGTTGATGGTCACAGCCGAATATTGCTGGGTAAGACTTTTGAATACAGTAAGGTAGAAGGCGAAACTAAACTGTGCAGTAAGGCAAAGCAAATCGCCTATAATATTGCCACTACCCGAACCGCCCGAATGACTGCTGAGAATTAAAATGAGCGCACCGGCTGCACCAATCACAATGCCCAAAACTTTCTTGTTAGTAATGGGCTCTTTGAGGTAGAGGGCTGCCACAATCATAGTAATGATGGGTAAAGTGGTAGTTACTATCGAAGCGTTTATGGGCGATGTAAATGATAATCCATAGATAAACATTCCTTGATTGAATATTAAAGCAAAGAAAGATGCGAAGAAGATTCGAATCATATCTTTAGAAGAGACTTTTTCTCTTTTGCAAAAGAGGGAAAGAAGCCAAAAAGCAATGCAAGCTCCCACAATACGAAAGGTGGTGACCGATAATGGCGAGAATACCTGTAAAGCTGATTTACCTATCGGAGACATTAGCCCCCACATCACATTGGCTGTTAGGGCATACAAGTGCCCGCGTATATTTTTATCACCCATTTTGTTGTATCATACCTTAAAAACGTGGCAAAGGTAATCAATTTATTATTTCATTTGTTTATATTTGCGTTGATATAACCCATTTCTATCATGGAAAAAGCAGCCAACTATATTCGTCGTATTGAAATCGAAAACCTTTGGGGACGATTTAATATTAACTGGGATTTACGTCCCGATGTGAATATCCTCTCCGGTATTAACGGGGTTGGAAAGTCTACCATTTTAAATCGCTCCGTGGGATATCTTGAAGATTTATCACTCTCGGGAGGACAAATAAAGAATGGAATGCGCGATGGAGTGCGCCTGTTTTTTGATGATCCGGAAGCTACTTATATCCCTTATGATGTGATGCGCAGCTATGATAGACCTTTGGTAATGGGGGACTTTACGGCACGTATGGCCGATAAAAATGTGAAGTCTGAACTCGATTGGCAGCTCTATCTGTTGCAACGACGGTATCTTGACTATCAGGTAAATATCGGTAATCGAATGATTGAGCTACTCGCCAATGAAGATGAGGCTATTCGGAGTAAAGCTTCTGAACTTTCTAAATCGAAGCGGCTGTTTCAAAACTTGATAGATGAACTATTTAGCTATACGCATAAAAAGATAGATCGTAAAAGAAATGATATTGCTTTTTATCAAGACGATGAATTGTTGTTTCCTTATCAATTATCGTCGGGAGAAAAACAAATGGTGGTGATTTTGCTAACAGCGCTGGTGCAAGATAATAAACATTATGTCTTTTTTATGGATGAGCCTGAGGCATCGCTACACATTGAGTGGCAACAAAAGTTAATTGGGATGATTCGGAAACTGAATCCTAATGTACAGGTTATTCTTACTACTCATTCGCCTGCTGTAATCATGGAAGGTTGGCTTGATGCTGTGACTGAGGTTAGTGATATTGCTACTCCTATCTTTCATCAGTATGTAGTAACTAAATAGCAATGGTATGCCTACTTCTTTGCGTGATAATCTGACCTCTTCTTACTTTAGTGCTGCACAAAAGCTTTACTCGCAAAATGCTCGTCGTAGGATTATTGCTTATGTAGAGAGTTATGATGATATAGCTTTCTGGCGTGCCTTGTTTGAAGAGTTCGAAACCGATAAACTCTATTTTCAAGTCATGTTACCCTCGTCTACCTCTTTAGCAAAAGGCAAGAAGATGGTACTAATGAACACACTAAACACTGATGAGCTTGGGAGTAGCCTCATTGCTTGTGTAGATAGTGATTATGATTTTCTACTACAAGGAGCTACATCAACTTCGCGAAAGATTAATAATAATAAATACATATTTCAGACTTATGCTTATGCCATCGAAAATCACCAATGCTTTGCCGATAGTCTGCATCAGATTTGTGTGCAAGCTACCTTGAATGATCGGGTACTAATCGACTTTAAGTTGTTTATGCAAGAGTATTCTCAAATTATCTATCCCTTGTTCTTGTGGAATGTGTGGTTTTATAGGCAACACGATACCAATACTTTTCCTATGAATGAGTTTAACAACTTAACGCGATTGCGCAATGTGAATCTTTATCATCTAGAATCGTGTTTGCAGAATGTGCAAAAAAATGTGAGAGGTAAGTTGCGCGAACTTGAACTAAAATACGCTACTATCGTTGAAAGTGTAAAGGCATTGAATCCTAATTTGGAAAACTTAGGACTTACTCCTAGGACTACTTATCTCTATATTCAAGGACATCACTTGATGGATAATGTGGTGATGAAGTTATTGGTGCCTGTTTGTACGGTGCTCAGGCGAGAACGCGAAGATGAGATTAAGAAACTGGCAGAGCACGAAGAACAATATCGCAACGAACTGACAAGCTATCAAAATAGTCAGATGAATGTGGAATTGATGTTGCGTAAGAACAACTCTTTTCGCTCGCTTTTCTTGAATAAATGGCTTAGAGAAGATATAAAGGCATTTTTAGATAATGCCGAAAGAAATCATAATGATAACGAATCGATATGAACGAATTGGCTAATAAAATAGATGATTTACTAATTTCATGGGGAATAAGCTCTCATGCTGCTTCTAACTCTGTGAATATTATTATGTTGATTCTAGTGATTATAGTGGCAATACTTGCCGATTTGATTTGTCGCTATATCATTGTTGCTTCTATTGTAAAGCTGGTAAAAAGGACTAAAGCCACTTGGGATGATATTTTGTTCGATCGTAAAGTGATGAGTTACTTTAGTCACATCGTGGCTCCTATTTTCTTGTATTTTCTTTTACCATTAGCTATTCCTGATGATAAAATACTCGAAGTGGTGCGTCGCTTCTGTATGATCTATATCGTAGCGGTTTTGCTTCGATTTATTACAGCTTTTCTTGCAGCTGTTTATTATCTGTATAGCACACGCGAACAGAGTCGCAACAAGCCTTTGAAGGGGATGTTGCAAACTGCTCAGGTTATCTTCTTTTTTATTGGCGGTATTATCATTATTAGTATCTTGTTAAATAAGTCTCCTATGGTGCTGTTTACCGGACTGGGAGCTTCGGCTGCTATTTTAATGTTGGTGTTTAAAGATAGCATCATGGGGTTTGTGTCGGGCATTCAACTTACTGCAAATAATATGTTGCGTGTAGGAGATTGGATTGCTATGCCTAAATATGGTGCCGATGGTATTGTAATAGAGGTAACTCTTAATACTGTAAAAGTGCGCAATTGGGATAATACAATAACTACTGTTCCTCCGTATGCTTTGGTTAGCGACTCTTTTCAAAATTGGCGTGGCATGGAAGAGTCGGGCGGTCGTCGGGTAAAGCGCTCCATTAATATCGATATGAATAGTGTGAAGTTTTGTTCTCCCGAAATGCTTGATAAATACAAAAAGATTGGTTTGCTGAAAGAGTATATTGATGAAACTGAAAACAAAGTTATAGCGTATAATAAACAACATAATATCGATTCTTCCGTTTTAGTCAATGGTTATCATCAAACTAACCTCGGCGTTTTTCGAGCTTATTTAAATAATTATCTCAAAAACCTGCCTACTGTGAATCAGCAAATGACTTGTATGGTTAGACAGTTGCAACCTACTGAAACGGGTATACCGATGGAACTTTATTTCTTTTCGGCTGTGAAAGAGTGGGTACCCTACGAAGGCATTCAGGCAGATGTTTTCGATCATGTACTGGCTGTTATTCCCGAATTTGATTTACGGGTATTTCAGAATCCTTCGGGTGATGATTTACGAAGCTTACACAGTTAAAATACGATATAAATAATGATACTATGGACACATCAACACAAAACCCAATTATTCGAGAAATAACTCCTTTGTCCGACAAAGATTGTTTTTATATCGCTGAACGACATAAAACGGAGTTTACTTATCCGATGCACAATCATGCTGAGTTCGAACTAAACTTTTGTGAGAATGCTTCGGGAGTAAGGCGTATTGTGGGCGATTCGGCTGAGGTGATTGGAGATTATGACTTAGTGTTGATAACCGGAAAGGAGCTAGAGCATGTATGGGAACAAAATACGTGTAGCTCGAAGCGTATTCGTGAAATT
Source organism: Bacteroides sp. UBA7335 (assembly GCA_002471185.1). Classification (GTDB taxonomy): domain Bacteria; phylum Bacteroidota; class Bacteroidia; order Bacteroidales; family Bacteroidaceae; genus Bacteroides. The sequence goes on from DKPL01000083.1 coordinate 47,196, forward strand.
ACGATTCAATTTTCTGCCGATCTATTTTTTAAAAGCTTCATCAATAAAAATCAGTTTAACTCCATTCGTCAGATGCTGGAACGTGCCCAAAAGGGACTTTGCTTCCCTATGTCGGCTATTCTAAAGATCTATCCTTTGCTCGATACTTTGGCTTCAGAAGAGCAAGGTTTTTATGCGGTTATTAAGTTTATGACTATCTTATACGAACTATCATTGGTTGGTGATGAAGCACGTACATTGTCTAGCTCGTCGTTTGCCAAAATAGATGTTCATGCAGATAGTCGCCGGGTACAAAAGATTCAAGACTTCATCAATCAGAATTATCAGGAGGAAATTCGCCTTAATGTGCTTGCCGATATGGTTGGGATGACTCCCGTTTCCTTCAGCCGATTTTTTAAACTTCGTACCGGCAAGAATCTTTCTGATTATGTTATAGATATTCGTTTGGGGTTTGCCTCACGTCTGTTGGTCGACTCTACCATGTCTATTGCCGAAATTTGTTATGAATGTGGTTTTAATAATCTCTCTAATTTTAATCGCATTTTTAAAAAGAAAAAAGAGTGTTCACCTAAGGAGTTTCGCGAGAATTATCGGAAAAATAAGAAGCTCATCTAGCAATTGAATCATCAAAGAAAGAGTCTATATCGATATACTTATGGGTTCTGGTAATTTATAACATTCATATTTTTATGATTGTTATTACCTCTTTTATGATTGCTTCTATCTTTATAATAAAAATGAATCGTGAAAAATAGTATTATTAATAGATAAAATAATACTGTAGTGTGTAAAAGTGTTATTGTAATTTTGTGTCGTTAATCAAACTCTAATAATTATGTTTAAACAAACAACACTCTTCATTGTGCTTTTGGCCTTATTGTCTGCCTGCCAATCCAAACATAAATCTTTAAATGATGACTCGTTTGTGCGAGTTGAAAATGGTAAACTAATCAAAGATGGTGCTCCTTATCATTATATTGGAACTAATTTTTGGTATGGTGCAATTTTAGGGTCTGAAGGAGAAGGAGGAAACCGTCACCGCTTGCATAAAGAGCTTGATTTCTTGAAAAGTATTGGTGTAGATAACTTACGGGTATTGGTAGGGTCTGATGGATCACGTGGAATTACTGCAAAGGTGGAACCTACACTACAAACATTTCCCGGAGTTTACAACGATACCATCCTTGCCGGGCTAGATTATCTTTTGATGGAAATGGGTAAGCGAGATATGAAAGCTGTACTCTACCTAAATAACTCCTGGGAGTGGAGTGGAGGATATGGACAATATCTTGAATGGGCAGGGTATGGTAAAGCGGTTGTTCCGGCTGTAGATGGATGGCCTGCTTATATGGACTATGTGAAACAATTTGTTCAGTCGGATAGTGCAAAGGCTTTGTTTGCCAACTATGTGACCGATATGGTAACTCGAACCAATCGATATACTTCGTTGAAATATACTGATGATCCTGTGATTATGTCTTGGCAAATAGGAAATGAACCACGTGCTTTTTCTGATGATAATAAAAAGGCTTTTGCAAAATGGATGTCTAGTGTAGCTGCACAAATCAAGTCGTTAGATAAAAATCACTTGGTGTCGACGGGTAGTGAAGGCAAACACGGTTGTGAACAAGATATCGAACTTTTCGAGGCGATTCATGCCGATCCCAATATTGATTATATGAATATTCATATATGGCCATACAATTGGGGATGGGCTGATAAAGATAGTCTGCTCTATCATTTGCCTCGTGCCAAAGAGAATACAAAAAAATATATGGAAGAACATTTGGCCATTGCTGATAAATATGAAAAACCTATAGTCCTTGAAGAGTTTGGATTTCCGCGTGATGGATTTGCTTTCTCTAAATCAGCTTCAACTCAGGCAAGAGACGAATATTACTCATTCGTTTTTAATCAGATAGGCAATGTAGAACTCTATAATGGGTTGTTGGCAGGATGTAATTTCTGGGCATGGGGTGGTTACGCTGAGCCGTCAGACAGTCATATCTATTGGATGAATGGAGATGATTATACAGGTGATCCGGCACAAGAGGAACAAGGATTAAACTCAATTTTTGTTTCCGATTCAACAATTCCTATTATTAAAGCTGCTAATGAGCGCTTAGAGGGTTTGAAACAATTATAAGATTGAATATAGTCTACTATTGGGTAGTTGTTTTTGATAGTTACATGAAAATTGAAAAATATAAAAAAAATGAAGTACTGGTTATTAAGTGTATGTTTATTTTGTAGTTCACTCAGCTTGTCGGCTCAAGCCGACAAGACTGAGTTGAATTTTAATTATCGCATAGATCCTTTTAATAATTGGGTTTATTTAGCTCCTTCTACTCCTCAGGTTGAGGTCGTAGTTTTTAGTAAAAGCGATAAAAAGTCATCGGCTGTAGTGAAACTCGAAATTATGACCGATCAATATCAGTCTTTAAGTTCATTGTCGCAAGTGGTAACTTTGTTGGAAGGCGATTCTACTCATTTGAAATTTGATTTTACAGTTCCTGCTCCCGGCTTTTATCGCTGTGTGGTTTCTGAAAATAATTCTGCTGTAAAACGTTTTAACATTGGTTACGAACCCGAGAGTATTGTCTCGCTATCGGATGCTCAACCTGACTTAAAGGAATTTTGGGATAGAGCCAAAGAAGAATTGGCACAAGTAGCTCCAGAATACCAGTTGACTCAGGTTACTGATGATGCCAATAAAAACCGCAAACTTTATTTGGTGAAAATGAAATCGCTAGGTGGTGAGGAAATTTCGGGATATTACTCTGTTCCTGTCAAGAAAGGAAAATATCCTGCTATAATATCTTATATGGGATATGGCTCAAAACCTTGGATTCCTGGTGGTACTCCGGGATATGCTGAGTTTGTGTTGTCTACTCGCGGACAGGGGCTTCAAGAAGAGAATAATCAATATGGTGATTGGATAACTTATAATTTAGATTCTATCAATGCCTATTATTATCGTGGAGCCTTTATGGATCTTGTTCGTGCTGTCGATTTTATAGCTTCACGTCCCGAGGTTAATACAGATTATATTTTTGCAGAAGGCGGAAGTCAAGGAGGGGCATTCTCACTCGCTGCGGCTGCTTTAGATCATCGCTTTTGTGCCATTGCTCCAACAATCCCATTTCTCTCAGACTATCCCGACTATTTTAAAATAGTACAATGGCCTGCTACGCCAATACTAAATAAACAAAAGGAGCTAGGCATGAGCGATTCTGATTTATATAAGAATTTATCTTATTTTGATATTAAAAATTTGGCTCCATGGATTCAGTGTCCTGTAGTAATGGCTGTTGGACTGCAAGATGAAGTCTGCCCACCACATACCAATTTCTCTGGTTTTAACCGCATCACAACCGAAAAAGAATTTTATATTTATCCGCTTAACGGACACAATACACCAGATACTTGGTGGAACACACGCATGAGTTTCTTTGAAAAATATATAGCTGGTAAAAATAAATAATTTGTATACAAACTTTATAGACACAAATAACTACTATAAGTAAAATAGTATTAGTATAAGATAAAATTGTATTTGTCTTCCTTTTTTGATAGCTGTATCTTTGCTATCGTTGATTTGTTAAATCTATATTTAAATCTATGTGATAATATGAAGAACATTATGTTGTTTCTAATGGCACTTCTGATCAGTAGTCAGCTGATAGCTCAGCAAACTACGGTTTCGGGAGTTGTTACAGATGCTGCCGATGGCTCACCGCTAATTGGCGCTAATGTATTAGTGAAAGGCACAGCTACAGGTGCTATAACTGATTTAAATGGAGCCTTTGTGCTCAATGTTCCTAGTGGGAAAAATACTCTTGAAATATCTTGTATTGGATATAAAACACAAGAGGTAAAAATTACCGATCAGAAAATCATTAAAGTTTCATTGAAAGAAGATGCCGAACTGTTAGATGAAGTTGTGGTGGTTGGTTATGGAACGATGAAGAAAAGTGACCTTACGGGTGCTGTAGCAAGAGTTTCGGGCGATAAGCTAAGAGAATCTATTGTGACAAATGTAGACCAAATGCTTCAAGGTCGTGTGGCAGGTGTGCAGGTTCAAGCCAATTCTGGTGCTCCTGGAGCTGCTAACTCTATTCGCATTCGTGGTGCTAGTTCTATTAATAATACCAACGAACCTCTTTATATCATCGATGGTATTCCTGTAAGTGGGGCGGGTACTTCAACTGCCGGTTTCGATTGGTCGGGTGGATCAAATGGACAAAATGTGGTAAACCCATTGGCTTCAATTTCTCCAAGTGATATCTTGTCTATGGACGTGTTGAAAGATGCTTCGGCTGCTGCCATTTATGGAGCAGCGGGTGCTAATGGTGTGGTTATTATCACTACTAAACGTGGTAATAAAGGACGTACTAATATTACGTATGATGGATATGGTGCTATCCAACAACGTGTGGGTAAGCTTGATATGATGGACCTTCAACAATTTGGTGTTTATCAAAAACAGCTTTATGAAGAGGGTATGATGAATAATATTGATCAGGCTTATCTTGATCCTAGTTTGCTTGGTCAAGGTACTGACTGGCAGGATGCTGTGACTAAGAATGCTTGGATGCAAAGTCATAATGTGTCTTTAAATGGCGGAAATGATAAAACTCAATATGCATTTTCGGTTGGATATATGGGACAAGATGGTATGTTGATTAGCTCCAAATTCAATCGTTACACCGGTCGTATGAATATTGATAATGAGTTTAATAAATACTTCAAAATGGGTGCTACGCTATCTTATTCTAGAACGCATGAGTCTATTATAAATAATGATGGTATCAATGGAGTGGTAATGCAGGCATCGCTGATGTCTCCTTCTGTTCCTGTTTACGATTTTGATGGTAACTATGCCGGACCCGAAAGTGTAAATGGGTCATCTATCTATAATCCGGTTGCTTTGACTAAAGACCAAAAAAATACGCTTCTACGCGATCGTATCATGGGTAATATTTATGCTCAGGTTACTTTCAATAAATATGTAAACTTCCGTACAGAATTTGGTATTGATAGAAATCACAATACAAATAAAGGGTTTAAACCCACCTACGAATATGGGCAGTTGAAAAATACAGATGCGATGATTATGCAGCGTGAGGAGCATAGCTTGTATTGGAACTGGAAGAATTTCATTACCTACAATCAAACCTTTGGAAAAAATACCATTAACTTTATGTTAGGTTCTGAGACTTCACGTTCGTCTTGGGAGGGAACTCAATTGCAAAAGAATCAATTATCATCAAATGATATTCAGGTCATTGGACCCGACGGTGTGTTTACCTCTAACAACGGTTGGAAAGACGCATCTACGATGGTCTCTTTCTATGGACGTTTAAACTACAATTATGCCGATAAGTATTTGTTGACAGCTACACTTCGTGCTGACGGTTCGTCAAAGTTTGGTTCTAATCATCGTTGGGGATACTTCCCATCATTTGCAGCTGCATGGCGTGTTTCGGGCGAGAAGTTTATGGAAAAAACTCAATCTTGGTTATCAAATCTGAAACTTAGAGCTGGATATGGCCAAGTAGGTAATCACAATATTGGTACTTATCAATATGGTTCTACAATGACTGCCTTTCCTAGTGTGTTTGGTACAGCTTATCGCATGACAAACAATGCTAACCCCGACTTGAAGTGGGAAGCTTCTGAACAGTATAATGCCGGTATCGATATGAGTTTCTTGAATAATCGCATTGACTTTACTGTTGATGCTTATTACAAAACAACTAAGGATTTATTGCTTCAGCCTTCTGTATCGCCTGTATTGGGTGGGGCAAACTGGAACGATATCCAAACTCCATATATGAACATGGGTAAGGTTGAAAATAAAGGTATTGATATCTCATTAAATACACACAATATCGCTACAAAGAACTTTAACTGGCGTACCAATTTGATTATTTCTATAAATCGCAATAAGGTAAAAGCTTTGGATGCACTAAGTACTCCCAAATATGGTAGTCTTGACTGGTATGCAGGTTTCCAAACTGTTTCGGTCATTGCGGTTGGTCAACCCATTGGTGTGTTTTATGGCTATATGACTGATGGGCTATATCAAGATGCTGATGATTTAAGGACTTCGGCTCGTCCTGAAGGGGTAGGTATTCACCGTACTACCGGTTCATGGATTGGTGATGTTAAATTTAAAGATCTCAGTGGCCCTAACGGAGTGCCTGATGGCGTAATCAACGAGTACGACCAAACAATTATTGGTGATCCAAATCCTGATTTTACATTTGGGTTTACAAATACTTTCTATCTAGGAAACTGGGAACTAAATGTTGGTTTAACTGGTGCTGTTGGAGGCGATATCTTGAACTATGTTCGTGTTAAAACCGAAGGATTGGTTTCGCAATGGGACAACCAAGCAGTCACTGTTTTAGAAAGAGCTAGATTGGGCTATTATGATGGTAACAATACCAATGTGAGTGATCCTGACAATTGCTACTTAATTAACGGAAGTGCCAAGTTACCACGCTGGAGTAGCAATGACATTAACGGTAACAATAGAATGAGTGATCGTTGGCTTGAAGATGGAAGTTACTTGAGAATACAAAACATCTCTTTATCTTATAACTTCCCTAAACGATGGATTAAAAAAGCTGCTATGGAAAATCTGAAGGTGTATTTCAATTGTCAAAATGTATATACGTTCAGCAACTATTCAGGCTTAGATCCCGAAATTGGATCATACAATCAGCAAGCTGGATTAACCAATGTAGATATGGGACGTTATCCTTCTCCTCGTATTTATACCTTTGGTGCTAACATTAGCTTCTAACTCAACTTAAAGGATTAACTAATATGAAAAATATATTCAAAATCATTAGTCTTTCTGCACTACTTCTTACAACAGCTTCTTGTGAAGATTTTCTGACTGTTGTGCCCGAAGATCAACAAGTGCTAGAAACTTATTATACTTCTGAAGCTGCAGTCAATGCCAATACCGCATCTTTATATAGTGCCTTTGTGTGGCAAGAGTTTGGTATGAACTTCATGTGGATGGCAGGCGATGAACTTGCAGGAGACTTGTTCTACACATACGATCAAGAAGGTCAATTCTACTATATGACTTTCCAAAATGGTAATACTTTCTTAACGCAAGGTTGGAATGGACTATATCGTGTGATTTCGTATTGCAACAATATCATTAATGGTATGCCCGATGCTGCTCGCAAAAACGGTGTGTCTGAAGCAGTTATTAGTCGTGCGCTTGCCGAGTCAAGATGTGTTCGAGGCATTGCTTACTATCTGTTGACTGAGTATTGGAAAGATGTGCCTATCATTACCAATAATAATATTTCGGGCGGTCAAATTATTCGTCACACCCAAAAAAGTGTCTATGAGTTTATTCGTCAGGATTTAGAATTTGCTCGAAATAACTTGCCTTCTTCTCCTTTCCAATTGGGTCGTTGTACTCGTTGGACTGCTACAGGTATGTTGGCTAAGCTTCATCTTACCATGGCCTCTCATTTAGCTGATGGTAGTTCTAGCGAAAACTTTGAAAAGTCAAAGAACTACGCACATGAGATTATAAAAAATAGTAATTTGTCATTGTATAATGATTTGTCTACTATGTTTTATCCAAGTGCAAATAACAATAGCGAATCGTTATTTGCCATTCAATGTACCAATGATGGTTATGGCTATGGCAACGGGCGCAACATTTCTCAATCACGCAACGCATTGATAAATTTAGGCTCTTCATGGGGATCGGGCAAAGGTCCAACCTTGAGTTTGCAAGAAACTTTCGAAAATAATGACGCTCGACGCTATTACACTTATATGCGCAATGGCGATTACTACAGCAACTTGGGTGGTGGCGGATATTCTTACTATAACTTTAGTGAAGATGAGTCTACCGAAACTTCAAACGAAATGTTAGCTCATGTTCGCAAATACATTGTCGGTGCTAATTCAGATTGCGATGGTAAAGGTGGTGTATCAAATCAAGATGCTGGAAACAATCTTTATCTTCTTCGTTTGGCCGATGTTTACATGTGCTATGTTGAGGCTTGTATTGGTTCGGGAACCTCTACTTCGGATGCAACGGCATTGAGTGTATTCTCTGAGGTCCGTTCTCGTGCCGGTTTATCTTGGACAAAATCGTCAATCTCTTATGATGAATTAATAAAAGAACGCCGTGTAGAGTTTGCGCTCGAAAGCATTAACTTTTTCGACATTAAACGTATGAGTTATCGAAATATGAGCAGTGCTTTGAACTATCTAAACGGCATGAGTCGTGAGCGTCAATACGTATCCAATGGTCAATACTCTTGGCAAGAAAGAAATGCTGATGGAGCTTATCACGGTGGATTTACAGAGCTAAACCCATCAAGTGATCCTAAAGGTAAAGGTTCTATTTTCTATATTAATCAAGATGTTTCCAAGATTTTGATTACCGAAAGCAATTTAGTATTGCCTATTCCGGCAGAAACCGTAACTAAAACTCCTACGATAACTAAGGATCCTGTAGATTATCAGTTTTAATCTTTAAGCTTAAAAACATTATGAATAAATATATATATAGCACTCTTCTGATGGCATTGGCTATGCTTATTTTCAATGCTTGCTCAGACGATAACAACGATAATAAAAATGGTGGTACTCCTTCTGTAAGGTACGTTCGTCCCTGTGATGCTGCTGTTGCCGATTCACTTTTAGCTAGTGCCTATCTTGGCGATCGCATTGCTATTATTGGCGAAAATTTAGGTGCTGTACGTGCCATCTATTTTAACGATCAAAAAGCAAAATTAAATCCGAGTTTTGTTACAGATAATGCAATTATTGTTTCTATCCCGTCGGGCATTCCTTCGGAAAAACAAGATTTGATTAAACTTTATACCAAAAGCGACTCTTGTTACTATACATTTGAAACTAAGGTACCTGTACCTTCTGTTAAATCTATGACCTGTGAGTATGTGGCCGAAGGTGACATTGCCTATATTCAAGGACTTTATTTTGTATCTGAACAAGAGAATCCTATAAAAGTAACTTTTTCAGGCAATGTCGAAGGCGAGTTAATCAGTTGCGATGTCAACAACATTGCAGTGAAAGTTCCTGCTGGAGCTCAATCGGGACCGTTGAAGGTAACTTCGGTTTATGGTACCGGAGAAAGTGCACTTCATTTCCGTGATGAACGCAATATCATTCTCGATTTTGACACTAAGTACCCTGACGGAGGTTGGCACCACGGCTGGCACGGTGCTTCGGGAGTAGGTACAGATGGTGGTATAAACGGACAATACCTAGTAATGGCTGGTGATATAAGTGATGAAGCTGAAACTAGTGATTCGGATTATTGCTACGATGTATGGTCATACTATAGCAATTCCCCCGATGTATTCGACTCTGGAAATTTAGATGCTTACGAACTAAAAATGGAGGTAAATGTACTTGACTCTTGGTCTTCAGCTGCCCTTCAAGTGATTTTCTCCGGTCCTGGAGATGCTTGGATGAACTGGCAAGAAACATCTGATGGAGGTAATCCGAATGAAGGTTTCAAATGGAGCGAGAGTTATCCTCGTGCTCTTTGGATTCCTTGGAAAGATGCAGGGTCGTATAAAACCAATGGATGGATAACTGTTACTATTCCGATGAATGAGTTTAAGTATAATGATGCCGGAACGGCTATCGGAGTAAATGCTTCAGGACACTATTCGGGTATTACCTTATTTGTGGGAAAATCAGGTGGAGTAAGCGGTACTGCATGTAGCCCTACTTTCCATATCGACAATGTTCGTGTTGTGAAAAACAGTAAATAAATCGATCTTCTAAATACATGAAAGATATGAAATACAATAAAATACTAAATCGTGCAATTGTGATGACTTTGGCTTTGTTGGCTTTAACCTTCACTGCTTGCGACAATGATGATAGCAAATCCGGAACTACTCTTCTTGAAGCTTTCGGTCCAAGCCCCGCATTACGTGGTGGAAAACTCACTTTTATTGGTCGCAATCTCGATCAAGTGACTAGTGTTGTGCTTCCTGATGATATTGAAATAACCGATTTTGAATTGATAGATAAACAGCATTTAAAAATCACTATTCCTCAACATGCCGAGGTGGGATATGTGAAGTTAATCGTGGCAGGAAATACCACATTGACCTCAAAATCGCAATTGAGTTACATTGAACCTATTGTTATTGAAAAAATTTCTCCTTCACCTATTAAGGCGGGACAAGAGTTGACTATTGAGGGGGATTATTTAAATCTCATGACTCGTGTTATTTTTGCCGATAATGTAGCAGTTACAAGCAACGATTTTATCACATGGGAGCGCTCTAAAATTGTATTGACTTTACCACTCGAAGCACAAACCGGCAAAATTACTTTAGCAGATGATGCAGTTATCCCTGTTGAGCTAGAGTCAGAAGAGACATTGAACGTGGTACTTCCTTCGGTTGATGAAATAATTGCTGCTGATGATAAGAAACCGGGTGATGTAATCGAGGTTAAAGTAAACGATATCGATTTGGTACATCATGTTACTATGCCCAATGATGAATTGGTAGAATTTCAAATCAACGATGATAAACTTTCGTTTACCCTCCCTGTCGGAGTTACCGATGGTGTTATTTCAATCGTAGCTCATTCGGGGGTTAAGGTGCCTGTGGCAACAATTGGTATGGTTATTCCCACTCAACTCGAGGCTACTCCAAATGAAAACATAAAAGCCGATGAGCTGATTACCATCAAAGGAATCAACTTGGATGTAGTTACTAACGTGTTATTCCCCGGCATGACCGAAGCCGTTGAATTGGCTTCACAAACTGATACTGAAATTACGGTGATTATGCCTAAAATGGCAATTAGTGGTGATCTTACTCTAAATACGGCAAGTGGCAATAGTGCTACCATTACAATTTCTACTTTGAAACCATCTATAACTGCATACAATCCAGCATCAGTAGCTGCAGGAAGCAGTGTAACCCTTGAGGGACAGAATTTGGATCTAGTAACGTCTGTTACTTTTGGAGGCGGTAAAATTGTAGAAGTTTCTTCAATTTCTCAAACCGAATTGGTTGTTACTGTTCCGGTAGATGCAGAGAGTGGTAAAGTAACATTGCTGATGGAAAATGGTGAGTCTGTAGAGTGTGATGAATTGGAAGTTACTAAACCCGTATTCTGTTATATCCCAACATTGCCTAGTGATGATGAAGAAATACATGCCGGCAATATTCTAACATTATCAGTGCAAAACGGCGATAAGTTGATGGGTGTTCAAATCAATGGAGCAGATACACAATACATTCTTCAAGGTGAGACCAATTTGTATGTTTCTATTCCAAACAACGCTGCAGGCAAAACAACCTTGACTCTGATTTCTTCAAACGGCAAGATAGACTATGTGCTTACAATTATCGGTTCGGGTACTGTTGAAACTGTCATTATGAATGAAGTTCGTGACTTGGGTAGTTGGGCTGGCGAAGACAAAGGTGGTGCATTCCGTCTTTATAAAGAGTCATTCGAAGGTGTGGCACCGGGTTCTATTCTAAAATTTTATTTTGCTGTAACTGGCTATGGTCAAATGCAACTAAACAATGCAAACTGGGCACAATGGAAAGATATTTTAGTATTTGAGGATCCATCTCAAACGTCATTTGAACTCGAGATTACTCAAGATTTTCTTGATAATATCTTAACTGCCGACGATGGATGGTCTACTACGGCTATGATTATTCAAGGTCAAAACTTAATCGTGTCAAAGGTTAGCATCATTACTAAATCGTCTTCTGAAGTTGTATTGATGGACGAAGTGCGTGATTTGGGCAGCTGGACTGGCGAAGACAAGGGAGGGGCTTTTAGAATCAAGCGCGAATCATTTGCTGATGTAAAAGTAAAAGTTGGCTCGATTATAAAACTATATACTACCATGAGCACTGAGGTTGAGCCACAATTGCAAATCAACAATGCAAACTGGGGGCAGTGGCAAGAGATTTTAAAATTCGCAACTCCACAAACTGAAATTGAGTTGACAGTAGACGATGTGTTGTTGGATGCCCTGTTGAATGTGGAAGATGGATGGTCTACTACCGCACTCATCATTCAAGGTCAAGGCATAATAGTGAAAAAAGTAACATTGATCCCCTAATTAAATATTAAATGAAGAAATGTGTATATACTCTACTATGGTGTGCTATCAGCGTTTTGCTGGTAGCCGCTTGTAGTGGTGATGATAAAGAAGAAACCGTATTGCCGAATAGTGCTCAAATGGTAAGTAGTCAGCCCGAAAATGGTGCAACTAACCTTGCACCCGGTAATCTATCTATTGTGATTAATTATAGTGCCAATGTTTTTGTAGCCTCTACTGCAGTTAGCGAAGTGCTTTTATCGGGCGCTACGGTTAGTGCTGTCACTGCTTCTTCTACTCAAGTTACAATTGCAGTATCGGGTTTAGAAAAATCCAAAACCTATCAATTGATTGTTCCCGAAGGTGTGGTGCTAGGTCCCGCAAAGGTCAAAGCTCAAGAGGCGAGAATTAGTTTTAGTACTGTAGCCGATCAAGGAGTCGATACAAAACTTGTCACAGCAAATGCGTTGCCTGCTTCTCAGAAGGTTTTCGATTACCTACTTGCCAATTATGGTAAGAAAATCGTTTCGGGAGCAATGGCTGATGTGGCATGGAATGTAGGACAAGCCGAGAGAGTATATACACTAACGGGTAAATATCCTGCAATGGCCTTTTTTGACTATATTCACCTTTGGGCATCGCCTGCCAACTGGATTGACTATGGCAATACAAAAGTGGTTGAAGATTGGTGGAACAAAGGAGGTATAGTGGGAGCTTCATGGCATTGGAATGTTCCCAAAAGCGAAACTGCTGCTAGCAGCGATGTGACTTACGATCCTACTCAAACCACGTTTACTGTAACTAGAGCATTAACTGAGGGTACTTGGGAGAATAAAGTAATGAAAGCTGACCTTACCAAAATGGCCGATTACCTGAAACTGTTGCAAGCGAAAGGAATACCTATGATTTGGCGACCGCTGCACGAAGCTGCTGGCAATATTTATGAATATACCAACGGGAAAGCTTGGTTTTGGTGGGGAGCTGATGGGGCAGAAGCCTACAAAAAATTGTGGATTTATATGTTCGACTTTTTTGCAGCTCAAGGCATCAATAACCTGATTTGGGTTTGGACGAGTCAAGTGAAAGATATGCCTTTTTATCCTGGCGATGAGTATGTAGATATTGTAGCTCGCGATTTGTATGGCAAAAATTCAGCTGAGTCTTTTGCCGACTATAAAGCATTGAACACGTTGTTTGGAAACAAAATGCTTTGTTTGGGTGAGTGTGGTGCTTACATTGATGCAAATGCTAAATTAGATCATATCACTAATATCTGGAATGGTGGTTCGCAATGGTCTTACTTTATGCCTTGGTATGACAACGAGGGAGCTAAAATGCTTCATGCCGACGACGATTGGTGGACGAATGCCATGAGTAGCGATGTGGTTGTAACTCGTGACCAGCTGCCATCTTTTAAATAACGATAAATGCCATTTTAAAAATTCAGCATAATCACACAGTCTATATTGAAGTAGATGTGTAACTCTTTGAAATAAATTGAATTAATAGCAATACTTAACTTAACTCTCGGAGTAGCCAATCTATTCCGAACAGCATGCTTATGAAGTAGCTGTTTTTGATTTTAAATTTTGAAATAACGATGAATAAAAAGATTTTATTGATAGGTATAACACTTCTATCGCTAAGTATAACTTCGTGTCAGCAAGAGGTTGAGAAAAAAACACGTAGTTCAGAGACTGAAGCTTTACTGGCAAACTTAAAAGAAATGCCCACTATTGGTGTCATGTTTGGTCATCACGATGATCCGCTTTATGGCATTGGCTGGGAAGGGGATGAAGATCGTAGCGATGTGAAAAGCGTTTGTGGCGATTATCCTGCTGTGATGTCTTATGATATCGGACACATTGAGTTGGGAGCTAATCAAAGTCTTGACAAGATTCCGTTTGATAAAATTCGTAAAGCAATTATCGATCAGTACAATCGTGGTGGCATGAACACAATAAGCTGGCACCTGGACAATCCTAAAACAGGAGGTAGCTCGTGGGATGTAAGCGATACTACAGTAGTGGCTTCGGTGTTGCCCGGTGGCGACAATCACGAGCTATTTGTGGGATGGATTGATAAAGCTGCCGACTTTATGAATAGTTTACAAACAGCTAATGGGGTAAAGGTTCCCATTCTATTTCGTCCCTGGCACGAACATACCGGAAGCTGGTTCTGGTGGGGCGAGAAGTTATGTAGCCCCGAACAGTACAAAGCCTTGTGGTGCATGACTTATGACCGTATGAAAGAGAGAGGAGTGGATAACTTACTGTACGCTTACTCACCGGGCATTGAGCCACAAGACTCTACGCAATACCTTGCAAAATATCCTGGCGATGATATTATCGACCTATTTGGATTCGATGGCTATCAATTCGATCGTGATCAATATTTGGAATGGATGAACAACTCACTTACTATTCTCGAACAAGTGGGCAAAGCACATTCAAAACCAATAGCCATTACTGAAACCGGTTACGAGGCAATACCCGACTCAACGTGGTGGACAGAAACGCTACTACCTTTGATTGACAAGTACCCTGTGTCTTACGCATTGGTATGGCGCAATGCACGCGAAAGGGACAATCACTATTATGCTCCTTATCCCGGTCAGACATCTGCCGATAACTTTATTGAGTTTTACAATCAACCTCAAACTTTGTTTGTTGGCGATTTAAATCGTAAATTATATAAACACTAAATTAGAAAATAATTAATTCCCCCTAACTTAATTAACCTATAAGTAAAATGGTACAATCCTTTAAAGATAAATTGGTTAAACTTTTAACCAATCACGAAGCACTATTGTCTGTCAAAAACACTCCCGTTGAGTTTAGCAACGGGGTAGTTACTCGTTATAAACACCCTGTGTTGACAGCAGCACACACTCCCGTTATTTGGCGTTACGACCTTGACGAGCGCACCAATCCTTACCTGATGGAACGCATTGGTATGAATGCTACCAT
>DKPL01000063.1 GCA_002471185.1 Bacteroides sp. UBA7335
TACTCCAGACTATGCAGTATATTATTTTTACTATGACCATCATATCAAAAAAAAGCCATCCCTAAAAAGAGATGGCTTTAATTATATTAGGAATAAACCCTATCAATTAATTTGTTGATACGAATCTTTGATATACTCAAATTGTCCTTTACCTGTTACAAGATATTTAATTTGCATTACACCACTTCCAGCAGTGTCATAAATATCATAGTTGATAGTTACAGTAACATCAATACCTGGGATAGCATCCATATCACCATGATACTTTTGCAATGAGAATACAAAAATTCCACTCTCAGCATGTTCAATAATTACCTCACGCACTTCAGCGTCAGACATAGTAGCATAAGGAGCATATTGCTTCCAAGCACTTGGACGAACATCCACATTTCCATAGTAACCAGAAGAACCATAGTAGAACTCACCTGTACCATAAGAATCGATATATTCACTACCATAGTGTTCTTTTACACCTTCAACTGTAGCAAGCATAAATTCTTTTGAGTAAGCATCACCCTTCTTCAAAGTGATAACAATACTTGGGTCAAAGTTCCACACTGTACCATTGAATACAAACTGATCAGTTTTAGTCTCGATGAATTCATTTTTCACCCATACACCATTAGCATAAGTATATTCATCTACCTTCAATGATGTCACATCACCACTCTTATAGAAGTAAGCAACAGCTTTTACCTCTTCAGGTTGAGCATAAGGGAACTTCAAATTCAAGAATTGTGGTAAATAGTTATTTGGGCTGTAAGATGATGAGAAGCTATTGCCAGAAATACCCATTGCAGTATAATCAGCAGGATTCACCATAATAGCATCTGTAGCAGCTGCCCAAGCACTACCGGTATATTCGTAGATAGCATAACGTTTCTCTGTGATAGCAGCACGACTAGCAGCCATAGCAGCTCTTGAAGCAGGTGTACTAGCATCAGCAACAGATGTGATCATAGTGTTTACAAATTTACCACTACTACATCCAATTGTATAACCAGTTACAAGCACTTGTTTGCCGGCAAGCTCAGCATCTACCGAACCAGTAATAGGATAAGACAAAGAACCTTGCGCAGTTACTGCATCGTCAAAAATAACATTATAATAGTTTCCTGAGATAGTCAAAGTTCCAGTATATTGCACATAACGACAATAAGGAGCAGTTACATAGTTATCAAGATCAGCAGTAGTCATCAAGTAAGGAGTAGGATAAGAAACTGTAGCGCCTTCAGCAATAACAGTAACCTCAGCAGTATTGCCATACTGATTCAATCCCGCATATTTAGAAACTGCACCTGCAACTTTAACAGTAGTACCAATTTCATAATCCGTATTCAAATAAACAAGAATAGCACCTGTAGCATCACTTACTAAGAATCCTCTAGCATATTTAGCAACAATTTGACCTTGTACAGTGTAAGTACCAGCAGCAGAAGTAGCCACTACACCAATAGAAGTAGCAGGAGTAGCATCAGCTTCTGCAATCGAAGTCAACATCGTATTTACATACTTACCACCAGAAACTCCAATTGAGTAGCCCGTAATTTTCACAACCTTACCATTCAACTCAGGCGATACAACACCGGGAGCAGGATATGAAATACTACCAATAGCTTTAGAAGCTCCCTCAATAGCAACATTATAATAGTTACCACTGATTGATAAAGTACCGGTATATTCAATATAATTAATGGTAGCATTAGTAGCAGCCGCTACATAAGCATCCATTTGTTCAGCAGCCCATACATTGATAGTAGTAGGATAAGCAAAACTTTCAGCACCGGCCAAGCGAGTTATCTCTAAGTTAGTGTTGCCAAATTGTTTTGCACCAGAGTACACAGAAGTAGTACCCTTAACAGCCACCTCATCGCCCAATGCAATATTGATAGGAGCTTTCTTGAATACTAAAATTGAAACCTTTCCATCAGTCAACAAGAAACCTTGTGCATAAGTGGCAGCAACAGTACCTTTTACATTATACTCACCTACAGGACCTTCAATAGCATCTGTAATTGAATTGTAAGTTTCGCCCGGTTCACCATCTCCCGAAGGATCATTAGCAGAGTAGTTATATTCAGCTACTACATATTCGCCTTCGGTAGCATCAGCCATAGCCGCTTTCAAAAAACGAGGAAGATATGTAGCTGCAGGTTTAGAAGGCGAGAAATAATCTACTCCCGCTTTATCCCATACAGTTTCATAGTTTGCAGCAGTTACTTTGTATGATTCAGCAGCAGCCATATCAGCCAAGTAAGCAGGAGCATCAACCGACTCATTATAAGTCACTTTAATAGCAGATCCGGCATCAGCCATATACCATTTGGCCGCCATAAATGCAGGCAAATACTCTTTAGCAGAAATTTGTTGAGAGAATAGAGCATTTGTACCAACCGCTTTCAATTGGTTAGTCAAATCAGCTTGTGCCGCTAAAGTTTTGTTGGTACTGTTACTTGCTACAGAAGCATAATCAGCTTCAGTAAGCGTGTATTCCAACTTGATTACATCTTCAGGTTGAGTGATGTTATCTAACCCGTCGAAGTTCTTATCGTTATAGTTACAGCCTGTCAATGCAAGAAGCGAAGCTGCAAACGAGATTAATATATATTTTTTCTTCATAATAACTTATTCGTTTAGATAATTAGAAACCAATTTTCAATCTGATGTTGAATGTACGGCCAAAGCCATAGAACACGTTGTAAGCAGTTTGCCAGTCGTGTTTGCTACCATCCATAGCATCAGTGATGTATGTTTGATTGAACAGGTTATTGATATTACCAGAAAGAGTAGCATTAACTTTACCAAAGTCAAAACGATAGTAAGCATTAAGGTCAAAAGTACATGCTGTTGGGATACGCCATGGTGTAGCAAATGTTTTTTCACCATTCAAGATGATATCGCTAGTGCTTAGCTGCCAGTCAGCATAATTACGAGCAAACAAGTTCCAGTCAAGACCTACTCCCAAAGATTTAGTAACACGAGCATTCAAGCCCAAAGCAGCAGTAAGCTGAGCCGAACCACCTTCTTTAACATCTTTCAAGTTAAGAGTCATAGTTGATGGAGTTAAGTTATTAGGATCAGCAGGAACAACTACAGTTTGTTCTTTGCCTTCTTCAGTAACTACAGTAGCATTAGCAATAAATTGACCTTCTACAGTAAATTGACCACTTGCATTGTTATCCCAATACCAGTCACCAATAGAGAACATACCTGTTACATCCAACCAGTAGATAGGTTTGAACAAAAAGTCCATTTCAATACCTTTGTGTACAGCGTTTACCCCTTGCATGTTGATAACTGCGCGAGTATCAGCAATATTAAGACTTGGGTTGAACACCTCGTTCAAGTTACCTTCATAGAAAGTTACAGTGGTTGATTTAGCCATTGTTTTATCTTTCCATTTAGTATAATATGCATTGATGTTAGCCGAGAACATTTTAGAACGGAAACCATAACCAACTTCTACAGAGAAGATTTTTTCGTTAACAGCATCCTTATTCAAAGCATTGCTTGTAGTACTATTCAAGAATACACCACCCGAGAAGAAAGGTGCACGGCTGATGTGCCCAATATTTGCAAATACATTGTGTTGTTCAGTAATGTTGTAGTTGATACCACCTTTTGCCGACCAACCAATAAAGTTAGCAACGTCTGATTTTGCATGTTCAGCATCATAATAGAATCTGTCATAACGCCAGTAGCTATTATTTGAAACAGAAGCAGCAGCAAATGCGCTGAATTTTTCTTTATTGTATTCTACTTGGCCAAATAAACCTTCAGAAACAACAAAACCATCATAGTCACGATAAACCACATCACCTACTTGAAGTTTTTTATTGATAAACGCGCTACCGGCAGCAGCTGCAGAGTTGTTAGCAGCAAGAACCGTTTTACGAGATGAAGAATCGATAAAGTAATTACCACCATAAAGGTCAACAATCTCATTGGTGTGAACACCTTTATAATATCTTAAGTCGATACCACCATAGAAGTCGAAATCTTTATACTTAGATGTATAAGTAGAAAGCAGACCATACCAGTTATGGAAGTTCTTAGATTTAGACATAGCCATAACAGAACCTTGTTCGCTAGCTTGGTTCAATGCATAAATATCTTCATAAGCAAAAGTTCCATCCGCATTACGGAAAGTCATATTCAACACACCATTGCTGCTACCATACCAATTGTTGCGGTCAGCCGAAGTCAAACCTTGACCGCTATAGCCAAAACCGCGACCGATAGAAGCATAAAGTGCAGTACTCAAGCTAGAGTTTTGGTTGATTTGCCACAAGTGGTTCAACGAAAGTTGAGGTTTGTTATACTCATTGCGTTGAGAAGTCTTGCGTTGTCCGTCAATACCAAATCCATAAGTAGGATTATATTTGTAAGGACTTTGTCCATTCATATACTTCTTGCCATATTCTTGCCATCCTTCGATAGTCAAACCATCGTTTTTATTACGTTGATTGTGCCATTGAGGAGCAGCAAAACCGGTAAATGAAATTTGGTGATTGTCATTGATTTGTTTAGAGATATTCACAAACCAGTTGTAACCTTCAAAGTTAGTACCTTGAATATATCCGTCACCCCAAGTCTTACCCCCTAATAAAGATAATGCCCAACCCGATTTAGTCAAACCAGTTGAGACATTAAACAAAATCTTATTATAACCATCATTTCCCATTGCATAAGAAACCGAACCTCCTTTTTGAGTATCAATAGAGCGTGTGATAATGTTGATTGATCCACCAACCGAAGGAGAAGAAACTTTGGCAGCTCCCAAACCACGTTGCACCTGCATAGAGCGTGTTACGTCAGAAAGACCAGCCCAGTTACTCCAATAAACACCTCCCCATTCCATATCATTCATAGGAACACCGTTGATCATCACCGCCACGTTTTCAGATTTAAAACCGCGCACAGTGATTTTTGAGTCACCATATCCACCACCTTGCTTAGTAGCATATACACCTGGTGTAGACTTCAAAACTTCAGGAAACTCTTGAGTTCCTAGCTTTTCATCAATAAAAGCCGGAGTCAAAGTAGACACGGCAACCGGAGTTTTGCGAGCTACTGCAATAGAAGAAGTAATAGTAACGTCACTCAACGCAAAAGCGTCTAAATCGAGTTTAATCACTCCTAAGTTAACGGTACCGTTAGCCTGAGTAATCTTCTTCTTGTAATCTTGGTAACCAAGATATTTAATAACCAGTGTTTCATTTTGGCCTACTTTTTGCGTAAAGTAACCATCCAAATCTGTTACACTACCTTGCGTTGTACCCGCAATCGTTACGGCTGCACCAATCAATGGTTCGCCGGTTTCAGCATCCACAACTTGACCTTTCACTGTAACTTGTGCAAATACCGCTGCTGATGAACATACAGAAAGCACTGCAACAAACAGGAAATGAATTAGATGTCTCTTCATAATTCTTTTTGTTAATTAATAGAAAATGTTGATTTACAATTGTTTTCGTATGCAAATATAATTAATAAGATTTATACTAGTGTTACAAATCTGTTTCAAAATTTAAGGCTAATGAAGCTTTTATAGCAAAACGAAACAAAAAAAGTTCCGACCAATCCGGCCGGAACTTTCTATTTTTAAGCAACAAAATATTTATACTTTCAAATTGAAAGAAATATTAGTCATTCATCAACTTTCTATAACGAACACGCTTTGGTTCCTCATTACCCAAACGCTTCATTTTATTTTCTTCATACTCCGAGTATGAGCCCTCAAAGAAAAACACGTTTGAGTCGCCTTCAAAAGCCAAAATGTGAGTACAAATACGATCTAAGAACCAGCGGTCATGCGAAATTACCACTGCACATCCTGCAAAATCTTCCAAACCTTCTTCCAAGGCACGAAGTGTATTCACGTCGATGTCATTGGTAGGCTCATCAAGAAGCAACACATTGCCCTCTTCTTTCAATGCCATTGCCAAGTGCAAACGGTTTCTCTCACCACCCGAAAGCATACTACAAAGCTTCTCTTGATCACCTCCCGAGAAGTTAAAACGCGATAGGTAAGCACGAGCATTGATATCACGATCGCCCATTCTAATCAAATCATTACCACCCGAAATAACCTGATAAACCGATTTGTTAGGATCAATATCTTTGTGTTGTTGGTCAACGTAAGCCACTTTTACAGTCTCTCCTACCTCAAACTCACCATTATCAGCATTCTCGATTCCCATAATCAAACGGAACAAAGTCGTTTTACCCGCACCATTGGGCCCGATAATACCAACGATTCCATTTGGAGGAAGCATAAAGTTCAAGTCATCAAACAGCAACTTATCACCATAAGCTTTAGCCACATGTTTCGATTCGATCACCTTATTGCCCAAACGTGGACCATTAGGAATAAAGATTTCCAGTTTTTCCTCTTTCTGTTTCACATCCTCATTCATCAGTTTATCATAAGAGTTCAAACGAGCCTTACCCTTAGCCTGACGAGCTTTTGGTGCCATGCGCACCCATTCCAACTCACGCTCCAAAGTTTTGCGACGTTTGCTAGCCGTTTTTTCCTCCTGCTCCATGCGTTTAGTCTTTTGTTCCAACCAGCTAGAGTAGTTACCCTTCCAAGGAATTCCCTCACCGCGGTCTAACTCAAGAATCCATCCAGCCACATGATCAAGGAAATAGCGGTCATGGGTAACAGCAATAACCGTTCCCTCATATTGTTGAAGATGTTGCTCCAACCAGTCGATAGACTCAGCATCCAAGTGGTTGGTAGGCTCATCAAGCAATAAAATATCAGGTTTCTGAAGCAATAAGCGACAAAGAGCTACACGGCGGCGCTCACCTCCGGAAAGATTAGCCACCAATTGATCTTCAGGTGGACAACGCAAAGCATCCATTGCACGTTCCAGTTTACTATCTAAGTTCCATGCATCAGTTGCATCAATAATATCTTGCAACTCACCTTGGCGAGTAAACAACTGATCCATTTTATCTTGATCCTCATAATATTCAGGCAAACCAAACTTCTGGTTGATTTCCTCATATTCATTTAGTGCATCCACAATAGGTTGCACCCCCTCCATTACGATTTCCTTAACCGTCTTCGTATCATCCAAGTGCGGTTCCTGTGCCAGATAACCTACAGAATATCCCGGTGAGAAAACAACTTCACCCTGATATGATTTCTCCAGTCCTGCAATAATCTTCAGCAAAGTAGATTTACCCGAACCGTTTAAACCAATGATACCAATTTTTGCTCCATAAAAGAAAGACAAATAGATATCCTTTAGCACTTGCTTGTTGTTTTGGAATGATTTACTCACCCCTACCATCGAAAAAATAATCTTCTTATCGTCAACTGTTGCCATACTATTATATGTATTGTATAAATTGTATTTTTTGCAAAGATAGAAAAAAAGTTCAATTATTATTTGGTATTTAAAAAAATGTCTCTATCTTTGCACCCGCTTAACAGCAATAAAGGATTGATTCGCTAGCTCAGCAGGTAGAGCACAACACTTTTAATGTTGGGGTCCTGGGTTCGAGCCCCAGGCGGATCACTTAGAAAAAGGAGTTCATTTGAACTCCTTTTTTATTCTCTATCAAACGGCTGCTAATACTCAATTAGTTAAGTTCTTTTCTGAGCGAAAACATAGTCGTAACACCAATAAAAAAAACGGAAAGAAGCGACACAAGTGGACGTAAAAAGTCCCTTTTAGACAGGTTTTGTGTTACCTGTACTGTGTTACCATTTCCACAATTGTGTTACTAATATGGAAAAGAA